>NZ_OY776147.1:3113212-3469818 GCF_963675305.1 uncultured Hyphomonas sp. | reverse complement strand
CGACATCGTCACCGGAATCCTTCGCGACACCCGCAACAGCGCGGGCGGCATCGGATTGGGTATAGCCGAGATTGACCAGCGCGGAGATCGCCTCGCCACGGGCACCCGTTGCAGCGGCCACAGGCGCGTTCGCCATGCCGGCGGCGCTGGCGGCTTCGAACTTGCCGAACCGGCCAAGCGGCGGCGGCTTGCCGGACAGGTCATGCACAATCCGCTCGGCCAGTTTCTTGCCGACGCCTTTGGCGCGCTCCAGAACTTTGGCATCGCCCAGCGCGATCGCGTCCATAAGCTCTGCCGGCGTGATCGCGTCGAGGATCGCCATCGCCGCCTTCCCGGCCACGCCATGCACATCCTGCAGGCGGACAAACCAGGCGCGCTCTTCATCCGTACCGAAGCCAAACAGCGTGATGGAATTCTCCGTCACTCGCGTTTCGACATGGACAGTAATCTTCTCCCCCGCATGCGTGCGCGAGAGCAGCCGCGTGCCCGCCATGCAGACATAGCCGACGCCATTGACGTCCACGAGCAGATGATCCGTGCCGAGGCCCGCGACCTCGCCGACAAGACGTCCGATAATCATGCCGCCCCCCGCTTCATATCAGCCGGCAGATGGTGCGCGGCACAGATGGCGCAGGCCAGCGCATCGGCAGAGTCCGATTTCAGGTCCGCCGCCTTGGGGAGCAGGCGCTTGACCATGAACATGACCTGCTCCTTGTCTGCCGTGCCGGTACCGACGACAGCCAGCTTGATCTTGCGGGGCGCAAACTCCGCCACTGGAACGCCGCCCATGGCGAGCGCCGCCATGGCCGCGCCGCGCGCCTGGCCGAGCTTCAGCGCCGAACGCGGGTTCGCGTTCACCAGCGTCTCCTCTACCCCAGCAGCAGTCGGCTGGTGATAGCGGGCCAGCTCGCCCACAGCTTCGAAGATGCCGCCAAGGCGCTCGGCCATGTCCTGCTTGGGGTCCACCGAGATCACGCCATGGGCGATATGGGTCAGCCGCATGCCGGACAGCTCGATCACGCCCCAGCCGGTATGGCGCAGGCCGGGGTCGATACCAAGGATTCGAATCGTGGTGTTCATCCCTCCAACCTATCAGGCGTGCCGGTTAATGACACCTTGCATTTTCCCGATTTGTTCACACCCCTGCCCCCGGAAAGACTGCAGACGCAGCGGAATATCAGTTGCGAATGCTTCTCATTTCGGGCAGGACAGGCGCAGACTTGTTTCCCCGACCGGAAGGAGCCCCGCAAGGCTATGGATATCAAGAAGAAACGCTGGACGCATCTCGGCCTCGGCGCCGCCCTCATGACGACGACGGCGCTTGCCGGATGTGGCGAGCCCGCCGCCAAGGACGCCGCGCCCACTGAACAACCTGCCGCCGACACGGCCGTCCCGGATGCGGCCCCCTCTGAGGCAGACGTCGAAGCAAAGCTGGAAGCGGTGAACGCCCCGGCCGCGGCCTCCGGTGAGGGCGAAGGCGGTGTCGCCATCGAAGCCGCGCTGACCGATCCGGTCGTCTACAATATCGCGCTCGCCGTCGCGGAGGCCCATGTTCTGGCTGCCCGCGATGCCTATCGCGACGGTGAGACAGAGGCCGCTGGCGAAATGTTCGCGCACCCGGTGTCCGAAGTCCTGTTCGACATGGAGCCCGTGTTCGAAGCGCGCGGCGTGGCGGACTTTACAGACCAGTTCCTGGAGGCTTCCGCCGCCGTGTTCGCTGGCGAGAGTGTCGAAGAGATCGATGCACGCACCGCGAAAATCGTGGCGACCCTGCGCGCGGCATCCAAAAAGGCGCCCGACGACGGCTCCAGCCCGGCGGCGATCACCACCGGCGTGGTGGCCGACATGATCGACCGCTCGACCAAGATGTACCGTCTCTCCACCGAGTCGGACTTCTACGAGCCTTACCTCGACGGCTACGGCTTCTACACCGCCGCGAAGGATCAGTTCGGATCCGAAGAAGAAGCGATCACCGCAGAGAATCCGGATGCGGCCGAGGCCATTCGCGGCGCGCTCACCCTGCTTGGCGAAGCCTATCCGACGGCGGCCCGCCCGGAACCGCTGGATGCAGACGTTTCGGCCCTCACCGTGGCGGCGTCCGAAGTGTTCCTGACGGTTGGTGCTGATTAGGCGCTAGAAGACCGGTCGGGCGACCATCAGCCAGAGGATCGCCAGCACGGCGAAGAAGGCCGGGAACCCGCAGGCGAACCAGATGCGATAGAGGCGGAAATAGCGCTCCGGCAGGGGCGCGCCCGTCTCTGCCGCTTCGCGGGCGACATCGCGCAATTTGTGCTGTATCCAGACGACCGGCAGCCAGAAGAGACCGGTGAAGACGTAGAGCGCCAGCGATGCGACGATCCAGCCCTGCGTGAGCGGCCACCCCATCTCCATGGCGAGCAGCGAGCCGGTGATGGGCTGGGCAACGACCGCCGTCGCTGTGAACAGCCAGTCTGCGATCACCACGATGGAGGCCGTATGCGCGATCAGCCGCGCATCGCGCGTGCGATGGGCCATTACCATGAAGAAGGCGATGCCTGCCCCGGTGCCGAGCAGGACGGTCGCCCCGATAATGTGCGCCCAGCGCAGGAAATGCATCCACTCCATCAACGCGCCTCCGTCAGGGTCCAGACGGTCAGCGACAGGGCGATGGCCGGAAACACTTTCACCATCGGCCCGAGCGGATCGGCCCAGAGATGCGGCGCCAGGATCGCACTGCCCGCCAGATAGGCAAGGCTGATGAGCACGGCCGTCAGCGCCGCGAGGCGGGTCAGCGGACGGGTGAGAAGCGCGACGCCGATGGCGACATCCACCGCCGCGCCGCCGAGGACAAAGCCTTTCGCCAGCGGCGCCGGAAAGTCCGGCCCGAAAACCGCCATGGCTGGTATCTGCTGAACCCAGCCGACAAGACCCGACACGATCCAGAATACGGACAGGATGATCAGCAGGAACGGATAGAGCAGCGCTGTGCGCGCATAGGTCCGCTCCTGCACTGTGGAGGGCAAGGCCGACAACGAGTCAGGGAGATTGCGCACCGGCCATTGCTGCGCATGTCCGGTGACCCCCTTCCCCAGCACTTTCAGGGAGGTTGTCCGTAAAGCCGGGCGCCAGCCGAGCCAGCCGGCAAGGTCCCCCAGCCGTGCAGTGAGCGCCCCGAGAAACAGCGGTGCACGGATCACGGCTTTCGGCGGCGCGAAGCCCAGCCAGGCCCGGATCGCGAGGATCAAGTCTTCAAGGCGTGTGGGCTCGGACGACAGGAGATCTGCATCGGTGCCGGTGAGACGCTCTTCCACCGCGCGCACGACAGCGGCGGCAACATCGTCCACATGTACGGTGCGGATGTCCGCATCTGCCAGCATGACGGGCTGGACCAGTGGCACGGCGGCCAGCTGGCGCAGCAGGCTTGTGCCGCCATAGGCCTGAGGCGACAGGACAAGACCGGGGCGGAAAATGACCCAGTCGATACCGGCTGCCTTTACGGCGGCATCGCCTTCGGCCTTGGAGCGGTAAAACACAGTATCCGAACTTTCTGAGACGCCCGGCGCGGAAATCTGGATGATCTGACGGACACCGGCCGGTTTGCAGGCGGTGGCCAGGGCCCGCACCGCATCGCGCTGTACGGCCATGACCCGGTCGTTCATACCGTCCTGCAGCACGCCTGCCGCATTCACGACCACGTCGATGCCCGTCAGGACATGGGTCCAGTCTTCTGCCTCTGTCATATAGGACAGGTCCCGCCCGATCCAGGTCACACCCGGCGCCGCGGCTTCGCCCTTGCGAACCGACCGGCCAAGCCCGGTCACCTCATGCCCGGCAGCGATCAGCGCTTTGGTGATCGAGAGGCCGATCAGGCCGTAACCGCCAAGGACAAGGATTTTCAATTTTGTCCCCCTGCCCCCGAAGGGCGCCTCAGCTCATCCAGCGGAGTGTGCGCGGTTCGATCGGGTTTTTGAAGTCGCGCGCTTCGGTGCGCGCTTCTGTCCATTCGCGCTTCAGGCGCTGGTACCATTTGGCCTGCACGTCGATGTCGTCGATCCAGAGCATCGCCTTCTGATGCGCCATGCCTTCGTTCTGGAGGTTCACCATGGTGCCGTCCTGGTCGAGGAATTTGCGGCCCGCAGGTTTCGCAATCGGAATGGCGAGGTTCAGGAGCGGCGCGCCCGTCCACCAGGTGAATTGGGTGATGCGCGTCTTCTTCGGGGCTTCCGGCGTCAGGCAGGTCAGCGTCAGCAGGCGCGCGGTATCGTTGGAGACAATCTCCCAGCGATAACCCGGCAGCTGGAAGCGGATCTCGGTCTGCACATCGCCGCCGAAAATCCAGCGGTAGAGTTTCGAGTTCGAAGACGGCGCGTGCCGGTCGATGGCCCAGCCACGCTCGGTCGGCACGAAGGGCTTCTCTTTCAGCTTCAGGCCGGCAGACGGCGGACGCCACCACCACTGATTATGCACGAAGGGCACATGGGCCGGGTCCATCAGGCCGACGACGGCGTCATCCATATGCGCGTTGAACACGTCATGGATGATGAATTTCGGTTTCGCCGGCAGCGGCCCGAAATCCGGCGGCGGCACGGCCGGCGCGTCCTCGGACCGCGGATTGTGGGACACGTAGAGATACACCGCCCCGTTCGCCTCATGCACCGGATAGCGGCGCACTTTCACTTTCGATGGATCGTAGGGGCTGTCTTCGGTCAGGCTCGGCATCATCTTGCAGACGCCGTCCCCTGCCCCGAACCGCCAGCCATGATAGGGGCATTGCAGCGCCCATTCGCCATCGGTCTCCAGCTGCTGGCCCGCTGACAGCGGCACAAGCCGGTGCGGGCAGATATCTCGCAGCGCGAACGGCTCACCCGCCGGGGTGCGGCCCACCACGACCGGCTCGCCGAGGACCATGATGCGGTGCTGCTTGCCTGCCTTCAGCTCGGCCGAGGGCGCGGCGAGATACCAGCTATCGGTCAGATAGCCTTCCTCGGTGATGCCGGTCTTTGCCGGTGCGGGGTGCTGTGTGTCGGCCATAGTTCCCCTTACACCCGCTGCAGGTCAGCGGAAACCCGGTGAGGCACGTAGGTAGTCCGCTATAGTCATGGTGTAATCAGTCCCTAATCGCGCCTTCGAACGAGGTTGTCGCCCTGCAGGAGGCCTAAAGGTATTTAGGATCAACCGAGGGATCGGGACGAGGGCGCAGGCCGGTCAGGGAGGCAATTCCGGCTTCCAGAGCCTGAAAGAAGTGCACCCGTTCAAGAATCGGATTGATGTGATTGGTCAAAACACAGAAATGCGTGTCCTTGCGCCGCCCGTGATGGTTGGCGTGGTGCACATTTGACTGGATGAGGCCGGTCTTCTGCGCCAGCGTGTAGAGCCGCCCGTTTTCCAGAGAGCTGCGATGGGCGCGTAAATGAACCTCATTCGAGACCAGTCCGAAAAGGATTGCGGACACGGTGAAGACATTTAGGACATCGAAGGCCCAGAATGCGATCAGGAAGATGCAATCAATCACGATCACTTCCCGGTTCCTGGTCCACAGCGTTCCATTCAGAAAACTGCGCGGGGTAACATGGTGCCTCTGGTTCTCCCGGATCGTGTGGCCGAGCAAGGGCCATTTCGGATTTCCATACCGGTCTTCCAGCCAGTGGATTGCGCCGGACACAAAATCGGCCAGATAGAGTCCACCAAGGACTTTCAGCACCAGAACGAGTGCGACAACATCCATGAAAGCCACTCCAAGACCCGCGCTGACTGCAACAGGGAACAGGATTTCTACCTGTAGGGGCAAGCATAAGTCAAAGACCTCTTTCCGCCCCGCACAGGCACGGCTATATCGCGCGAATGACACCTCGCGACAAAATCCGGAATTTTTCCATCATCGCCCATATCGACCACGGCAAGTCGACGCTGGCGGACCGCCTGATTCAGACCTGCGGCGGCCTGACCGACCGTGAGATGCGGGAGCAGGTGCTCGACTCGATGGACATCGAAAAAGAGCGCGGCATCACCATCAAGGCCCAGACGGTGCGCCTGACCTACAAGGCGAATGACGGCGAAGAATACGTTCTGAACCTGATGGACACGCCGGGACACGTTGACTTCTCTTATGAAGTCTCCCGCTGCCTCGCCGCCTGTGAAGGCGCGCTGCTGGTGGTCGATGCCTCACAGGGCGTGGAAGCGCAGACGCTTGCGAACGTTTACCAGGCCATCGACCAGGACCTCGAAATCGTGCCCGTGCTCAACAAGGTGGACCTGCCGGCCGCCGACGTTGAGCGCGTGAAGGACCAGATCGAAGACATTATCGGCCTCGACGCGTCTGATGCGATCGAAACCTCCGCCAAGACGGGTATCGGCATTACCGATGTTCTCGAAGCGATCGTCACCCGCCTGCCGCCGCCGGAGTCCGGCGATCCGGACGCGCCGCTCAAGGCCGCGCTAGTCGATGCCTATTACGACCCCTATCTCGGCGTGGTCGTGATCGTGCGCATCCATGACGGCGTACTGAAAGCCAAGCAGCGTATCCGCATGATGCGGACCGGTGGCACCTACGAGATCGACAAGGTCGGCACGTTCAATCCGAAACTCACCGAAGTCGAGGCCCTCGGCCCAGGCGAGGTCGGCTACTTCGTCGCCTCGATCAAGGAAGTCGGCGACACCGCCGTCGGTGACACGATCACCGAAGAACGCCGCCCGGCGGACAAAGCCCTGCCCGGCTATAAGGATGTCCAGCCCGTCGTGTTCTGCGGCCTGTTCCCGATGGACGCCGGCGACTTCGACGATCTGCGCGCCGCAATGGGCAAGCTGCGTCTCAACGATGCGAGCTTCACCTGGGAGATGGAAACCTCCGCCGCCCTCGGCATGGGCTTCCGCTGTGGCTTCCTCGGTCTCCTGCACCTCGAAATCATCCAGGAACGCCTCAGCCGCGAATTCGATCTCGACCTGATCGCGACTGCCCCGTCCGTTGTCTATGAAATGACCATGACAGACGGCACCGAGATTGAGCTGCACAATCCGGCAGACATGCCGGAAGTGACCAAGATCAAGGAAATCCGCGAGCCCTGGATCAATGCGACGATCTACACACCGGACGAATATCTGGGCGCCATCCTGAAACTCTGTCAGGACCGCCGCGGCATCCAGACCGAACTCTCCTATGTCGGCGGCCGGGCCCTCGTTAAATACGAATTGCCGCTGAACGAAGTCGTGTTCGACTTCTATGACCGCCTGAAATCCATCAGCCGCGGCTATGCCAGCTTCGACTACGAGATCATCGGCCACCGCGCCGAGAACCTCGTGAAGCTGCAGATCCTCGTGAACGATGAGCCTGTCGATGCGCTCGCCATGCTGGTGCACCGCGACCGCGCCGAGAGCCGCGGCCGCCAGATGTGCGAACGGTTGAAAGACCTGATCCCGCGCCAGATGTTCAAGATCCCGATCCAGGCCGCCATCGGCGGCAAGGTAATCGCACGCGAAACCCTCAGCGCCCTGAGAAAAGACGTGACGGCAAAATGCTATGGCGGCGACGCCAGCCGAAAGCGCAAGCTGCTCGACAAGCAGGCAGCGGGCAAAAAGCGCATGCGCCAGTTCGGCAAGGTGGAAATCCCCCAGGAAGCCTTCGTGGCCGCCCTGCGGATGGATGGGGACTGATCCCTACTTAGCCAACATCGCATTCCCCGGAGGGACAATCCGCCCCGTAGTGGCTGCCCTCAGGATCCGGCGGAAGCTCGGGCATTCCATATGGCTGGGCGCTCGGCAGGCAGAGGCATGCCTCAGGCCATCACGCATGACGGTCATCTGGCGGATCTTCTCATCCAGTTCGTCGGCCTTCTCGATCAGCCGCATGCGGTCGATGCGCGGCCCGTCCGGTGACATCATCGCGGCGATTTCGTCCAGCGTGAAGCCGGACGCCCGGCCGAGCGCGATGAGGCCCAACTTCTCGAACACGTCCGGATCGAAGGTACGCTTCAGGCCGCGCCGCCCGTTTGAGGCGATCAACCCCTTTTCTTCATAATATCGAAGCGTCGAAGCCGGCACGCCGGACTGTTTCGCGACCTCTGAAATATCCGGATCCTTCATGCTTGACCTCAAGTCGGCTTTAAGTGGCAATCTGCGCCAACCTGATAGATAGAGCAAGACGAGGGAACGAAGATGAGCGATTCGAACACGGCAAACCCCGAAATGGCCGAGCTTTGGAACGGCCCCGGCGCACGGAGCTGGATCACAGCGCAGGCATTACTCGATGAGGCCTTTCGCGGCTTCGAGACGCTGCTGGCGGATATGGCAGCGGACGCTGGCGCCCGCTCCGTATTGGATGTCGGCTGCGGCACAGGCGCCACCACCCGCGCTATTGCCGAACGCATCGCCCCGGAAGGCTCCGCGTTCGGTCTCGACCTGTCCGCCCCGATGATTGAACACGCGGAAAAACTCGCGGAGCAGGAAAGCTCCCCAGCCCGTTTTCTCGCAGGCGACGCGCAAACGCATGATTTTCCCGCCGCGAGCTTCGACCTGATCGTCTCCCGCTTCGGCGTGATGTTCTTCTCCGATCCTGTGAACGCCTTCGCAAACCTTCGCCGCGCGGCAAAGCCGGGCGCCACCCTCGCCATGATTTCCTGGCGGTCCATTGCGGAAAACCCCTTCATGACCGTCGCCGAGCGCGCAGCCGCCCCGCTCCTGCCCGATCTGCCAAAGCGCGACGGGGGACCTGGCCAGTTTGCTTTCGCCGACCAGAATCACGTCCACGGAATTCTCGACGCCTCAGGCTGGACCGGTGTCTCCAGCGAGCCTGTCGATATGATTTGCACATTCCCGGCTTCGGCGCTCGACACCTATCTCAGCCTGATGGGTCCGGTCGGTCACATACTCGCACAATCGGACGACGCCCTGCGCGAACGGGTCATGTCAGCCATCCGTGGGGGCTTCAACGAATACAAATCCGGTCCGGATATTCAGTTCACCTCCGCCTGCTGGCTGACCCGCGCCACCGCCTAGCTGAACCGCCGGGTGTAGGGGATGCCGGAGAAGAGCAGTCTCTGCGGGACGCCATTGATCACACCGTCGAAGTGAATGCGCTCCGGTGAGGAAGAATCTGTTGTGCGCCAGCCGCCGCCGTCTGCGGGGACGAGTTCCACGATATTGCCGAGAAACACTTTGCCGTCGCGGACGTACACATAGAGCGGTCCAGCCCAGCGGTCGTCATTGTCATAGCGTCCGGCGAGGACGCGCAGGGGCTCTGCCGGTGGCGGCTTGTACCCCGCAGACGGATCGATCAGGTATTCGACGTCACCGCACCAGGCCCTGAGTGCCTGGCCGTTCTCGGCTTCGATCACCACGCCGGTCAGCGCATGCTCCGGATCATCCGTGGCGAACAAACCGCTGGTAACAGGGTAAAGCGCGCTGTCCCGCCCATTCTTTCGAAGACGCAGATTCCCACCGGACACCACCACCTCAAACCGGTCACCCGCTGCGGAAGTGAACTGTCCGGTGAACATTTCCAGAGAGGCCAGCGGCTCATGGGGCGGGGCCGGGTCTGGCGCGGGCGTTCCTTCCTGCATGGCGCGCATCAGGTCGCAGGCATGAATGGTAATTTTGCTGGGACGGTAGTTCAGCGCGTAATGGACATTGGACGACGCGAACGCAGCCACACCCGCCTCAATGTCCACATGAAGTGACGAGCAAAAAGAGACCATGCCGCCGGTATGGTGCAGGTAGGGCCGTCCGCCAATTTCGACATGGGCGACACCGTTCCCGTACTTCGCCCCCTCTCCCCAGCCATCGACCGGGTCGGCAAGGAAGCGCTTTGCTGTCTCGTCCGAGAATACTGGCGCACCCTTGCCCTCGGCGACATTCATCAGGAAGCGGAGAAACCTGATCATGTCACCGGGCGTGGCCGCGACGCAGCCGGCGGCATTGTCGCTGTCGACCCACGGCGTTGGCGTCATCTCCGCAGGAACCGGGTTCAGCCGGTCGGTCAGCGAAGGTTCATAACCCTGAGCGTAGCGCGGACGGTCTTCCACATGCAGGGCTGACACGCTCTGATCCATGCCGATCCGGCGGAGAACGCGGTCACGGATAACATCCGGCAGCAGGCGGCCATCGGCAGCTGCAATCATATTCCCCGCGAGCTGGTAGCCGCAATTTGAATAGGACCAGTCCGCCCCCGGCTCAAAGCCGCACCAGAGGCCACCTTCGGGAAAGAGCGCCGAGTCGCCCGGCAGGCCGGATGTATGGTTCAGCAGGTGCTGCAGACGGATCGCTTCCCCACCCCGCACCTTCAGCCCTTTCAGGGCGTCCAGAAGTTTCACATCCGGAGACAGACGGCCCTCGTCGATCAGCGACCAGGCCGCGAGCGCTGTGAACATTTTGGAGATCGATCCGATCTGGAAGAGATGATCGGGACGGACAGGGATAGTCTTTTCAACATCCGCGAAGCCGGCTGTCAGCACCGCTTCATATCCGTCGCGCGTGACGAGGGCGACGGTCATTCCCGGCAGGCCCCATGTCACGCGGTGCTGCTCGATATAGTCGCGCAGCAGACCGGTGACCTGATCGTCAGACACCGTTGCGGCGGCGCCTTTGGCATCCTGGGGCACAGACTCGGTCTGCTTCTGGCAGGCCGCCAGGAAACTGGTCGCCAGCGCGGCACTGCCCAGGAATGCTCTGCGATCAATGTCCATCTGCGCCCTCTTCCAAATCTCTGCCCGCCGGGTAATCCGCTGGGCAGTTTTATCGGGTTCCCGGCCCGGTAAAAGGGGGCGCCTGCGCCAGGCCGGGGAAATGCCCGATAAGCGGTCAGCTCAGGTCGCGGTCCTCATCAAGCGCTGCGATCCGGGCATCCAGCTGTTTGACGGCGCGCGCATTCAGCCAGGCAACGCCGGCAAACACTGCACCGATGATCGCGAGCGATGCTCCGAACTGAATGAAGCGCGCCAGCAGGGGCAAGCCGCTATCAGAGGCGAAGGACACGCCACCGACAAAGAGCAGCATCCCCGGCACGAACGGCGCAAGATACCACCGCGGCACGGTTGCCAGCGCCTGCCGCTGGCGCAGCAGTTCAGCCCGGTGGAAATCCAGGAGCGGTTCGGCCCCCTCCGGCTGACCGCCGGACGTACCGGCCTTCGCATGAAGGGCGTAGGCCACATAGGCGGCACCAAGGGCCGTCAGGATGCACCCGGCTTTCACGACGAGATCAGGGATCAGAAACGCCATCCAGCCAAACACCGCGATAACCAGCGCCGCGGCGGCATATTCCGTCAGATTCCGCGTACGGATACGTGACTGGAAACGGCGGGAATGGGCATGAATATCCGCGAGTGACATTGAAAAAGTCTCCTGTGTCTGTTGGGTCCATAGGGTCTGGAGGGGATCACGATCAGGCATGTTTCGGCTCCTCGAAATCTTTGGTGAGCTGTGCCTTGAGGCGGGAAATGCGAGTTGCCACTGCGCCGGAAGACAGGCCGGTAATCTCGGCGATCTCCGTGGCCGGCAGGTCTTCCAGATAGAGCGTCAGGATCTGGCGGTCCGGTATCTTCAGGCGGCGGATCCAGGCATTCAGCCGCTCCATCGCATCGCCCTTTTCAAACGCCGCCGCGATATTCCGGCCATCCGGCACGTCGGAAATCTCGTCGAGCGCGATCTGGCCGGTGTTGTGGCGACGCTCCCGGTCGACATGGCGGGCGGCGGTATTGTGCGCGACCCGGTAGACCCAGGTGCTCAACTGGCAGCGCCCGTCGAACAGGCCGAAACTTTTCCAAAGCGCGACATGCATGTCCTGCAGAAGGTCGCGGCGCCTCTCGGGATCGGCCTCGCTGGCACGGGCGAGACGCTGCAGGGCCGGCCCGAATTGACTGGCCGCCTGCTGGTAAAGCGCATCCTGATCTGCGTGTTGTGTCATACCTGTTTAGTGCCAGCCCGGACCGGTTTCTTACAGACCCCGTACAGAAAAGCGCCCTTCCCTGCCGCTATCGCGGCTTGGGCCGTCCGGATTCCGGCGCTATATGCCCGGCATGACACGCCCCCTTACCCTGCTCGGCATCGAAACCAGCTGCGACGAGACCGCTGCCGCAGTGATCCGCCTTGCGCCCGAAGGCACGGTCGAGATCCTGTCGGAGAAAGTCCATACTCAGCTGGAAGAACACGCCCCCTATCTGGGCGTCGTACCGGAGATTGCTGCCCGCGCGCACGCGGAACTGGCCGACCAGACCATTGCTGCTGCGATTCAAGAGGCCGGCATTTCCTATGCGGACCTTGATGCCATCGCCGCTACGTCCGGGCCGGGCCTGATCGGCGGCGTCCTTGTCGGCATGATGACGGGCAAGGCCATCGCACAGGCAGCAGGCAAGCCGTTCCTGGCCGTCAATCATCTGGAGGGTCATGCGCTCAGCCCGAGACTCACCCATGATTGCCCCTTCCCCTACCTTTTGCTGCTGGTGTCCGGCGGCCACTGCCAGTTTCTGGAAGTACGGGGTCTGGGAGATTATCGCCGGCTCGGATCGACCATTGATGACGCCGCCGGCGAAGCCTTCGACAAGACGGCCAAATTGCTGGGACTGGGGTTTCCGGGCGGCCCAGCCGTGGAACGTATCGGTGCCAATGGCAATCCGACCGCAATCGATTTCCCCCGGCCGCTTCTGAACAGGCCCGGGCTCGACATGAGCTTTGCTGGCCTGAAAACGGCTGTCGCCCGCGCTGCGGAGGCTGAGGACCTCACCGGCCCCCGCATCGCCGACATCTGCGCCAGCTTCCAGGCGGCCATTGTCGATGTGTTGTCGGAAAAAGCGCGGCGGGCGCTGGAAGCGTTCAATCCGGCAAACGGCACGGGGAAGCGCTTTGTCGTTGCCGGCGGCGTTGCCTCAAATCAGGCGATCCGGGCGGGCCTGGAGACAGCGGCGAAAGAGAGCGGCGCGGTCCTGATTGCGCCGCCGATGCGCCACTGTACGGACAATGCTGCGATGATTGCGCTGGCCGGGGCCGAGCGGCTGGCCGGTGGCCTCGAGCATCCGGAAGGTGACCTTGGCGCCGGGGCGAGACCGCGCTGGCCGCTGGATGAAGCGGCGGCGAAGTCCGATCCGGCCTATACGACGGGGCGCCGGGGCGCCAAGGCCTGATTGGTCTGTCTGTCGGGACGCAAGGCCTCAGACCACGAATTCAGCGAATGTCACCATGGTGGCGAGCAGGCCGATCGTGAATGGCAGGGCCGCCATCAGGGCAACAAACGACTGGCGGGATTCCGTTTTTGAAAGGGTCATTGTCTCTGTTCCTTATGCGGGAACGGCCATCAGTGCCGTCCACGAGCTTCATATAGAGAAGCTGTGAACAAAAATCAATGAACGATTTTAAAATTATTCAGAGTTCAGTCTTTGCTACCGTCATGGGACCTTCGCGTCCGTCGAAAGGCCGGCCAGAATCAGGTCCATTACCCCTGTCAGCTCGCGCTTGAGTTTTGGCAGGGTGAGGTGGGAGAACAGCTGCGGAAACCGGAACTTCATCAGCGCTGCCTGCATGAACTCCGCCGTTTCATCGAGGCGTTCCAGCGGGCGGAACACGCCGTCGCGGATGCCATCTTCAAGGATCTGGACCAGATAGACACGTTCCTGCGCCATCTGCTCATTCATGTAGAGCGGCCGCTCATCTCCCAGGACTTCTGCCACTTCAAGAATCTTGGCCTTGGCCTCGATGGCCTGATAGGTGCTGACCATACCGTAGTCGAAGAACTCACGCAGCCGCTCCGGCGCAGGCCGCTTCTCACGTGCGATGGAGGCATAAGCCTGGTACATCTCCGCACTGAATTTGCGGGCCATGGCCTCGGCGATATCCAGCTTGGACGCGAAGAAGCGATAGATGTTGCCTGCAGACATGCCACAATCCTTGGCAATCTCGGACATCGTCGTCTTGGCATAACCATAGTGCAGGATGCGCTCCATGGCAGCATCCAGGATTTGCTGGCGGGTATCTGTGGTGTCGTTCATGGAGCCGGACCATACCGGGAAATGCTGAAGGATCAATGATTCATTCAGGCAGCAGGGAATCTGTCGCGGGACCCATAGGCAGGTGAGGCGGACTGTGCGATAGCCTGCCGGGCAAATCAGATGGAGATGCCAAATGCCCCTGTTCTGCCTGCACTGCCTGGACAAGACCGACGGAGGCGCCGAAGCGCGCGCCAAAGCCCGGCCGGCTCACCTGGCCTGGGCGGCCAATCTTGGTCCTTGTGTCCGCATGGCAGGCCCGCTTCTCGATGAAAGCGGCAATATGGTTGGCTCCGTTTTCCTGATTGAAGCCGACGATCTTGCGGCCGCAAAGGCGATCCACGCGCAGGATCCTTATGTGACCGAAGGCGTCTTCGGACATGTGCACATCCATGAAACCCGCTGGGCCATCGGCGAGGGCAAACCCGAATGAGGCGTCTCGTTCTTGGGAACCTCAACTATTCCAGCTGGTCGATCCGGCCGCTGATTGCGGCCCGCAAAGTGGGCCTGCCGGTGGAAGAAGTGATCGTCCCGCTGGATTTTCCGGAAACCACCGCCCGCCTGAAGGAAATCAGCCCGACCGCAAAAGTGCCGCTGCTGATCTGGGATGACCAGACCATCTGGGAAAGCCTCGCCATTACCGAGTGGATTGCGGAATGGGCTCCGCCGGGAGAGGTCTGGCCGGCAGACCCTGTCGCCCGGGCCGTGGCTCGGGCCGCCGCCAGCGAAATGCATGCCGGTTTCCCGGAACTGCGCAGCAAATGCCCCATGGACATCCGGGGCCGCGCGTTACCGCCGGAAATGACTGAAAAGCTGGCCGCAGACGTCGACCGTATCCAGGAATTGTGGAGCGGCCTGCGGGCCGAGTTTGGGCGAAACGGCCCATTCCTGTTCGGAAAATGGAGCGCGGCCGACGCCTTCTACCTTCCCGTCGTCACCCGCTTCCGGACCTATGGCCTGCCGCTTAGCGGCGCAGCGGCGGACTATTCCGCAGCCGTCCTGTCAGACCCGGACTTCCTGAAACTGGAAGAACAGGCCAAGGCAGAGCCATGGTGGGTCAGATACGGGCCGGACGGACGGTCCAGCGGTTATCTCAAGACGGAAGACTGAGCAGGTCGTAGCCGAGATCGTGCCGGAACAATTCACCGATCTTGCGCTGGTAAACTTCAAGCGCTTCGCCTGAGAACAGGTCAGACAGGCTCGTCTTCCGATTTTGCAGCACGTTGGGCTCTGCATCCGGATCGACTTTTTCAGCCATGGCGTCCTTGGTGCCCGCTTTCAGCGCCGCATCGATGGACGCCGGGCTGAGCTTCAGCCCCCAATGCCGGTCGACCGCTTCCAGCACTTTGCGCGGATCCTTCAGCGTGTCCTCATAATGAACGACGAGAATGGACTCGCCGTGACGCGCAAGAACCTCGCCCCAGCGGTTCCAGAAGCGGGCGAGCCAGTAGAGATCGCACCGGTATTTCGATCCGGCAGGGTCGCCTTCCAGATAGGTGAGCCAGTCGACCTTGATATCGTATTCCCATTTCGCGTGATGGCTGGCGAGAATCGACATCGGGTGCCGGACCGCCAGAACATATGGGGGTAGCTTGGCAAGACCGCGCGCCCATCCCCAGTCCGCGAGCCGGTGCGGAATCGTATGGCTGAAAGCGAGACGCGGCAGCTGCGGGAAGACTGGCGCATCCTTCGGCCAGCCGATGTACGGCCGGACCGCATTTTCCGAGAAATATTCCGGTGGCTCGATCCCGTAGGTTTCCGCCAGAGCGACCGCCAGCATGTATTTCAGCCAATGCGTGCCCGAATTCTTGGAAGTGACCAGCACACCATCAAAAGCGCCATGGCGCAGGACGGAGAAATTGGTCCAGGTCTCGTTGAGCACCTTGGCCCGGTAGGCAGAAGGCAGGGACGTCGCAGTCATGAAACTGCCCTAGGCGCAGAACACGGGCAGCGCAACTCAGGTCTTCAGGCCGGCCCTGTCGCGATAGACCTGCAACAAGGCCAGCTGGTCGCGCGTGGGCAGGCCTTCGGCTTCCGACACGGCGACCAGCATCGCATCCAGGTCGACGATTTCCTTTGGGCCGAGCACGGAAGATGTCAGGATCAGCCGGCTCAGCTTGCGCATGGTTTCCGCAGGCGGCGGCGCTGAATTCGTCACCCAGGCCGCGTGGGCCGTCAGGGCGTCGGCATCCTCCCGGCTGAACTCGAAATGGTGCATGATTTCACGGTCCATCACAGCGGTCTGGTTGTCTGTCAGCGGGCCGCCTCTGGCGCGCGCCACTTCCATCATCATGATGGCAGCCGCTTCACGCGGGTCTTCGATCAGGCTGAGCCCGCCCTTTCCCGCCTTGTATTGGAATGCCAGCTTCCGGGGCATGTTGATGGCTGTCCGGGCCGCCTTCCCGGCTTCGTGCAGGCCATCCCGTGCCATCCGGATCCGCCAGGACCAGACGCCGATCGCGACCAGGATGCTCAGGATGAACAGCAGAATGTGCATCTGAAAATAGTAACGCGGCCCAGCGGGCCGCGCTACAGGTTTCGCTCGCAGAAGGAAACGGATTACTCCGTTTCATCTCCTTCCGCTGCCGTCGCCGCATGAGCCTGTGCCAGCACGTAGGCACGGATCGCCTCGACATCGTCCTCGTTGAGATATTCCGCGAATGACACCATGCCATTGGCAGAACGGTGCCCTTCCAGAACCACGCCGTTCCAGGCTTCCGGATTTGCCGAGATGGCAGACCAGCGAAGATCTGGCAGCACGCCCGAGCTGACCGCGAGCGGTCCGTGGCACACGGCGCAGTTGCGGGCATAATCGACGACGCCTTCGGCAAGCTGCGCTTCGGTGCCGAACGATTCTGCCTTCGGTGTGCGGTCGATAGGCGGCAGCTCCACTTCCGGAATTTCGCCGGTGCCGCCCAGTTTGAACGTCACGATCTTGCCGACGGTGGACGGCACCTTTTCGTCATAGGCAAAGCCGGCCGACAGGGCGAACGCACTGCCCCAGCCGGTCGCGATGGTCACATACTGTTCGCCATCGATCATGTAGGTCCCGGGACCTGCCCCGGCGCCTGACTTGACGTTCCGGCTCCAGAGTTTGTCACCTGTGGCTGCATCATAGGCTACGAAGTCACCGTTCAGCTTGCCCTGGAAGACAAGTCCGCCGGCCGTGGACAGCACACCTCCGTTCCAGGCATTGCCGTGCTCCACCGTCCAGCGCGGTTCACGCGCCACCGGGTCCCAGGCGATCAGGCGCCCCTTGAGGGTAGACCGCAGGAACTTAGCTATCTCGGGCGTCGCGACTGCCGGCACACCGGCGGAAAAGTCGGCGCCCGTATTCCACTTGGTCTCCTTGGTGAAGAAGAGCGGGTCTTCCGCATAGGCCTGCGGAATCTCCTGCGCCGGGATATAGGCGAGGTTCAGATCCGGGTCGAAAGCCATCGGATGCCAGTTGTGCGCCCCGAGCGGGCCGGGAAGCTGGTTGTACGGCACTTTGCCATAGCGCGCTTCGGGCACTTCGATGGGCCGGCCGTTTTCATCGAGACCAGTGGCCCAGTTGAGAGGCACGAACGCATCACCTGAAATGAACTCGCCGGTGGCTGCGTCGATCACATAGAAGAAGCCGTTCTTTGGCGCCTGCATGGCCACCCGGCGCGGGGCCCCGCCCTCTCCAAGCGGCAGGTCCGCCAGGATGATCGTCTGCGTCGCCGTGTAGTCCCAATTGTCGCCCGGCGTCGTCTGGAAGTGCCACTTGTACGCACCAGTATCCGCATCGACGGCCACAATGGATGACAGGAACAGATTGTCCCCGCCCGACGGGTCGCGGAACGTCCGGTTCCAGGGAGACCCGTTGCCGACACCGAAGATGATCTGGTCGTTCACTTCGTCATAAACGATGGAATCCCAGACCGTGCCGCCACCGCCGTCGGTGACCCATGCACCGTCGTCGCCCCAGGTCGCATTGCCGATCTGTTCGAAGGCCGCATCAGAGACTTCGCCATCCGGCTGCTTCTGCGGGTTTGGCACCGTGTAGAAGCGCCAGATCTTGTCCCCGGTGTCGGCGTCATAGGCCGAGAGGTAACCGCGCACACCAAGCTCGGCGCCGCCATTGCCGATCAGCACCTTTCCGTTCACGACGCGCGGCGCGCCGGTGATCGTGTAGGGCTTGGACTGGTCGACCGTCACCGTCTCCCAGACGAGGTCGCCGGTCTTGGCGTCCAGCGCCTGAAGGCGGCCATCAATGATGCCGACATAGACCTTGCCATCATAGACGGCGACACCGCGGTTCACGACATCGCAGCAGGCATTCACACCTACGGCGCGGTCGACGTCCGGATCGTGCTCCCAGAGCATTTCGCCCGTTTTGGCGTCCAGCGCATAAACGACCGACCAGGCGGACGTCACGAACATCACGCCATCGACGACGATGGGCGTGACCTCGACACCGCGATTGGTGGCAAGGTCAAACGTCCAGGCGACACCCAGCTGATCGACATTGTCCTTGTTCACCGCGTCCAGAGACGAGTGGCGCTGCTCATCATATGTACCGCCGTAAGTCAGCCATTCGGCGCCTGCCGAGGCCGTTTCGATCCTTGCGGTGTCGACAGCGGCAAAGGCTTTTTCTTCCGGTGCGGGTGCAGATGCGGTTTCCTTCGGACCACATGCAGCCAGCAATGCCAGCGCAGATCCTGCCAGAAAAATTCGGCTCAAAGCGGCCATGTCGGTGTTCCTCCCGTCGACATTATGCACAAGCGGTCTTGGCGCCGCTTTCGTGAGCGCAATGCTAGTCTTTCATGAGGGTTTGTCGAGGCGTGACCCAAGGATAGAGGCCAGCCGGGTATCAGGCTGGAATCGCGGAAGTCCTGCCAGCATGCTTCGACAGGTCCGCTTGGGCTTCGTCGATGGCTGCTTCAATGATTGTAGTCCATTCCGTCCGGCTTACCGCGGAATCGGCCCCCTCCGGGAAGGTCACCGAGCGCGAGGCGTTCACCACACCGCCTTCAAGCCGGTTGCCCGTGCGCCTGAAACCGGCCAGCGCGTCGGCCGCACCGCCGCCTTGCGCGCCATAGCCGGGCACGAGGAACAACGCATCCGGGGCGAGCTGGCGCAGGTGGCGCGCTTCATCCGGCCCCGTCGCCCCGGCGACAAGCATCAGGCTGGACCAGCCATCTGCCCCCTTCAGCCGCTCTATTGCGGGTGCGAGCGCTTCGACCACACGCGCATAGAGCGGCGCGCCTTCGAGGTCGCGTGCCTGGAAGTCTGACGAGCCGGGATTGGACGTTCGGGCCAGGACGACAACGCCCTTCCCGTGCGCCTCGGCCTGTTCGAGAAACGGTTCCAGCGTATCAAGGCCCATATAGGGGTTCACGGTCACCGCATCTGACGGGAACGGCGCAGTTGGGGAAAGATAAGCGAGCGCATATCCCCTGGCCGTGGAACCGATATCGCCACGCTTCGCATCGGTTATCACCAGAAGCCCGGCCTCTTTCGACGCCTGGCAGACACGCTGCAGCGCCCGCATGCCGTCCGGCCCATGGCGCTCAAACAGGCCGACCTGCGGCTTCACGACAGCAACGCGGCCCGCCGCGGCTGCAACGACAGCTTCACCCCAGGCTGCCAGCCCGTCCGGCGTGTCGCCGCCGAACAGGTCAGGGATCTTGCCCGGATGCGGATCGATTCCGACACACAAGGGTCCAAGCCGGCGGGCACCGGCGATCAGACGGGTTGCAAAATCGCTCATGGCGTTACCTTGCAGGCAACCTTTACCACTTGCAACAGACGCCGGGCATTGTCGGAACGTGGCCCATAGCTCTCCTCGTCGAAGGCCTCTGCAGGCCCGTCTTCCGGGTCGACATTCAGGCGCGTGAGAAAGGCTTCGACCGAGGAAGGTGCGGTCGTGTAGATCCGTCCACGCCGCGGGCTTTCGGCAACGATCACGCCGCGCACGCGCCCGCCTGCATCGAACACCGGCCCACCCGAAATGCCGCCCAGCGTGCCGTCAAGACCGCGCGTCCGGCCGAATTCTGCCCAGGCGAGGATGGGTTCGGAATTCTCGCGCCGCCCGCGCGTAATCAGCTTCGACCGGGACATCAGCCGGGTCGCCACTTCTCCCGGCCGGCCCTGCGGATAGCCGACATGATAGCCTTCGCTGCCAATACGGAGGGGTGAAGCGAGGTCCAGCTGAACCGGGTTCGGGCTGCGGCCCGTCGAAATCAGGGCAAGATCAAAATCCGGATCAAGCGTGACGGACTCCACCGGCACATATTGGCCCGGTGCCACGAGCAGGCCGACGGAATCGCACCCATCCACCACATGCCGGGCAGTGATCCATTGGCCCTTGCGGTTCACGGCAAAGGCCGTGCCGATGCCGTCCTTGGGGGCATCCACCTGGATCAGGATCTGTTCGTCCAGCGGTGACGGCGGCGGCAAGGTCGGCCCGTCCGCTTCCAGCACGGTCGGCGGCGCTTCGGGCGCATCCGCATGATCGCCCTGCGCAAACAGGACGAAGACGATCAGCCCGAGCACAGAGACATAAAGCAGCCAGTCGAACTTCCGCACGGGGCTTTCGCGCTCCTAAATCAGAATCGTTGAAGCGCAGGATCCCACAAACCTGCGGCAAGAATGAGGGCCGATGCCAGTTTTGCCGCAACAAGGACGGCCGCCGCACCCATTTCATCCTGCTCGATCCGCCTCGGCAGACCGCCGAGCAAAAGATCAACCAACCGGTAGACGATCAGCTGCAACAACAGCGCAACCACGCCCCAGATGGCAAAATCGATCAGGGTGATACTGGAGGCGAGCGCCGAAGACATCGGGAGGGCCAGACCTGTGATCGCGCCCCCCAGCGCCAGGCCTGCAGCGGTGTTCCCACGCCTGACCTCAGCAAACTCCTTCCAGGGCGTCAGCAGGACATAAATCGTGCTCGCAATGACCAGCATGACACCAGCACTGGCCGTCCAGATCAGGAAACGAGGAAACGCCTCGACAAAAGCACCGATTTCTCCGCCCATGATTCCTGATAATCCTGTGTGATTAAAGTGGTGACCCGGCGGGAACCCGGCCCTATTCCTAGCATGGCGTAACCGCCGCTCAAGGAGACCATCATGCTGAAAGGTAAAACAGCCCTTATCACCGGCTCCACGAGCGGCATTGGCAAAGCCATCGCTGTCCGGCTGGCGTCGGAAGGGTGCAACATCGTGCTCAACGGATTTGGCGATGCCGGTGAGATCGACTCGCTGAAACGCAATATTGCTGCGGATCACTCGGTGATTGTGGGCTATTCCAGCGCCGATCTCACCCGCATCGCGGCAATCGAAAACATGATGACCTATGTCCAGGACGAGTTCGGCGGCGCCGACATCCTGGTAAACAATGCCGGCATGCAGCATGTTTCCCCGATCGAGGATTTCCCGGTCGACAAGTGGAACCTGATCATCGCGCTGAATCTGTCAGCGGCCTTCCACACGATCCGGCTCGCCATGCCGGGCATGAAGGAAAAGGGCTGGGGCAGGATTATCCAGACCGCTTCGGCGCATGCACTGGTCGCATCGCCCTACAAGGCCGCTTATGTGGCCGCCAAGCACGGCATTGCCGGCCTGACCAAGACTGTGGCGCTCGAAGGGGCGACCCATGGCGTTCGCTGCAACGCCATCTGCCCCGGCTATGTCCACACACCGCTGGTCGACGCGCAGATCGCCGACACGGCCAAGGCCCGCGGGATCACCGAAGACGAAGTGGTCAGGGACGTGCTGCTCGAAGCCCAGCCGACCAAGGAATTCGTGACCGTTGAGCAGATCGGCGAAATGGCTGCCTTCCTTTGCTCTCCGGCGGCAGACCAGATCAACGGCGCCCTGCTGCCGATCGATGGCGGCTGGACAGCCCACTAGGCCTGGCAGCCAGGGGGCTTATTCTTCCAGCAATTCCGTCAGACAGGTGGCGATGGTTTCGTCCGTGTCCTCATGGGTGAAGAAGGTTTTCAGCTTCCAGTCTTCATCCATCAGGTAGAGCAGCGACGTGTGATCCATGGAGTATTCACTGGCGCTGTCTGGCTGCTCGATCCGCGAATAATCTGCCAGGAAGGCATCGGCCGCCGACCGGACCTCTTCCGGCGTCCCTGTCAGGCCCTGAAGGTTGGCCGGGAACGCTTTGGTGGATACATATTGCGCCAGCTGTTCCGGCGTATCCCGTTCCGGATCGATGGAAATGAGCAATGTTTGCGGCGGCGTCACATCTTCCGGCAGGCGGTCATATGCCCGCTTCACGGTCACCAGCGTCATCGGGCAGACATCGGGGCAGTAAGTGAAACCGAAATAGATCAGCGTCGGGTGTCCCTTATAGGTCTCTTCCGTGACCGCTTCCCCGGCCTGGTTCACCAGCGAGATCGGTCCGCCGATATTCGGATAGGCCCGCGACATGCAGCCGCCAGCTGAGCCGCCGGCAGAAGGTTCAGCAGGTTTTGCGGGGCCACAGGCAGCCGCAAGCAGCATACCCAGCATGGCGGAAGTCAAACGAAGTCTGGTCATGATCATCCTCTAGGACGGCCTACCGCCGCTTGGCGAGGGCGTCACGCTGCCGCATAAGACACAAATGAGTGATCCGTCCCGCCAGGATATGAGCCGCGCCGACAGGCTCGGCTTCGATGATGCCATCTTCACCCTCGCCCCGGAAGGGCTGGGGTCTGCCCAGTCAGCCCTGGGCAGGACGCGGTTGCGCACATTCATCGCCCTGCGCTGGCTGGCGGTGGGCGGACAGACAGCCGCTGTGCTGTTCGTGTTCTTTGTCTTGGGCTTCGACCTGCCACTCGCTGCGTGTCTTGCGATCATCGCCGCGTCGGCCTGGCTGAACGTCTTCCTGTCATTTGCCTTTCAGAGCCAGCGCCTGACGCGCGGCTGGGAGGCCTCCCTCCAGCTTGCCTTCGACACGGTCCAGCTGGCGGCACTCGTGGCCGTGACGGGCGGTCTGTCGAACCCCTTCCTGCTTTTGCTGGTTGCGCCAGTGACCGTGGCTGCGCTCAGCCTGTCGCCGATGCGGGCAGTGCTGATCGCACTGCTGGCCCTGACCCTCGCCGCCTTCATGCCGCTGATTTCCCTTCCCCTGCCCTGGATCAATGGGGCCCTGGTGGAATTGCCGCCGCTGTTCCATCTCGGCCAGTTTGCCGCCCTCGCCGTTGGCGTGGTCTTCTTCGCGGTGTCGGCCGGACGCGTCAGCCAGGATGAGGCGAAACTAGTCCGGGCGCTCGATGCGGCCAGCATCGTCATGGCCCGCGAACAGAAACTCTCCGCCATTGGCGCGATGTCCGCCATGACGACGCACGAACTCGGCACGCCGCTGGCAACCATTCACCTCGTTGCCAAGGAACTGATGGCGGAAACCCCGCCGGACGATCCGAAATATGAAGACCTGACCCTGCTGGCCGAACAGGCCGACCGCTGCCGGACCATTCTCGCCACGATCCGCGAGGCGCGCGAGGCCACAGACATCGTCCACGCCCGCGTGACCCTGGACGCGCTGGTCGCTGAAGCGGCAGCCCCCTTCAAAGGGCTCGGCGTTGCCGTGGAAGTGGTCGTCCGGCCGGGCGAAGACGAGGCAGACGACCGTCCGCCGATCCTGAACCGCAGCCCCGAAATCCTGCATGCCATCAGTGCTTTCGTGGAAAACGCCGTCAGTTTCGCTGATTCAAAGGTCACGGCCCAAGCGAGCTGGACGGCAGACCAGATCATGATCTCGATCAGCGATGACGGGCCGGGCTTTGCGCAGGAAGTCCTGCCGAAGCTGGGAGAGCCTTACGTCTCGGAGCGAAGCGAGGCACATCTCGGCGGCGGAGACATGGGACTTGGCTTCTTTATTGCAAAAACCCTGATCGAACGCACCGGCGGCAGGATCGCCACAAGAAACCGCACGCCTCCCCGGACGGGCGCCATCGTTCAGGCCCTCTGGCCACGTGCAGCTCTTGAAGCATCCGCGTTGGATTAATTGATTTGGAACCCCTATAGAAGAATCAGGTAGCGAGGGAAGCTGAGCATGGAACGGCCGGTAAATATCAATCTTCATGAGAGCCTCGAAGGGGTCGAAGACCGCTCCTGTCTCGTGATGGATGATGACGGCCCGTTCGTACAACGACTTGCCCGGGCCCTCGCCCAGCGCGGATTCATCGTCTCTGCTGTTACCAATGTTGCAGAAGGCAAGGATATTGCCCGCCTGAATCCGCCGGCTTTCGCTGTACTGGACCTGCGCCTGGAAGACGGCAGCGGCCTTGATGTCGTGGAAGTGCTGCAGAAAAGCCGTCCGGAAGCGCGCGCCGTCATCCTGACCGGCTATGGCGCCATCGCAACGGCCGTTGCTGCCGTGAAAGCGGGCGCTGTGGACTACCTTTCAAAACCGGCAGACGTGGAAGACATCATCCGCGCGCTCACGGCCACGACCGACGAAAAGCCCGCACCGCCC
Organism: uncultured Hyphomonas sp.; assembly: GCF_963675305.1. Taxonomy (NCBI): domain Bacteria; kingdom Pseudomonadati; phylum Pseudomonadota; class Alphaproteobacteria; order Hyphomonadales; family Hyphomonadaceae; genus Hyphomonas; species uncultured Hyphomonas sp. The sequence continues at coordinate 3,445,438 of NZ_OY776147.1, read as the reverse complement.
GAAAACCCGATGTCCGCCGACCGGGTGCGCTGGGAGCACATCCAACGTGTCTATGAGCTGTGCAATCACAATGTTTCGGAAACGGCCCGCCGACTGAACATGCACCGGCGCACGCTGCAGCGAATTCTCGCCAAGCGCGCGCCGCGCTGATCCTTAACGTCAGTCCTTCGCCGGCATCAGGGTCATCGCCCCGATGACCATGGCTTCCGTGCCCAGTTCCACCGACGGCTCAGGCCAGATCCTGAAAAATGGGGAATGGTGGGAAGCAGCATTTTCCAGCTCATCGGCCGGCGTGCCGCCAACATTGAAATAGACCCCCTTCACGCCGGTATCAGGCGTGACGAAATAGGCAAAATCCTCGGCCCCCATGCCGCCGCGCGGCGGATCCACCAGCACATTGTCTGAAATACGTGTCGTAAACGCATCCCGCAGGCGCTGGGCAGTCGCCGGATCATTGATCGTGGGCGGTGTGGTTTCGGTCTCGGACCGGATGACTTCCGGCATCAGGTCTTCAGGCACATTCATCGAAATCGCGACACCGCGCGCAACCCGGTCGATGCCATCCAGCAATTCTTCACGCACTTCCGGATCGTCGGAGCGGACTGTGATCTGCATCTCGACCTTGTCGCCGATGATGTTGTGCTTGAAGCCTCCGTGAATGGCTCCGACAGTGATCACGCCCGGCTCCAGCGGCGCAATCGACCGCGAGACGATCGACTGAAGGGAGACCACGATCTGCGATGCCACCAGAACCGGGTCGATCCCCATATGCGGATAGGCGCCATGTGCGCCGACGCCGTGGACGATGATATCGACACTGTCGGAACTCGACGCCACCTGTTCCAGCGGGACTTCAATTGTTCCGGTCTCGAGTTCGGCCGCGACATGGAAGGCAATCGCATAATCCGGCTTCGGGAACCGCTCATAAAGGCCGTCCTGGATCATTGCACGCGCGCCGCCGATCCGCTCCTCTGCGGGCTGGCCGACCAATACAAGCGTGCCCGACCAGTCTTCCTTGCGCGCGGCCATCTGACGGGCGGCGCCGACCAGTGAGGTGATGTGCACATCATGCCCGCACGCGTGCATCACCGGCTTCTCGATGCCGTCAATGTCGACCTGGGTAACTGTGGAAGGATTGGCCACACCACTGTCTTCTTTCAGCGGCAGACCATCCATGTCGGCGCGCATCAGAACCGTCGGGCCATCGCCATTTTTCATGACGGCCACCACGCCGGTGCCGCCCACCCCTTCGGTCACGTCATAGCCAAGGGCGCGCAGTTCAGACGCAAGCCGCTTGGACGTTTCGGTCTCCAGGAAAGAGAGCTCAGGATGCTGGTGGAAATACTCGAACAATGGCCCCAGGTTTTCCTGATAGTCCTTGTCGATCGCCGTCCTGAGGTCGCTGTCGGCGAAGGCCATGCCTGCCGTTCCAAGTGCGATCAGTGACGCGGCGCACGCCCGAAGCTTCCAGTTCATGTGATGTCTCCCGCTGTTCATCGCAGGCTATGCGCCAGACCCGGCGGTGTAAATCACCAACCGTTCAGGCCCGGGCGAACCTGTAAGAAGTAAAGTGCAAAGTCACTTTAGCAGGCATGCGGCAGCGACCCTGTTGATGCCGATTCACGAAGCCTGATAAGCGCCCTCTTCCCAAAGTAAGGGCCCCTCAAATGTCTCTCGCGCTTATCCTCGCCGCATCAACATTCACTGCCGAACCGGAAGATGCTCCGGCAAGACTCGATCCTGTCGTCACAACGGCAACGGCCAGCCAGACACCGCTCAGCGACATCCCGATGTCGGTCAGCGTGATCAGCGGAGATGAACTCGGGCTGACATCGCCCTATCTCGGCGCAGAGGATGTGACCGACCTGCTGACGGGCGTGGAGGCCGCCGTTGCAAATGGCACCCAGGTGGCCTTCCAGATCCGCGGGATCGGCGCAGTGGACCACCAGGCGCTGACGCCCGGTGCAGCGGCCGTCTATTCCGACGGCGTCCTGCTGGCCACAAATGTGCAGACCGGCCTGATGCTGTACGACCTCTCCGGCATCGAGGTGCTGAAAGGCCCGCAAGGCACTTTGTTCGGACGCAACGCTTCCTCCGGCGCGATCAGTTTCCTGACTGCCCGCCCGGAATCTGGCCAGTCGCGCTATCTGCGGGCCGGATATGGCAATCTGGAACGCACGGATGTGGAAGGCGCGTTCGGCCAGACATCCGGCGGTTTCAGCTACCGCCTCGCCGGGCGCTATCTTTCCCGCGATGCCGCCCTCGACAACAGAGGCGGGCCAGACGCTGCGGGCGGCATTCGGGACGAGTTCGGCCTTCGGCTTGGCCTCAACTGGGAAGAAGCCCTCGGCGGCGCCCTCCTTATCCGCACGCATTATGAGGAAGACAATGGCGTCAACGCCGCGCCGCGCAATGACACGCTGGGCCTCTCGGATCATGACATTTCCGTGGGAAGCGATGGTGTTCAGGACACCGATAATGAATTCTATGGCACATCGGCCGAATACGTCCGCAATCTGGGCGACTGGACGCTGACCTCCCTCACCGCGTTTGAAGGCTTCAACCAGTCTTACGGATTTGACTTTGACGGGGCTGTGGCACTCTACGGCAATCCGCTCTTCAACGCGAACCTCTCCTATGATCGCAATTTCAGACAGTACTCGCAGGAAGTCCGCCTGAAGACAGAGCGCGCCGGCGGTTCTACCTTGTTCGGGGCCTACGCCGCCGCGGAGGATTTCAGCCAGACCTACACGATCTGGTGCGGAGAGCTGGACCCGAACACGCTTCTCGGGACCTGCCCCTATGTGGGCGCTGCCAGCCGCGCAGGACCTGACCCTGTTTCGGACGGAACAGCCATGACGCTGGTGACGGACATCCGGCAGGAACGCTCTGTCCTGGCGGCCTTCACTTACAATGAGTTCGCGCTAAGCGACCGGCTTACGGCCACGCTCGGCGCACGGATCACGCAAGAGACAATCGAAGGTGCCGGCGCAGGACGGCACATCTTCGACGACGGAACGATCGGCTACAACAATGTCGGCGGTCTCGGCCTTGCCGCCGGCTCGAACGAGATCGAAGACACAAAACTCACCGGCAACATGGCGCTGGCCTACGACGCGGGTGCAGGCACGGCGTATGCGTCCATTGCAAACAGCTACAAGTCCGGTGGTTTCAATGGGGAAGTGCAGAACAACGCCACCCACTTTGCGAATGAAGGCCTGTTCGACGCCGAGACTGTCACGGCGTATGAGGCTGGCTTCAAATCGAATCCTTCGGCCGGATTCGTCTGGAACGCCGCTCTGTTCTATCAGGACTATGACGCCCCCCAGGCACGCATCTTCGTGAACTTTCCGCTGCCGGACGGTTCCAGCATCACATCAAATTCCCTGTCCAACCTCGACGCCGCCACCGTCTATGGTCTCGATGCCGATATGCGCTGGCAGGCGACCGAGGCCCTGTCCCTGCAAGGCGGACTCACCCTGCTCGATACGAAAATCGAACAGACCACCGATACAGGCGGCAACGCCGCAAAATTCGACGGCAACCCATTGCCCTTCGCACCGGACGTCTCCGCCACACTGGGCGGGCGGTATGCGTTCGATGTGACCTCCAATGCGGAAGGCCATGTCTCGCTACACGCAAAATACCGCAGCCGTTATTATCTGGACCCGGAAGGACTGGCGTCGCGCATGCAAAAAGGATTCACGACGCTCCAGGCCGAAGCGGGCCTTCGTTTTGCGGGCCCCGGAATAGACGTCACGCTCTGGGCTCGGAATCTGACAGATGAAGACTATGCGCTCTCCGGCTATGGCTTCATCGGTTATGATACATTCCGGTCAGACCCGCGAACCTATGGTCTGCGCATCGGCTACAGTTTCTAGCGGCAGCTTTCCCGGTCGAACCGCATGGCGACAAAGTTCACCGGATCGCCATTTGAATAGTTGAGCGCGTAGTAGGGCTCGGACTCCGTAATGCAGAGGCCCATGCCGTTTGCCTGCGCACGCAGGTGCTCAACTTCCTTGGCCACCGGCGGCTCGGCTTTGCGGTCTTCATAGTTCACGAGATAGACGACGGGATACGCCGTCATGTCGGTGGGCAGGTCCAGCGGGGTCTCCGGCGGGTGCAGGTTCTGCGTCCCCATGGTGAGAATGTAGGACGGCTCGGCATAGCCGAGAGACAGGATCCGCTCAGGCGGCGTCATCGCGCAGGCTTCGCCCGGCACGCCGCACACATCTTCCAGCGCCAGGCGCGCCGTCTCTGTCGGCTGGACCCAGACCTGGCTGGGCAGCATGAAAATGCGGATATGCCAGCCGATAACGAAAGCTGCAGCAATACCGGCCAGGATGGCGATGCCCGTCCGGGCACGGCTGAACTCAATGGCGGCCACCCCGCACAACGCAAATGCGGCCCACCAGAGCCAGACAGGAAACACACGGTACCCCTGCCATGTCGCCAACACCTCAGAACTGGATGCGGTGGTGAAATCCCCGGCCGCTTCCGCCATGAAATAGTGAGTCACGCCGGGATAGGACACCGCCAGCAGGAGCCCGGCGCCAAGCCCGAACAGGGCAAGCGACAGCCAGCGCGAGACCGGCATCTTCTCCCCTTCCATCAGGCGGACTGCCGCATGCCCGCAAAGCAGCGCCATACCCGGATAGGCGGGCAGGATGTAGTGGCTGAGGAGGGTCGGCATCAGCTCGAAGAAGGCCCAGGTCAGCAGCGTCCAGCACAGAAGAAGCCGCAAGCCCTTCACCTCGTCCGGCGCATCGGGTGACACCGGTGCACGGCGGCGCCACGCCTCCTGTGTCGACAGGTACCAGAACACCAGAAGCAGGACGGCTGGATAGGCGACCTTCACGCCGTTTGCCGCAGAGGCTGGCAAAACCAACGCCAGCAACAGGCTCACCGCGAGCAAGGCGCCTCCGATCATCAGACCGGGCCAGCCTGTCCGCGCAGCCGTGGCCTGACGGACATCTTTCCACCCCGCGACCAGTCCCGGCACGATCAGCAGGATCGCCGGGAAGAACCAGATCGGCAGGTGCGTCAGGTGATAGAGGGGCCAGCCGCCATGGCCTTCAGAGGCGCCGGTGAATTTGTCTTTGAGATCCTTGCCGACCGCGCCCTGCAGGAACTCCCCGCCGGTCGCCACCTGGACCCAGACGAACCAGGGCAGGACCAGCGCCACGAACAGGAGCGGGCCAGGCCACCAGAGTAGCGGACGCCACCAGTCGCCCCCCTTCCCGTTCTCCGCCCGTCCCCAGACCCAGGCCCCAAACCCGGCAAAAGCCGCCACCATCGGCGTCACCGGTCCCTTGATCAGGAAGCCCAGCCCCATAGCGAGCCAGAACAGGAGCGCCATGCGTTTCGGTGGGCCTTCACGCATGTAAAGCCGCCCCAGGGCACCAATGCCGAACGTCGTCAAACAGACCAGCACCGCATCGGTCTTGGAAATATGTGCTTCCGACGTCAGCAACAGGGTGGAGCCGAACAGGGCCGCCCCCAGAAAGGCCGCCCGCCGCCCTACCAGCGGGATGCCGCACCAGAAACAGGCGACCGCCGCAAGACTCGCCCCGATCCAGCTGGGGAAGCGATAGGTCCAGATCTGCTTGGCTTCCGGCCCGGTGAAGACTGCCGTCGAGGCCGCCTGCAGCCAGTGAATCCCGGCTGGCTTCTTGTTGCGCAGCTCGTCCTGATACTGGATGCGGATATAGTCATGATCCTCCAGCATCTGCTTGGAGGCCTGCGCAAACCGGCTTTCGTCGCGGTCCAGTGCGGGCAGCATGAAAACGCCTGGCGCCGCGGCACTGAACGTGATCAGGAAGAGAGCGACCCAGGCTTTCCAGCCGGTCGAAAGGCGGTCGAGCAATGTCATGTCCCCTCCTCTAACTGCTTCGGCCCGCTTCGTCTTGCGGTTTTGGGCACAAGACGGGTGTCAGCCGCAGGTGAACCACAGGGCTCGCCATCAGGCGGAACGCTCTGTATGAGGCGAAGACTTTTCGCGCGCCGGCTTGGGGGGCGCACCAGCAGAAGGGATCTGGAAGTGGACCAGGCTCTCGAGTTTTCCGTCGTCGTTCCGGTGCATAATGAATCCGGGAACGTTGCCACCCTGATCGGCGAGATCGCAAAAGCGCTGGACGGGCGCGCCTATGAAATGGTGTTCGTCGACGATGCCTCGACCGATGACACCCGCGCCCAACTGGTGGAGCTGAAGACAAAATATCCGATGCTGCGCGTGCTGGGCCACCGGAAGAATGCCGGCCAGAGCCGGGCCATCCGCTCCGGTATCCTCGCCGCCAAAGCGCCGGTGATCGGCACGCTGGATGGCGACGGCCAGAACGATCCGGCCGACCTGCCCGATCTTTACCGCCAGTTGACCCGCCGGGATGCACCGGAAGGTCTGAAAATGGTGATGGGCCGCCGCGCCAAGCGCAAGGACACGGCCTGGAAACGCTTCGGCTCCCGCTTTGCCAACAATATCCGCAAGCGCATGCTGAAGGACGATTGCGACGACAGCGGCTGCGGCATCAAGGTGATGCAGCGCGCGGCCTATATCCAGCTGCCCTATTTCGATCACATGCACCGCTACATGCCAGCCCTTATGCGGGCCGAAGGCTTTGGCGTGGAATACCGCGATGTGAACCATCGCGAGCGCGGGGCGGGCCGGTCGAACTATACCAATTTCGGCCGCCTGAACGACGCCTTTTCGGATCTGCGCGGCGTGACCTGGCTGATCCGCCGCCGCCGCAATCCGGGCGGCGCAGACGAAATCTGATCCGCTTCAGATTCCTGGACAGATCGCCCGCAAATCGCCCGATTTTCGGGAATAGTGTTGGTTAAGGCGGCGGGGGATTTTTCCTCGCCTCTGCGGAAACTATCCGGTACACCTCGTGTTAACACGCGCTGAGCGACGGGTTAGTGAACATGAAAAAGGACACACAGGCAGCCATTGTCGGCGGCTTTATCGCCAGAAACAAACGGCAGAATGCCGGGTCCCGCAGCAGCACCGAAAAGGGGTATTTGATGCGTGCAATCTTCGGAATCTTTCCGCTACTGGTCGTTCCGGTGGCCTTGTACAATCTCCTCGCCGTCATGGCTGGCGGCCCGGCGACAACGACCAATGAACTGGGACAGGTGATCGCCAGCGATACGGCCCCGCTTCAGGCCGTGCTGAACGAGACCTTCTTTTCCCTGCCGATGATTTCGGGCGTCAAATGGGTGCTGACCCAGGGCGACGCCATCCTGCTCCTGTCGATCGTTTTCCTATTCCTGGAAATTCTGAAATCGACCAGCACCGGCACCTCGACCATCATCAATCACGCCATTTCGATGATGCTGTTCATTCTCTGCCTGATCGAATTCCTGCTGGCACCGAACTTCGCCACGTCTACCTTCTTCATCCTGATGTCGATGACACTGCTGGATGTGCTGGCCGGCGTTGTGGTGACGATCGTCTCTGCCCGGCGTGACTTCGGCGTCGATCACGGCTGATCCGGACCGGAACCTCAAATCAGAAAAGCCCGCTCAGCCGAGCGGGCTTTTTTGTTTCCTGAATGCGCGCGGGCGTCAGTCCTTGCGGTAAAGCTCTGCCAGCTGGTCCTGAATGGCAGACATTTGAGCCTGCATATTGGCCAGCGCCTCGGCCTGCATTTCCATCATCGACCCTGCCGGAGACGAGGACGAGGCCGGTTTTTCGGGCTTTGCCGAATTGTAGAGCGTCGGCATGAACATCTTCATGGCCTGTTCGAACATCGCCATGTTCCGGCGGGCCTGTTTCTCGAACATGGTCATCGGGTTGGCGGCTTTCTGCCATTCCTTCTGGGCTTCGGCGAAGGAATTCATCGACATGTCGAGGAAGGCTGGCAGGAAGGTCTGCGCGCCGCCGCCATAGAAGCCGATCAGCTGGCGCAGGAAGTTCAGCGGCAGGGCGCCCTCGCCCTTGGTTTCCTGTTCGAAGATGATCTGCGTCAGAACCTGACGCGTCAGGTCCTCGCCCGTCTTGGCATCGCGAACCTCGAAATCCCGGCCTTCGCGGACCAGTTCCGACAAGTGGTCGAGCGTCACATAGGACGACGTCGAGGTGTCGTAGAGGCGCCGGTTTGCGTATTTCTTGATGATGATCGGCTCTGCAGAGCCCGTCCCTTTGGCCATTTTCATCCCTCAGCTTTCCCCATGGGAAAAGCAATTTTTGTGCTATGCGGCACAATCTCGCATAAAATCTGCATGCGACCAATGCGCTATTGAAGTTTCTGCAACAGTAACGCTAAGCATGCTGCAGTGCAAAAAATCCAGGGAGGAGCACCCATGTCCAAAACAGTTCTGGTTACAGGCGGTACACGCGGTATCGGCCACGCCATCAGCGCCGCCATGGCGAAAGCCGGCTACAAGGTCGCGGCAAACTATGCTGGTAACGATGAAGCCGCCAAGGCAACCGCCGACGAGCTCAGCATCCATGTCTACAAGTTCGACGTCGCCGATTATGACGCGGTCGGCGAAGGCATTGCCGCCATCGAGAAAGATCTCGGCCCGATCGACATTGTCGTCAACAATGCCGGTGTGACGCGCGATGCACCCTTCCACAAAATGACGAAAGACCAATGGCAGCAGGTGATCGACATCGATCTGACCTCCGCTTTCAACGTCACCCGCCAGGTGTGGGACGGCATGCGCGAGCGCAGCTGGGGCCGCGTCATCAACATCTCCTCCATCAACGGCCAGAAGGGCCAGTTCGGCCAGGCGAACTATTCCGCCGCCAAGGCCGGCCTGATCGGTTTCACCAAGGCGCTCGCCCAGGAAGGCGCCAAGAAGGGCATCACCGTGAACACGGTCTGCCCGGGCTATATCGACACCGAGATGGTGCGCGCGGTGCCTGAGAAAGTGCTCGAGAGCATCATCTCGACCATCCCGGTCGGCCGCCTCGGCAAGCCGGAAGAAATCGCCTCCATGTGCGCCTATCTGGCCAGCGACGATGGTGCGTTCATCACCGGCGCGACCATGACGGTGAACGGCGCGCAATATATCGCCGGCTAGGCCTGTTTCATTCCGGAACAAACAAACGCCCTCCCCTGCCGGGAGGGCGTTTTTTCATGTCAGCCCATGATCATGGCATGATCATACCGGACCAGGGCGTGCTCCGGCATGACGTCTCATGACCAAGCCGGACTATAAATGACCATAACGGATCAGACCGTCAGGACGATCTTGCCGAAATGTTTCTGGCTCGCCTGATGGGCGAAGGCGTCGGCGATCTTGTCCAGCGGGAAGGTGGAATCGATCACCGGCTTGATGCCGTTCGCCTCGAGGGCGTCGATCATGTCTTCCTGCATGCGGCGCGAGCCGACCGTGATGCCCGACAGGGTAATGTTGCGCGAGAAGAGCGCCGCCGTCGGCACTTCGCCCGAGACGCCGGTCAGAACGCCGATCAGGGAAATGTGCCCGCCCGGACGGCAGGCCGCGATGGACTGGGCCATTGTGCCCGGCCCGCCGATTTCGACGACTTCATCCACGCCGCGCCCGCCAGCCAGTTTGAAGGCTTCGGCGCCCCATTCCGGGTTTTCCTTGTAATTGATCACATGATCGGCGCCGAGGGCTTTCAGCTTTTCCAGTTTCTCCGGCGAAGAAGACGTGGAGATCACCCGGCAGCCGGCCGCCTTGGCGAGCTGCAGCGCAAAGATCGAGACGCCGCCGGTGCCCTGCGTCAGCACCCAGTCGCCTGCCTTGAGCCCGCCCTCGGCGAACATGCCGCGCCAGGCGGTCAGCGCCGCACACGGAAGGGTTGCGGCTTCCTCGAAGGTCCAGCCTTCGGGCATGCGGGTGAAGGCGGTTTCCGGCGCGGCCACGAGTTCGGCGCCAAAGCCGTCTGCCCCGTCTCCGGGAACGGACTGGAACCCTGCCGCCTCGATCTGGCCGGACTGCCAGCCGGGGAAGAAGAGCGAGAGGACCTTGTCGCCCACTTTCCATTTGGTGACGCCGTCACCGACAGCGACCACTTCGCAGGCGCCGTCGGACATGGGGATGCGGCCATCCGGCGTCGGAATGCCGCCCATGACGACGACAAAGTCGTGATAGTTGAGGCTGGACGCGCGCACGCGCACAAGCACTTCGCCCGGGCCCGCAACGGGATCGGGACGTTCTTCGATAACGAGATTTCCGGGCCCGCCCGGCTTCTTGACGGCAGCAACTTTCATTTGGGTCTCCTCCTGACTTTTCAGGAGGGGACGGGCCCCGCCCTAGGGTAAGTCAAGCGGAACCGGGCCGAAGTCCGGGACGGCTTCAGGCGTCCTGCGCCATCGCCGCGATCCGTTCTTCGCGAAGCGTCTTGCGGCGCACCTTGCCGGCATCGTCGCGCACGGCCTCGCTGACATATTCGAAACTCTTCGGGATCTTGTAGCGCACCAGCATGTCCGACAGATGGGCCAGCATGTCGGCCTCGTCCACAGCGCCTTCGGGACGGCAGATCACGGCATGCAGGCGCGCGCCCATGTCTTCATCCGGCAGGCCGATCACGGCCGAGGACTGAACGCCCGGATAGGCATCGATCGCCGCTTCCACTTCGGCCGGATAGATGTTCGCCCCGCCCGACAGGATCATGTCCGACAGGCGGTCGGTCAGGTAGAGATACCCGTCTTCATCCAGATAGCCCATGTCGCCGAGGCTTTCCCAGCCGCCTTCAAGCGATTTGGCCTCCGCGCCGATATAGCGATAGGTCGTGCCGGCGCCTTCAAGCGGCCGCATGAAGATCTCGCCGACTTCGCCGGGCGGCAGGCGGGTGCCGCTCTCGTCGACAACGATCATCTCGCAGGCCTCGACCGGTTTGCCGACAGAGCCGCGATGCTCCAGCCATTCCGTCCCCTGAATGATCGTCGTGCCCTGCCCTTCGGTGCCGGCATAGAGCTCCCAGATGACATCGCCGCCGAGCCATTCGATGAAACATTCCTTCAGCCAGGCCGGGCATGGCGCCGCGAGGTGCCAGAGCGCCTTCAGGCTGGAGAGGTCATACTTGTTCCGCACCTCTTCCGGCAGGGCCCAGATGCGGCGCATCATGGTTGGCACGGTGTAGACGACGTCGATCTTCAGCCGCTCGATGGTCTCCAGCGTCTTCTCTGCATCGAAGCGCGTCGTGATGGCGACGGTGCAGCCCTTGAACAGGGCAATCATCGCCCACATGAAGGGGCCATTGTGATAGAGCGGCCCCGGGATCAGCATGGCGCCCTGCACCGGGATTTCGAGATAAGGCAGCTCCGGGTCCCAGGCGGCGGGAATCTTGGAGACGATCAGTTTCGGCCGGCCGGTGGAGCCGCCGCTGGTCATCGCCTTGATGGAGGCGGCCATGCGCTCAGGCAATTCCGTGTCCGGAAGGCTCTCATCCGGGATGAAATTCTCCGGCACGGACGGCGTGTTGCCATATTCCCCTTCCGGCACGCCGACGACGAGAGACGGCTTGCCAAGCTCCACGATCTGGTCGCGTTCATGCTTGGGCAGGCGGGCGGAAATCGGCTGCGGCGTCGCGCCTGCCTTCCAGGTGGCGAGGCAGGCTTCGAAGAATTCGATCCCATTGGGCAGCGCGATGGTGACGAAATCGTCCTGCTTCACGCCCAGCTTTTCATAGGCCCGCGCAAGACGGTTGGTCCGCCGGTCCAGCTCGGACCAGCTGATCTGGACCCCTTCATGATCGATGGCTGCCCGGTCTGGCTGTTGGCCCGCCCAGAATGCCAGAATGCGCGAAAGCGTGATGATCGCCACGGATTTCCTCCTAACCCCAGTCTGATATTTTTTGTCTGAATTTTCTTTTTTATATATCCGCACGTTTCAGAAGGCGTTGGAAGCCCTCCCAGAACTCCGCGCGCTTGTCGTCGGTTTCCATAAGGATCTCGTGCATCGCGCCTTCGACCGTGACGTGTTCGCAATCCGGCAGACGTTTGCAAATCGCGGTATGGGTCGAATTGTCGACCAGTTGTTCTTCGGCTGCCGAGGCGACGAAAACCGGGATGGTCACCGTCTTCAGCGTCTTCGCTTTTGTGAACCGCGCCAGAATGTCGAGCGAGGCGCCGAGCCAGCCCCAGGTCACCGGGCCAAGGTCCAGTTCCGGCCGGGCATCGACCAGAGCGCGCTGCATCTGCCAGCGTTTCTTGTCATGGGTCACGATATTGGTCTCGAACGTTTCCGGCGGCCCGGGCTGGATGGCATAATCGCCGGACCGGCCCGTCGCGCGCATCGCCCAGACGAGATAGCGCATGCCGAAGAATTTCGATTTGATCCCCCACATCGGGGCGCTGAAGGCCGCGGCGTCCACTTTCACTAGCTCGTCGGCAATCGCCGCCAGCGCAATCGCCCCGCCCATCGAATGGGCGAGCGAGACGTAAGGGCGCGGCAGCCGGTCATCCAGCGCCTCCAGCCCATTGGCGAGCGCGCCCATGAAGGTTTCGAACCGGTCGATATGGCCCTTTTTCGAGTCTTCCAGCAGACGGTCCGACAGGCCCTGCCCCGGCCAGTCGAGGATGACGACGGCAAAGCCCATGGCCTGAAGCTCGTGGCCGACCTCGAAATATTTCTCGATGAACTCCGTCCGCCCCGGGCAGACGATGGCCGTGCCGCGCGGCTTGTCCGGGGCCAGCGCCGGGGCGACACAGGCCCGGAGCGCCCGTCCGCCCGTACCCTTGAACCAGACGATCTCCGCGCCCTGCGGCGGCGGATTGCCGGGCACCAGCACGAATTCGGTATCCGGCAGAGGGGTCGTGTCCATGCAGCTGTGTCCCAAAAGATAAGGCCGCCCGCAGGGTGTCCCGGGGCGGCCTGACCTGTCAAACCCGAAGGGCGGCTCTCCTTAGGAAAGCGCCTTCATCAGGCTCTGCAGCTGCATGGCAACCGACATGTCGCCCTCAACCTTGAGTTTGCCCTGCATGAAGGCCATCGTCGCGTCGAGACCGCCGGAAGCGATCTTCTTGAAGTCTTCCCAGTCAACCTTGATGGTGGCATCCGCAGCGTCGTCGGAGTTGTTGGCCACACCGTTCATGCCGTCGATGAAGAGTTTGCCGGCGTCACCGAAGTCAAACTTCACCTTTTTCTTGAAGTCGCCGCCAGCGGAAACAGCGTCATTGGCCTTGGCTGTGAGTTCTGCGAGATCCATGAGATTCCTCCTTGGAATGGATTTGAAGCGATAAAGCAGACCCGCGGTATGAAAATCAAGGAAAAGCTGCGCGACCTAGCGTCACGAAACGGGGAGTTTCAGTTTCACGCACCGAGGCATGCGCGAATTCTTGCCGGACCGGTCTCACATCTGCTTGACCTAGCGCTGGGGAAGCGTGGAAGCTCAGCCCATGAGTTGGGAAAAATCGATTGAAGAGCTCCGCTGGCGCGAAAGGCTGGCCGAGAAAATGGGCGGCGACGAACCCGTCGAGCGCCAGCGCGGCCGCGGCAAGCTGACCGTGCGCGAGCGCGTCGCCTTTCTGGCAGACCCGGGCAGCTTCCACGAGATCGGCAAGATCGCCGGGCGCGCCACCTATACGGCCGATGACGAGATGGAGAGCTTCCTGCCGGCCAGTTCCGTCACCGGGCGGGCGACGCTGGACGGGCGCCCTACGGTGATCCTCGCCGACGACTTCACCGTGCGCGGCGGCGCCTCGGATGCCTCGATCTGGCAGAAGATGGTCCAGATGATCAAGATGGCGGCGGAGTACCGGATGCCGCTGGTGCAGATGATCGATGGCACGGGCGGCGGCGGTTCGGTCAAGTCGCTGGAGAAAGACCCGCGGACCTATATTCCCGAAACGCCCGGCTGGAACGAGATCGTTCATGGCATGACGCAGGTGCCGTTCGTCTCGCTCGCCCTCGGCCCCTGCGCCGGCATGGGCGCGGGCCGTGTGGCGGCAAGCCATTTCTCGGTGATGGTGAAGGAACTCAGCCAGGTCTTCGTGGCCGGCCCGCCGGTGGCGATCGCGCTCGGCGAGAACGTGACCAAGGAAGAACTCGGCGGCTGGAAGATCCAGGCGCAGAACGGCACGGTGGACAATGTCGTCGACACCGAAGCCGACGCCTTCATCGAAGCGCGCCGCTTCCTGTCCTACCTGCCACCCTCCGTACACGACCTGCCGCAGCGCACGGCCCCGGCAGACCATCCGGACCGAAAGGAAGAGAGCCTGCTCTCCATCGTGCCGACGGACGGCAAGACGCCCTACAAGCCGCGCAAGATCATCGATGCCACGGTTGACCATGGCAGTTTCTTCGAGATCGGCAAGGAATGGGGCCGCGGCATCGTCACCGGTCTCGCCCGGATCGACGGCTACCCGGTCGGCATCCTGGCAGGCGACCCCTTCTTCCTGGATGGGGCGTGGACGGCGGATGTCTGCGACAAGGTCACACGGCACATGGACCTCTGCTCCATGTTCCACCTGCCGGTCATCCACTATGTCGATTGCCCGGGCTTCGCTGTCGGCGTGAAGGCAGAAACCGCTGGCGTCACCCGCGCGGGCGTGCGGGCCATGACGGCCGTCTATCAGGCCGATGTGCCGGTGTGCTCCGTGGTCATCCGCAAGGCCTATGGTCTCGCCGGATCGGCAATGATGAATCAGTCAAAGACGAAATGGCGCTATTGCTGGCCAAGCGGCGACTGGGGCAGCCTGCCCATGGCCGGCGGTATCGAAGCGGCCTTCCGCAAGGAACTGGCCGAGGCCGAAGACCCGGACGCCCTGAAGGAACAGCTCTACCGGAAATTCGAGGCGATCCGCTCCCCCTTCCGCACGGCGGAAAGTTTCCTGGCGGAGGAAATCATCGACCCGCGCGACACCCGTCCCCTGCTGGTGGACTTCATCCACCATGCCTGGCGCGTTCTGGAACCGGGTGAGCGCAAGGTCGGATACCGGCCCTGACCGGAGTCAGGACCGGGGCCCCACCCCCCCCTTTAGATTGAGGTCAGGATTTCTTTTGCGGCGGCGTGGCACTTGTCGATCTCGTGATCGAGGCCAACGCAGATGCGTGTCCAGTTCGGCAGGTCGCTCCAGCGCTCGCCCACAACGCGGACATTGCGGTCCAGCATCTTGGCGGCGAAATCCTTCGCGGGCATGCCGACATCCATATAGATGAAGCTGCCCTGCGGATCCGGCGCGATCGGGCGGCCGAGGTCTGCGGCCATGGCAATCAGCTTCTGGCGTCCACGGATCATCGTGGCGCGCATCTTTTCGAAATGGGCGGTGTCCTCAAGGCTGGCCATGCCGCCGACAAGGCCCAGATAGTTGACGTTCGACAGGCGGCCCGTCTTGCGCATATCCATCGCCATGTCGGCAGGCATCAGGCCATAGCCGAGACGCTGGCCTGCCATGCCGTAGATTTTCGAGAAGGTCCGCGCGACGATGACCGGCTTACCAGCCGCCACGAATTCGGACATCACATTGCCCGGATAGTCGTCCGACATATCGAGATAGGCTTCGTCGACGAAGACAGGCACCTTGTTGCTGACGTCTTCGACGAAGGCTTTCAGCTGTGCCGTCGGGATCGTCTTGCCGGTCGGGTTGTTCGGGTTGCAGAGATAGACGGCGCCAGTGTCCGGGCCGACGCGGGCGGCGATGGCTTCCATGTCGTAACCCATGTCCTGGGTCAGCGGCATGTAGACGACTTCGGTGCCGGCCTGTTCGGCCACACGCGGCACGCCTTCATAGGTGATGGCGGAGGTGACGATCTTGCCGCCCTTCACATTCACCCAGTCGGAAAAGGCCGCGAGGATCGGCGTCGAGCCGTTGGTCACCAGAACCTGCTCCGGCGCAACGCCTTCGCGCTCGGCAACCATCTCGGCGAACTTCATCACCGTCGGATAGGTGTAGCGATAAAGGTTGCCGGCTTCCGCCTTGATCGCCTCGACGGCCATCGGCGACGGGCCGTAGGGGTTTTCGTTCGCAGACAGGATCGCCATAGCATTCGGGTCGATGGCGTCATTGGCCGGCGTAGCTGCAGTGGCGGTTTCCGAACAGGCCGACAGGGCCGTTGCGGCGCCAACCGCGCCGGCGCCCGCCAGTTTCATCAGGCTACGGCGGGAAGGCGAAAAGAGCGGAGCGCGAGTGTTTGTGATCATGACCTTGGGTCCTTGAATGGTCCGGAGGGTCTCTCACCGAGGCTGGAGGACCGGCGCACCCTCCGTCGCGCCGGATATGCGGGCACGTTCCGCCCAGCCTGCAGCCCCGGCAACACAAAGGTCGCCCGGCCGGGGAATCGATTCGCGATTGCATTCTCGCTGACCAGAATCGCCCGCGTCGCAGGCGCTGCCCCGTCCCTAGGCCCCTGCCTCTCTTGTCCGGCCCGCGCAGAATCCGGCGGCTCCACCAGAATTCTTCCCTTTCCGAGCGGAATATTGCCTTTTTCCGCGTTTCATGTGGGAGATGTGTCCACTGGAGGGACCATCATGAACATCAAATCACTGCGTATCGCCTTGTCGGCGCTGACCATCTCTACGCTCGGGCTGGCCGCCTGCGGCGGACCCGGCCGGTCGGACTATGCCGAATCGGCCCGGCCGATGGCTGCCCCGCCGCCCGTCGAAATGTCCATGAGTGCCAAGATGGCCAATGACGGCATGTATATGGAGGAGATGGACGCAGGCGGCGGCCCGGATGGCGGCGCGGGCGGTGAAGCCATCGCCCAGCAATATATCGCCTATTCCCACTCCCTCGGCATGCGCCTGCCGGTCGCGGCCATCGAGCCGACGCTGCAGGGCCATATCGATGCCTGTAACAAGGCCGGGCCTTCGGTCTGCATGGTGACGAATTCCTGGATGAATTCCTATTCGGAAGACGAAGCCTCCGCCTCGCTGAACTTGCGCGCCACGCCGGACTGGATCGATCAGTTCCTGAACGGCGTCGAAGCCGAAGCCAAAGCGGCAAAGGGCGAGATCACCAACCGCCAGACCACAGCCGAAGACCTGACCGTCTCCATCATCGACACCGACGCCCGCCTGAAGGCCCAGCAGACCCTGCAGGCCCGGCTGGAACAGCTGCTGGCCGACCGGCCCGGCAAGCTGGGCGAATTGCTGGAGACCGAGCGCGAGCTTGCCCGCGTGAACGGCGAAATCGATTCGCTGAAATCCTCCCTCGCGGCGCTCCGCCAGCGGGTGAATATGAGCCAGCTGTCGATCAGCTACGAAACGAAGCGCAATCCGGTCTCGCAAGGCGCGCTGCAACCGCTGGCCCGCGCCTTCGGGGATTTCTTCTATAATCTGTCGAGCGCACTTGCCGCCGTGATCACGGCCTTCGCCGTCGGCCTGCCCTGGCTGCTCCTGATCGGCGTGTTCGTCTGGATCTGGCTGAAACTGATCTGGCCGCGCATCCGCCGCAAGAAAAACTGAGGCGCGCGCTGATCCATGGCGACGACGTATTACTTCATTGCAGAACCAGGTGACACCAGTGTGATGGACTGGTTTCGTACTCACGATTCATGCCCGATGGAAATGCAGCACCAAGACGGACTGACTCTCTTCTTCAAAGATTTCGGGCGATTGGCGGTCGGGCCTGACGGAGATATCGATCCGACTCGCTCGCCGCTCGTGTCTTTATTTCCTCCCGGAGTTCGGCGGCGCGCTCTCTGGACCGTGGGTGAAGTCCACTTCCTGACACGCAATCTGCCAACGACTTTTGCGGGCTTGGAGCATATCCGCCGCCGGTTTCAGTCCTGGCTGAAAACGCACCCCGTCGCCTGGGAGCGAAAATGGGCTAGCGAACCTGACCACAGCTACCCGTTCGAAGGCGAAATCCTAGGCTTGGCGGATAGAATCTATGGCTTTCCTTCCGGATTGGCGGCGTTGGAAGGGGGCCGTTATTTTGTCACGCACGGGGACAATGATCTTACGCTCGACAAGATCGCCCGCAAGCTTCGTTTGAGAGGCGTTGACTGCAGTTGATACTCAGAGCCCCGCGGAGCGATCCGCGGGGCTTTATCTTTATGGGATGAAGGATCAGGCCTTCGCCTTGGCCTTCTTCTTCACCTTCGGCTTGGTACGGCCGAGCAGAAGGTGCGCGATTTCCTTCGGTACGACCATCAGCATATCGTGGACAGACCGGTCCCAGTCATCGAGGATTTCCTTGCCGCGGACAGAGCCCGTGCGGCGGACATGTTCCTCGATCAGGGCTTTTGCCTCACCGATATGCTCGGCCGGCATTTCCGGCAGCGGGTGCCAGTCGATCGAGTCGGGGTTCGCGACCCGTTCGAACCGGTTGGTCGGATCCCAGATAAAGGCCGCGCCGCCCGTCATGCCGGCGCCGAAATTATCGCCGACCGGACCGAGGATGACCGCGCGGCCATTGGTCATGTACTCACAGCCATTCGCGCCGCAGCCTTCGACCACCGTCTTCGCGCCGGAGTTGCGGACGGCAAAGCGCACACCCGCCGTGCCCGAGGCGAACAGCTTGCCGCTGGTCGCGCCGTAGAGACAGGTATTGCCGATGATCGCATCGCCGGAGGCCGAGCGGCGGTCCTTCGGACGCGGCGCCACGACGATGGTCGCCCCCGACAGGCCCTTGCCGACATAGTCATTGGCATCGCCGATGACTTCCAGCAGCAGGCCCTGCACCGAGAAGGCACCGAGCGACTGGCCGGCCGACCCTTCGAGCCGGATGTGCAACCGGCCTTCCGGCAGTGCGTGCATGCCGAACTTGCGCGTGATCGCAGAGCTCGACCGCGTGCCGATGGCGCGCATCGTGTTCTGCACGTCGTATTCGAGCTGCATCTTTTCGCTACGCTCGAAGAAGGGCTCGGCGTCTCGCAGGATCTGGGCGTCCAGCGTGTCCGGCACTTCTTCCCGGTGGGCCGGCTGGTAGACGATCGGTTTGTCGGTATCGACCTGGACCAGGAGCGGGTTGAGGTCGAGGTCGTCCAGATGCGTTGCGCCGCGGCTGACCTGGGCCAGCAGGTCCGTGCGGCCGATGGCTTCGTCGAGAGACTTGAGGCCCAGCGAGGCGAGGATCTCGCGGACATCCTCGGCAATGAAGCTCATCAGGTTGACGACTTTCTCCGGTGTGCCGGTGAAGTGCGCGCGCAGCGCCTCGTCCTGCACGCACACGCCGACCGGGCAGGTGTTGGAATGGCACTGGCGCACCATGATACAGCCCATGGCGACGAGCGAGGCCGTGCCGATGCCGTATTCCTCAGCGCCCAGCATGGCCGCGATGACAATGTCGCGGCCCGTGCGCAGGCCGCCATCGGTCCGCAGGGTGACCTTGTCGCGCAGATTGTTGAGCGACAGGATCTGGTGTGCTTCGGCAAGACCCATTTCCCATGGCAGGCCGGCGAACTTTACGCTGGTCTGCGGGCTGGCACCCGTTCCGCCGACACCGCCGGCGATGAGGATAATGTCCGCCTTGGCTTTCGCCACACCGGCCGCGACCGTGCCCACGCCGGACTGGGCCACGAGCTTCACGCAGACCCTGGCCTCCGGGTTGATCTGCTTCAGATCGTAGATCAGCTGGGCCAGGTCTTCGATGGAATAGATGTCATGGTGCGGCGGCGGGGAGATCAGCGTCACACCCGGCGTTGCATGGCGCAGGCGGGCGATGAACTCGGTCACCTTGAAGCCGGGCAGCTGGCCGCCTTCGCCGGGCTTGGCGCCCTGGGCGACCTTGATCTCGATCTCGCGGCACTGGTTCAGATATTCCGCCGTCACGCCGAAGCGGCCGGACGCGATCTGTTTGACCGACGAGTTCATATTGTCGCCATTCGGCAGCGGGCGGTAACGGGCGCGGTCCTCGCCGCCCTCCCCCGAGACCGACTTCGCACCGATCCGGTTCATGGCGATGTTCAGCGTGCCGTGCGCTTCGGGGCTCAGCGCGCCGAGCGACATGCCGGGCGTGACGAAGCGTTTGCGGATCTCGTTGATGGACTGAACCTGCGTCAGCGGCACGGCCGGCAGCTTGTGTTTGAAGTCCAGCAGGTCACGCAGCTGGATCGGCGCGCGGTCTTCCAGCGCGTCGGCGAACTTGCGGTACACAGAATAGTCGCCCGTGTTGCAGGCTGTCTGCAGCGTGTGGATCAGCGTGCCGTCCAGGGCATGCGGCTCGTCCTTTGCGCGCAGGCGGTAGAACCCGCCGACAGGCAGAGAGATCACATCCTCATCGAACGCCATTTCGTGGCGCACCAGCGCGTTCTCTTCCAGGCCCGCCAGGCCGAGGCCCGAGATACGGCTGTTCATGCCCGGGAAATAGTCGGCGACAAGCGCGCGGGAAAGGCCGAGCGCCTCGAAATTGTACCCGCCGCGATAGGAGGAGATGACCGAGATGCCCATCTTGGACATGATCTTCAACAGGCCCGCCTCAACCGCGGCCTTGTAGTTCTGCACGCATTCGCCGAGCGACATGTCACCATAGAGACCTCGGGCGTGCCGGTCCGTAATGGCGTCCTGGGCCAGATAGGCGTTCACACAGGTGGCGCCGACGCCAACGAGCACCGCGAAATAATGCGTATCCAGACATTCGGACGAGCGCACCGTGATGGAGCAGAATGTCCGCAGGCCTTGCGCCACAAGGTGCGAGTGCACCGCGCCCGTCGCAAGGATCATCGGAATGGCCGTGCGGCTGGCAGACTGGTACTGGTCCGTCAGCACGATATGTTCGCGGCCTTCGCGCACAGCGTCTTCAGCTTCCTGGCGGATGCGGGAGAGCGCCTCTTTCAGGGCGCTGCCGTCATTGGTTACGTCCTCTGCCGGGAAGGTACAGTCAATCTCGGTATAGGACACGCCGAGTTTGGTCAGCAGGCGCTCATACATGCCATTGGTCAGCACCGGACTTTCCAGCACAAAGACTTCCTGTTGCGACTTGTCCGTATCCAGCACGTTGCCGAGGTTCTTGAACCGCGTCTTGAGGCTCATCACGCGTTCTTCGCGCAGCGGGTCAACTGGCGGGTTCGTCACCTGGCTGAAATTCTGGCGGAAGAAATGGCTCATCGGGCGGTAATTGAACGACAGCACCGCCGGTGCCGTGTCGTCCCCCATCGAGCCGATGGCTTCCTTGCCGGACTCCACCATGGGCGACAGGATAAGCTCCAGCGTTTCCAGCGTGTAGCCAGCGGCCGTCTGGCGGCGCAGCAGCTCTTCCCTGGCGAACATGGGCGGCTCATCGCCGGGGCCGATTTCCGGTTCCAGCTCGGTCACGGCCGACAGCCATTCCTCATACGGCGCCTGAGCGGCCAGATAGTCGACGATTTCCTTGTGGTCGTAGAACTTGCCGGTCTTCAGGTCCGCCGCGATCATGCCGCCGGCCGGAATGGATCCGCGCCGGGCGACTTCATGATCCCCCAGCGGGCACATGCCGGTTTCGGAACCGACAGCAAGAATTCCATCCGTGGTCAGCGCATAGCGCAGCGGGCGCAGGCCGTTGCGGTCAAGCCCGGCAATCGCCCAGCGGCCATCATAGGCGGCGATCCCGGCCGGGCCGTCCCACGGCTCCATGACCGAGTTGCAGTAGTCATACAGCGCCCGATGGGCGAGCGGCATGACAGAATCACGCTTCGACCAGGCTTCCGGAATGAGCATCGCCTTTGCCATCGGGGCCGAGCGGCCTGACTTGCAAAGGAGCTCCCAGACAGAATCCAGCGCGCCGGAATCCGACGTGCCATCCGGGATCACCGGCTTCACGTCTTCGACGTGTTCGCCATAAGTCTCCGACACCATGCGGATCTCGTGGCTCTTCATCCAGTTCTTATTGCCGCGCACCGTGTTGATCTCGCCATTATGCGCGATCATGCGGAAGGGCTGGGCGAGCGCCCATTGCGGGAATGTGTTGGTCGAATAGCGCTGGTGATAGATCGCGAAAGCGGAGCTGAACTGCTCGCTCTGCAGGTCGAGATAAAACTTGTCGATATCCTGTGCGAGGAACATGCCTTTGTAGATCAGCGAGGCATTGCTCAGCGAGCAGATATAGAAGCTGGGGATCGCGGCTTCGCGGGCCCGGCGCTCGATCCGGCGGCGGCAGATGTAAAGCGCACGCTCCAGCTCTTCGCTGGAACGGCCCATCGCGTCGCGGAACATGATCTGCTCGATCGCGGGGCGTGTGTCCTTGGCCTTCTGGCCGATGACCGAGACGTCGATCGGTGGCTGGCGCCAGCCATAGATATAAAAGCCAAAGTGCAGCACTTCGGTTTCCACCAGTGTCCGGGCGGCTTCCTGCGCGGCAAAATCCGTGCGTGGCAGGAAGATCTGGCCAACACAAATCGGATCGTCCGTCGGCTTGTGGCCGGTCCGGGTGACGTGTTCGCGGAAGAATTCCTGCGGCACTTCCACACGGATACCTGCGCCATCGCCCGTCTTCCCGTCGGCATCGACCGCCCCGCGGTGCCAGACATTCTTCAGGGCCTTGATGCCCATCTCGACGATTTCGCGGCGCGGCTTGCCGTCCAACGAGGCCACAAGGCCGACGCCGCAGGCATCATGCTCGTCCAGCGGATTGTAGGCATGCGCCTCGATCAGCTTTTCGCGCTCAACTAGGTATTTCTGGATCGTATCGGTCATTGCTGGGGCTCTCCGAAGCGGGCAAGCGTCTCTTCAGCTGTCAGGCGCGGTCGGTCGCCTGCCAGATCGTAATATTCGGGCTTTTCATCGACGAAGATCTCCATGCGGATCTCATGGCCGGGCGGCAGGTCCAGCGTCCCGGCAAGGACGGCCCATTTCGCACCTTCCTGCTTCATCCGGTAAAACAGGCTCGACCCGCAGCGGCTGCAAAAGCCCCGCCGGGCCCAGTCTGAACTGTCATACCAGGCGAGCGTTTCATCCGACGTGAAACGGATATGCGCATCTTCCGCATCCATTTCGATGAAAAGCGAGCCGGTCCAGCGCTGACACATCTTGCAGTGACAGGCATCCATGATACCGGCTTCTGAAAGCTCGTAAGAGACGCCGCCGCACAGGCAGTGGCCTTTGATAAGATCTGTCATCCTCTACTCCGCCGCCACTTTTGACGCGCGCGCGTCCTGTCTCATGGCCTGATGCATCGCCTCGGCGGCGTCCCGGCCATCCTTGATGCCCCAGACGACCAGCGATGCCCCGCGCACAATATCGCCGGCGGCGTACACACCCGGCAGGCTCGTCTCCATCGTGGAATAGTCTACCTTGACCGCGCCCCAGCGATTTACGGAAAGGGCCGGTTCGTCGAACAGGGCCGGCAGGTCTTCCGGGTCAAAACCCAGCGCCTTGATCACCATGTCGGCCTTCAAATTGAAGGTCTCGCCAGTTTTCACCGGGCTCTGACGGCCGGACGCATCCGGTTCGCCCAGCTTCATCCGCGCGGCGCGCACGCCTTTCGCCTTGCCCTTGGTATCGAGAATGGCCTCCGGGCTGGCGAGCCACTCGAATTTGACCCCCTCTTCCTCAGCATTCTGCACTTCGCGCTGGCTGCCCGGCATGTTGGCCCGGTCGCGGCGATAAAGACAGGTGACTTCCTTGGCGCCCTGGCGGATCGCCGTGCGCACACAGTCCATCGCCGTATCGCCGCCGCCGATCACAACGACGCGCTTGTCCTTCGCGTCCAGCGTACCGACATCGAATTCCGCGACAGCATCGCCGAAGCCCTTGCGGTTCGACGCCGTGAGGTAATCGAGCGCCGCATGCACGCCGTCTGCGCCGGAACCCGGGCATTTCAGATCCTTCGCCGCGTAGACGCCGGTCGCGATCAGCACGGTGTCATGCGTGTCGCGCAGTTTCTGCAGCGTCACTTTCTGGCCGACCCGCGTGTTGAACTTGAACTTGATGCCTGAGTCTTCCAGCCGCTTGATCCGGCGCTCGACAACATCCTTCTCCAGCTTGAATCCCGGAATGCCATAGGTCAGCAGGCCGCCGCCCCGGTCATAGGCATCATAGATCGTGACCTGATAGCCTTTGCGGCGAAGCTGCTCGGCTGCGGCGAGGCCTGCCGGCCCTGCCCCGATGATCCCGGCCGATTGCTTGCGCTCACGCACTGGCTTGATCGGCTGTACCCAGCCTTCCGTCCAGGCATTGTCCGTAATGTATTTCTCGATCGACCCGATGGTGACCGTGCCATGGCCGGATTGTTCGATCGTGCAGATGCCTTCGCACAGCCGGTCCTGCGGGCAGATGCGTCCGCAGATCTCCGGCATGTTGTTGGTTGCCGAAGAGACGCGCCAGGCTTCTTCCAGCCGGCCCTCGGCGGCAAGGCGCAGCCAGTCCGGGATATTGTTCTGCAACGGGCAGCCCTGCTGGCAGAAAGGTACGCCGCATTGCGAACAGCGCGAAGCCTGCGCCGCTGCCGCATCCGCGCTGAAGGCATCATAAATTTCATCGAAATCCACCGCGCGCTTATCCGCATCCCGCTTGTCCGGCATGGTGCGCGGCACATGAGTGAACTGCAGCATTTTCTCTGGCATACGGGCCTCCCGAAACTCTGAACCGGGCATAGAACCACAGCAGCGCGCGGGCAAGGTGAATCTGCAATATTGAATATCATTATGATATTTTGTGGTAAAGCACGGGTCTCATAAGGTTGTTTTAGCCTGCAGAATTATGCCAATTAATATCATAATGATATTGAGAAAAGCGCGTGCCTCCCGGCCCAAACCAAATTAGACCTGCGGGGAAAGCTCTGAAAGGCCAGCCCGTTGTCACTGCTACAGCTTGCCATCATCGCGACCCTGCAAGGGATCACGGAATGGCTGCCCATCTCCTCCTCCGCACATGTGCTTCTCGCGTCCGATACATTCGGCGTCACCGGGCGCGATGAGCTGCTGATCAATGCCGTCTCCAATCTCGGCACGCTGGCGGCGATGCTGATCTATTTCCGCAAGGATGTCGGCCTCGCCATTCTGGGCGGGTTTGAGCTTCTGGCGGCCCCTGTCTCGAAGAAGCCGCTGTCGCAAGGCGGACGCCTCGCTGCCTGCGTGATCGTAGCGACGCCCATCGCGCTGATTGCCGCCCTGCTCTACGAAGCCGTGCTGCCCCAGCACCTGCAGGACATGATGCGCAGCGTCTACACCGTGGCCGGGGCCACCATCTTCTTCGGCGCCCTGCTCTGGTGGGCAGATGTCGCCGGCCCGCGCACCCGCAAGGAAGAGGACATGACCCTCGCCCATGCGGCGCTGATCGGGGCGACGCAGGCCATCGCGGCGATCATCCCCGGCACCAGCCGGTCCGGCATCACCATGACCGCCGCCCGTGCGCTCGGCTACGAACGGACCGAGGCCGCGCGTATCTCCATGCTGATCGGCGCCCCGATTCTGGCCGCCGCGGGTCTCTATGGCGCCTATGGCCTGTTCACCGCAGATCCTGACGGCACCGGTGTTCTCACCCTGCAGGACGGCCTCGTGGTGGCTGGCATCGCCTTCATCACAGGCCTCGCCTCGATCTGGGGCCTGATGGCCCTGCTCCGGCGGATGAGCTTCCTGCCCTTCGTGCTCTACCGTTTCCTGCTAGGCGCCCTGCTCATCCTCGGCTCACCCCTGATCGGCCTGATCTAGGCTAGAACACAAAAAAGCCGGCAACCCGAGCGGGCTACCGGCTTTTTTGCGGGAAAAGCGTCTCAGGCTTGGGACGCCTTGTGGAACTCACCATAATCGCGGAAGCGCCAGAGATAGGTCGGCACGATGGCCTCGACCGATTCCAGCGTGGTCACGCCAAGGTCGGTCAGCGTGAGGGCATCACCTGCCACGACATTGTCGGTCTTCAGCATCTCGACCTGGTCGCCAGTGACCGGCGGCTGGCCCAGAAAGCCCCAGGAGAAGGGCGGAATATAGCGCCAGACCGCGCCGGACAGATAACCCAGAGGCTTCGCCGCAAAGAAGGGCAGCGTGATCTTGAAGCGCGGACGGTCAATGGTGGCGCAGATGAAGTCGTAGATCTCGTTCATCGTATAGACGCGCGGCCCGCCCAGCTCATACGTCTTGCCTTCGGCCGTCTCGTCAGTGACGGCCACGGCAATCGCCTCGGCGACATCGCCTGCATAAACCGGCTGCATCTTCGTCTTGCCGCCGCCAATGGCGGGCATCAGCGGGGCGACTCGCGCCATCTGGGCGAACTTGTTGAAGAACTCGTCTTCCGGGCCGAACACCACGGACGGGCGCAGGATGGTCGCCGTCGGCACCGCGCCGCGCACGGCCGCTTCGGCCTCGGCCTTGGTCTTGGCATAGTCCGACTTGGACTCGGCATCGGCACCGATGGCGGACACCTGCACGAAGCGGGTAATCCCCTTCTCTGCCGCCACTTCCGCCAGAAGGGCTGCGCCTTCGGCCTGCGTCGATTCGAAGGTCTGCTTGCCCTTCTCGACCAGGACGCCAACCAGGTTCACCACGGCATCGGCGCCCTCCAGCGCACGCTCAACCGAGGCGCGGTCGCGGATATTGGCCTGTGCGATGTCGACCCAGCCCGGTGCCCCTGCGAGGCGCACATCGCCCGCCAGATTCACCCGCCGGCAGGCCACACGCACACGCCAGCCTTTTTTCACCAGCTCACGGGCCGCATAGCGCCCGATAAAGCCCGATCCGCCGAAAATGGTCACCAAGCCCTTGGTCATTGTGGTCTAACCCTGCCTGAACGGTTGATTTGACGCCTTTCACCACACGCCGGGGGGCGTGTCTATGGCCGCTGTGTGGGGCGCAGCAGCGCACGGGCACCTGCACATAATGCCAGCAGATGCCGCTTCACGCATCTGGCGGATTGACAGTGCCGCGCCCTAGGCTCTATGACGCGCCTTCGCCGCTCCCCGGAGCGGACAACCCATCGGCCCAGATGGCGGAATTGGTAGACGCGCACGGTTCAGGTCCGTGTGCCGCAAGGCGTGGAGGTTCGAGTCCTCTTCTGGGCACCAAACCCTGCTTCGGCAGGGTTTTTTATTGTCCGGAATTCAGGCGGTGGTGTGAGGGCTGGTGTTGAACCAGTCGGTGAAGGCGGCCTGTTCCTCCCCCGTCATGTGCAGATACAGCTTTGAGCGGCGGCGGAGGATGTCGTCGGCGCTACGGGCGAATTCCTGTTCGACAAGCCAGTCGACCTCGCGCTCGGTCAGACCGCCGCCGAAATCCCGGCCCAACGCCTCCAGCGTTTGCGCATCGCCCAGCAGCGCCCGCGTCCGCGTGCCATAGGCGCGGGCAAGGCGTGTCAGCAGCTCGACCGGCAGATGCGGGTGGCTCAGCACGAGACCTGAGAGATAGGCGTCGAAATTCGCCGCCGGAATGTCGCCGCCTGGCAGGCTGGCTTTCTTCGTCCAGGATTTCGGCAATCCCTCGAACAGGGGCGCGAGCTCTGCGACCGCCTCTTCGGCAAGCTCCCGATAGGTCGTGATCTTGCCGCCGAAAACAGATAGGACCGGCGCGCCGCCCTCGGCGTCGTAGTGCAGCACGTAATCCCGCGTGACCTTTGAAGCCGAGGCGGCGTGATCATCATAGAGCGGCCGCACACCGGAATAGGTCGCCACCACATCTGCCGGCGTGATGGCGCGCTGATAGTATTCGCTGGCCCCGGCGCAGAGATATTCGATCTCTTCCTGGCTGATCTCAACCTTGTCCTTGTCGGCGGTGTACGGAATGTCCGTCGTGCCGATCAGTGTATATTCGCCCCGCTCATAGGGGATCGCGAACATGATTCGGCCATCGGCATTCTGGAAGAAAAAGGCGTACTCGCCGTCATGCCATTTCGGCACGATGATGTGACTGCCTTTGACCAGGCGCAGATGGGTGGCGGTATCCTTCGGATCGGCAAGATCGATAATCTCGTCCACCCAGCCGCCCGCGGCATTTACAACCGCCCGGAACTGGCGGGTTTCCGTGCCCTGCGCTGAAGCGAATTCGGCGTCCCAGTAATCCTTGTGGCGCACCAGTTTCGTGCAGGCCGTGCGCGTGCGCACCTCTGCCCCGCGCTCTTTCGCATCGACAGCGTTCAGCACGACGAGGCGGGAGTCCTCCACCCAGCAATCGGAATATTCGAAAGCGAGCCGGAACTCTTCCTTGAGCGGAGCAAGCTTGTCAGATTTTCCCCGGCGCAGCACCTTGGTTGGCGGCAGCATTTTCCGGCCGCCGAGATGGTCATACAGGAACAGGCCGAGCCGGATCAGCCAGGCCGGGCGCTGGTCCTTGTCATGCGGCAGGACAAACCGCATCGGCCAGATAATGTGCGGCGCGGCGCGCAGGAGGATTTCCCGCTCGATCAGCGCTTTCCGCACGAGGGCGAAATCATACATTTCCAGATAGCGCAGCCCGCCATGGATCAGCTTCGTGCTGGCGGAGGATGTGTGCTGGGCGAGGTCATCCTTTTCAACAAGGACAACGTCGAGGCCACGCCCGGCGGCATCGCGGGCAATGCCCGTCCCATTGATGCCCCCGCCGATGACGAGCAGGTCGTGCACGCGGCGCCCCTAGCCTTTCATCAGGCCGGCGGCCTTCAGGAATTTGCCGGCGCGCAGCACCCGCTGCAGCTTGTCTTCGGATGACCGGTCGCCCTGATTCGAATCCGGGTGGAAGCGGCGAACATATTCGGCATAGCGTGCGCGGATGTCGTTCGGCGACGCATCGGCCTCCAGGTCGAGTTCCCGCAGCGCGCGCACCTGCAGGCTGGACCGGCGGCCGGATGTGGCATTGCCGGTCGCTTCGGCGACATCGTCCATGTCGAAGAAGCGGCGCCCGGCCCAGCGTCGCGGATCGAACTGGTCTGCACTTTTCTTGCCCGCCATGGGGCCGGTGCCGAAGCGCCAGGTCCGCTTGTGGCCGAATCGCTCTGCCCGGGTAAAGGCGGCCGCCTCGGCCTGGGACATGCCTTCGAAGAAATTGAAGCTGCGATTGTATTCAGCGATGTGCTTGGCGCAGAAATGGTGACGCCCCTTCCCGCCCCGCTTGGGCGCCGGATGGCTGCCTTCCAGGTCGCAGCCCTTGTGATCGCAGACGCGCGTCTTGCGGGCACGCGCACGCGACACCTCGTCGGGCGGCGGGTTCACCCTTATATCGGTGAACTTGACTCGGTAGGGGTATGGATCGCCATCGGACATGACCCGGGATAATAGGGAGTACGCGTTAAAGATGCCACAACTGACTGACAGACTATCGCGGATTCACGACCTTTTGACTGAAGCTTTTCAGCCTGTGGAGCTGGAAATCAGCGATGACAGCGCCAAACATGCCGGCCATGCGGGTGCCACCCCGGAGGGCGAGACGCATTACAGCGTGAGAATCGTCTCCCCCGCCTTCGAAGGCCTGTCGCGCGTACAGATCCAGCGCACAGTCATGCTGGCCCTGCAGCAGGAATTCGACACCGGCCTGCATGCGCTGGCCCTCAAAGCCAGCGCACCGAAGGCCTGATTCTCAAGAATCTTCGGAACTGCATTGCCTACCTGAACGTATTCTCCTCAACACCGTCGAGGAGAACGGGTGATGGTAATCAGGATGATCATGGCGGCTCTTGCCGCAGGCGGCTGCGTATGCGCAGCCTCCGCCGAAGACACAGGGCCGCGCTCTGACCAATGGCAGTTGCAGGAAATCCGGGACACGGTCTGCATGGCCAGCGACGAGGTGCTGTTCATCCCGGTGTCAAACGATCTTCCCTCCCGGGAGACGACCTACGCCCTGGTGCCGGCTGACAATCTCGATGTCATCAGCGCCCATGTCGTGACCCCGGACCAGCGCAAATGGCTGATCCGCCACGGCTGCAACAGCCCGGCTTCGCGTCAGCAGGCGGCGATGAATGTGTCGACCGTGACGCCGGCCTCAGGCGGGCTCGATTACTGAGATATTCAGTCCGGTCACCTGGTTGCGCTGGCGGCGCAGCACGTTGAACCGGTATCCATGGAACACGAAACTCTGCCCGGCTTCCGGGATGGTCTGCGCCTCGTGAATGACCAGGCCCGCCACCGTGACGGCTTCATCGTCCGGCAGGTTCCAGTTCATTGCCCGGTTCACATCGCGGATTGGCACCCAGCCATCGACATTGACGGAGCCATCCTCCTGCGGGCGCACGCCCTGTACAGCGATGTCATGCTCGTCATGGATTGAGCCGACAATCTCTTCCAGAATGTCTTCCAGCGTAATCAGGCCCTGCAGTTCGCCATACTCGTCGATGACGAGGGCAAAGTGGCTGCGTTCTTTCAGAAAGGCGTCGAGCTGGTCCTGCACCGGCGTGGTTTCCGGCACGAACCAGGGTTTGCGCATGATCGCATCGAGGTCGAGGCTGGCAAGATTGCCGCCCAGCGGAATAATCGCGCGCAGCAGATCCTTGGCGTGCAGGATGCCGACAATCTCTTCCTTCTCGCCGCGATAGAGCGGGATGCGCGTGTGCGGGCTGGCCAGCGCCTTCATCACCATCTGGCGCGGATCGAGATCGGCGCTCAGCATCTTGATGTTCTTGCGGTGGATCATCACGTCTTCGACGGTCAGTTCCTTCAGGTCGAGGGCGCCGACGAGGCGCTGGCGGTCGGCATCGTCCACCCCGCCTTCAAAGGCATGCAGGTCAATCGCGCCGCGGATTTCCTCATCCGCCGTGATCGCCTCGGCCGGTGTCCCGAGACCCACGAGTTTCAGTGTCACCGAGACGATCGCCTGGATAGCCGTCACGATCCACGAAGCCACCGCCACCAGAATGGAGATGATTCCGGCGACGCTCATCGCCATCGCGTCCGGACGGCCGATGGCATAGGTTTTCGGCATCACTTCGGCAAACACGAGCACGAGGATTGTCATCACGCCGGTGGCCATCGCCATGGCCACGCCGCCCTGCCCGAACAGCTGGGTGAACAGCGACGTTGCCAGCACCGAGGCCAGGATGTTCACGACATTGTTGCCGAGCAGGATCGAGCCGATCAGCCCTTCCCGGTTGGAGATCAGCCGGTTGACGGCAGCGGCGCGCTTGTCGCCTTCCTTCTCCAGCGCATGCATGCGCGCCCGCGAGGCCGCCGTCAGCGCCGTCTCGGAGCCCGAGAAAAAGCCTGAAAGCGCCAGCAATACGAAGATGGCGATGATGTAACCGGCGATCATGTCAGCCCGTCTGCCCCTGTTATCCCTCTAGAGTTTCACTGCGCAGGAATTTTTCCACGGCGGCAAGGTCTGCATCGGGATGAATGTAGGCCTGTCCGATTCCGCGAGCCAGGATCAGCGGCACCTTCCCGCCGCTGGCCTTCTTGTCCTGCTGCATCAGCCGGACAAGTTCAGCCGCCGTATACGCCCCGCCCTGCCGGCCGGGAATAGCGGCCTGCAGTCCGGAGGTTTCCAGCATGCGCTTTACCCGCGCAGCGTCTTCGGCCGGTGTGATGCCTGTCGCCGCGCCATAGCGGAAGGCGAGCGCCATGCCGATGGCGACGGCTTCTCCATGCAGCAGGTCCGGCCGGTAATTGTTCGCCGCTTCCAGCGCATGGCCGAATGTGTGGCCGAGGTTCAGGAGCGCACGTACGCCCTTCTCTGTTTCGTCTTCGGCCACAATCGCCGCCTTGGCCCGGCAGCTGACAGCGACGGCATAGGTGATCGCATCGGCCTCGAGCGCCAGGACGCGGGCGCCGTTCGCTTCCAGCCAGTCAAAGAAGGCCGGATCATTGATGAGGCCGTATTTGACGATTTCAGCATAGCCTGCGCGCAGTTCCCGCGCCGGCAGCGTGGCGAGAAGTTCGGTGTCGGCGATCACCAGCCGGGGCTGGTAAAAAGCGCCGATCAGATTCTTGCCGCGCGGACTGTTCACAGCGGTCTTTCCGCCGACGGAAGAATCGACCTGTGCCAGCAGTGTCGTCGGCACCTGCACGAACCCCATGCCGCGCTTCATCAGGCTGGCCGAGAGACCGGCAATATCTCCGATCACCCCGCCGCCGAGCGCCACCAGAATGTCGGACCGGTCGGCGCCGCCTTCCAGCAGCCAGTCGAGAATGGCTTCGAGATTGGTGAAGCTCTTGGTCTTTTCGCCTGGCGTCAGCGCGAGCCAGCTGGACGAAATGCCGGACGCCTCCAGCACCGTTTCGACGCGCGCCCGGTGGGCCGCTTCGACATGTTCGTCGGTCAGCACGAAGACGCGCTTCTGTTTCAGCATCGGCAATATCCGCGGGCCCAGCTCTGCCAGGGCACCATGGCCGACAAGGATATCGTAAGACCGGGCGCCGAGATCGACTGACACGGTTTCCAGTTCGGGGGCCGTTACGTTCATTGGGGTTTCCAGGTCTTCAGGGCCTTCAGGATGGCATTCACCGTATTCGTGTGCGGACCGTCCTTGGATCGGACGACCAGGTCGGCCTGCGAATAGATCGGCTCACGTTCGGCCAGCAGGTTTGTCAGCACGCTCTTGGCATCGTTGCGCTGCAGCAGCGGACGGGTGTCGCGCTTCTGGACGCGCTTCCACAGGGTTTCGAGGTCGGCGTTCAGCCAGACGGTGATCGCGTGTTCGCGCATCAGGGCGCGTGTCTCTTCATTGAGGTAGGCCCCGCCCCCGGTCGCCAGCACATGCGGCGGCATCGCCAGGAGGCGTTTGAGCACCTGCTGTTCACCGCGCCGGAAGTCTGCTTCGCCATGCAGGGCGAAGATGTCGGAGATCGACAGGCCGGCTGCCTTCTCGATTTCCGTATCGCTGTCATAGAAAGGCCGGCCCAGTTTCTCCGCCAGCCGCCGCCCGACCGTCGACTTGCCCGCCCCCATCAGGCCGACAAGCGCAATTGTCCGCGACTCATAAGGCAGAGCCGCCGGTTTTTGTTGCGCTGGACTGTCGCTGTCAGAAGGCATTCTGGACTTTCATGGCCGGTTCGGTTCATTTCCTATAGAGACGGTGAGGCCTTCGCAATTGGTGAAGGTGGACCGCAAAAGTCTGAATACAACCCAGAGGTGTGATCTCATGCGCAAATTCCTGATCCTGCTTGGCGTTTTGGCGGTGATTGGGCTGGCAGGCCTGTGGTGGCTGGGAACCAAGGCCGAACAGGGAAAACCCGCCCCGGGCGAGATCCGGATCGAGGTCGAAGATGTGGTCTAGGCGCCTCCTTGCAGGCGCAGCTCTCGCCACACTCCTGAGTTGTCCTGCGCATGCGCAGATCGAGGACAGCTGGCTGGAACAGGTCGACCCGTGGGGGATCAGCTACCTCGAAGACGACGAACCGGCCCTTCGCACCCGCATGTGGCGGGGGGCGCGCGGGGAAGATCTGCTGGCTCTGATGCAGGAGGCCCGCACCAAGGGCCTGAGTCCGGCAGAACAGATGCTGATGCGCCGACTCGCCTTGTCGGCCGGACAGGCGCCGGAAGGCGAAGACAGCGATGCCCTGCTGGCAGAGCGCGCCCGCATCGCCTTTGAACTGGGCGAAGCGGCCGCGGCCGCCGGCCAGTTCGCAGAACTGGAATCGCCGGACGCCGCGGCCATGGCGGCAGACCTGAACCTGGTACTCGGCAATGAAGCGACCGCTTGTGGCGAGCTGAGCACGCCTGGCCTTGAAGGCGATTACTGGCCGAAGCTGCGCGCCGTCTGCGCCGCGCTGGCGGGCAATACATCCGGCGCCGAACTCGCCATGGAAATGGCGCAGGCCCAGGGCGTGGAAGACAGCTGGCTGTCCGCAGCGATCTTCGCCATGTCGGGTGTTGCGCCGAAGCCGCCAAAGGCGAAGTTCGACAGCGGCATCGGCTTCGTCATGTCGAACCGCGCCTTTCTGGAAGTCACGCCCGATGCCGTCCCCCAGGACCGGGCAGACATTGCCGCAGCCATGGCCCGGCGCAAGCTGACCCCGCCGGATGCCCGCGTGAAAGCCGCCCAGATCGCCGCCGAGGCCGGCCTGATCGACCGGGAAGAATTCCGCATCGCCTACAATTCCGCCCTCGCTGCGGACGGTTTCAATCCGCGCACCCTGCTCAGCGAAGCCAAATTCGCCGATGCCGACGGCGCACGTTCCGATGCCGAAACCGCCGAAGCGATCGCGGCCGCGCTGGAAGAGGCGCAGGCAAACCCCGCCCGGTTTGCCGCGACCGCCAGCCTGCTGCGCGATGGCATGGCGCGGTTGCCCCTTGGACCGGACACCGAGGACAAGGCACTTCTCTTCGCCCGGGCCAGCATCGCAGCCGGCGAACTGGAAGAAGCCCTGCGCTGGGTGACACCGCCAGAGCCGGAGCCGGAGCCGGAACCGGAACCGGAACCGGTGGTGCTTGAGCCACAGACCCCCACAGCCCTTCTGGAAGACATCGGGCCTGCGCCGGAGGATGACCCGGCGCTCGATGCCGAGCCTGCCGCCGAACCGGACAATGACGCCGACCTGACAGACGCAGCAACGGAAGAAGAAGATCCCGGCGCGGAGGAAGACGCGCTCCCGCCAGAGCCGGAACCTGTTCCGGATCCGCCTTCCTTCGACGCCGCCTGGATCGGCGCACTCGTGATTCTCTCCGACCCGGACGCCAGCAAAAGCGCCATACGCAAAGCCGCCGACGACTTGATCGCGGCGGCACAGGTGGAGGGAAAAACCGAAGCGGCCGCCCGGATCTTTGCCCTGTGGACGGCGGCTGGCACCGCCCCGCCTTCCGAAGCGCGGACCTTCCTCTCGCTGGAAAGCCCGGTGGACGATGCCTCCTCCGCTCCCGGAGACGCCATCGCGGTCTGGGCTGCGGCACGTTCCGGCACGGCAGCGGAAGTCGTGCTGCGGACTGTTTCGCTGACCAATGGGGATGCGTCCGAACTCGGCCTTGCGGACATCACGCTGATCCTCGCCGCGCTGGAGGACATCGGCGCCGGAGATGCCGCCCGCCTTATGGCGCTGGAGGCAACGGGCTACTGGAAAGAAGCGCCTTAACCTCGCGTCCGACTTGATCTCTGCTGCAAAAGGCCGATGCTGACCTCATAGAGGGCCCCAATGAGAGGCCCGAGGGAGGAAAGCATGAAATATCTGGGACAGGCGAGCCTCGCCGTCTTGCTGCTGGCGGCTGGCTGCACCGCTCAGCAGGACATGGCCACACCACCGGAAACAACTGCCGCGACGCCGGAGACGCTGGTCGAAGCAGCGCCGGAAGCGACAATGGCCCCTGCCCCGGCGGACCGGGTGGCCCTGTTCGGTGACCTGCACGTCCACACCGGCCAGTCCTTCGATGCCTTCATCTCGTCCGTCCGTGCGACGCCGGACGATGCCTACCGGTTTGCCAAGGGAGAGAAGATCACCACCGATGGCGGTTATGACGTCCAGCTGAACGGCCCGCTCGACTTCCTCGCCGTCACCGACCATGGCGAATATATGGGCATCATGCCCGCCATGGCGACGCCCGGCACGGCCCTATCGCAAACGAATTTCGCCAAGACCGTCTTCGGCCCGGATGCAGAGAATCCCGCCCAGTCCTTCCAGAATGTCGGCCTGACCATCGTGTCGGGGGACGAGATCGAGGAGATCTACGACCGGGACGTGATCGATTCGGCCTGGCAACGCGCCATTGATGCGGCCGAGCGCCATTATGAGCCCGGCAAGTTCACGACCTTCGCAGGCTATGAATTCACGGCCATGACCCCCGTGCTGGAATCGAAAATCCCGGCCGCGGCGAACCTGCACCGCAATGTCATCTTCCGCGGCGAAGCCCCCGCGCGCCTCTTCTCCACGCTTGATTCTCCGAACCCGGAAGATCTCTGGGACTGGATGGATGCCCAGCGCGCAGACGGCCGGGATGTCATGTCCATCCCGCACAATTCCAACGCCTCCAATGGCGAGATGTTCGCGTCGGAAACCTATGAGGGCGGCGAACTGACGGCGGACTATGCCGTCACCCGCATGCGCAATGAGCCGGTGATCGAGATCACCCAGATCAAGGGCACATCCGAAGCTCACCCGGCTCTGTCCCCGAACGATGAATGGGCGAATTTCGAACTCTATGAGACCTTCATCGGCAGCGCGGCGAAATCCTCTCCGCATATTGGCGACTATGCCCGCACGGCGCTGGCCCGCGGCCTCGGCCTCGCCGACACGAAAGGCTTCAACCCGTTCAAGTTCGGCTTCATCGGCTCCAGCGACACGCATATCGGGGCCGGCCCATTCATTGAGGAAACATTCTGGGGCAAGTTCCCGGTCGATGGCGGAGATCCGGCGAATCGCCATTCCATTCCTCCGAACGGGGAGAAGACTTGGGACGCCGATAAAGCCCGGATCACCATTCCCGCCGATGGCGTGATGGTTCCAAACATGCGCCGCCTGCTGGCCGCCAGCCAGTACAGCGCCTCGGGCCTCGCCGGTGTGTGGGCGGATGAAAACACGCGCGAAGCGATCTTCGATGCGATCCGCCGCAAGGAGACTTTCGGCACCTCCGGCCCGCGCCTGAAGGCCCGCATGTTTGCAAGCTTCGATTTCGGCGAAGACATTCTCTCCGATCCGGACCTCGTCGCCAGCGCCTATGAGACGGGCGTCCCTCAGGGCGGGAACCTGACCGGCAGCGGCGCGGCGCCGCAGATCCTCGCCTGGGCAATGCGCGATCCGGACTCCTACCCCCTGCAGCGCGTGCAGGTGGTGAAGGTCTGGACCGATGCAGATGGCGGCGCCCATGAGGCCGTCTATGACGCGGCCTGTTCCGGCGGCGCCCTGCCCGATCCACAAACCCATCGGTGCCCGGACAATGGCGCCCGCGTTGACCTGACCGACTGCTCCACCAATGACGGCACAGGCGCCGGCGAGATGAAAGCCCTCTGGACCGACCCGGACTTCGACCCGGCCCGGCGGTCAGCCTATTACGTCCGTGTGCTGGAAAATCCGTCCTGCCGCTGGTCCAGCTGGGATGCCGCCCGCAATGGCACGCCGCCCAATCCGGACATGCCCTCCACAATCCAGGAACGGGCCTGGACCAGCCCGGTCTGGTACAATCCGCAGGGATGACATAATTCTGCCTGAAGCGTGGGGCAGAGAGCCTGCCCTGCGCTTATCAGACCTTCCTGCTTCAGGTATTCCATGCCCGACTTCGTCATCCCCGGCGACATCGCCCACGTCATCCAGATTGCCATCGCGCCTGTCTTCCTGCTGGCCGGCATCGGGGCGTTCCTGAATGTGATGACCAGCCGGCTGGGCCGCGTGGTGGACCGCTGGCGCACGTTGGAGGCGGCGCTGTCCGACTGCGATGACGCGCGCCGCCGGATTTACGTGAAGGAACTCAGCATCCTCGACCGGCGGATGGCGCACTCGAACCGGGCCATTGCGCTGTCGACCCTCGCCGCCCTGCTTGTCTGCGTCGTGATTATTTTCCTGTTCACAGGCCAGCTGCTGCACGTCTCGGTGAACCGCGCCGTTTCGATCCTGTTCATTGCGGCCATGAGCGTTCTGGTGACGGCGCTGCTGTCCTTCCTGCTGGAGATCCGCATTTCCAGCCGGACGCTGCGGGTCGCGGGCCACCTCATCAAACCGCAAGCCTAGACCCGCCCCCCAAAACCCGGCGTTCACCCCCCCTCAACCAGAGCCGTGCGATAGTGGCCTCATGTCAGATCGTGCGCGTATCGAAGCTTTCCTGGAAATGATGTCCGCCGAGCGGGGCGCTTCGCCCAATACGCTCGACGCCTATGGGCGTGACCTGCTGGACGCGTCGGAATTTTGCGGCGGCAAGCTGGAGACCGCCGGCCCGCGAGACCTCGCCGGATGGCTGTCGGATCTTGCCGCGCGCGGCATGGCGCCGTCCTCGCAGGCGCGCAAGCTTTCCGCCGTCCGGCGGTTCTTCCGCTTCCTGTTCGAAGAAGGTGACCGCAAGGACGACCCGACCGCGAAGCTCGACGGGCCGAAGCCGTCCCGCGATGTGCCGGATGTGCTGTCGCGCGAGGAAATGGCCCGGCTGATCGATGCCTGCGGCGAAGATTTGCGGCTGAAGGCGCTGGTTGAGCTGCTCTATGGCGCGGGGCTTCGTGTGTCTGAACTGGTCTCGCTGACGCTCGGCTCCCTCCCCCGCCGCAAGGGCGAGCGCTGGGTGACGCGCGATGTCATCATTCGCGGTAAGGGCGGCAAGGAACGGCTCTGCCCGCTGGGCGGTCCGGCGCTGGCGGCCCTTTCAGACTGGCTCGCCGTGCGCGAAGAGACCCTGCCCAAGAACAGCCTCGCCCGCACGCGCGCCGAGAAATTCGTCTTCCCCTCACGCGGCAAGGAAGGCCATCTGACGCGGCGGCGCCTCGGCCAATTGCTGGAGGAGCTGGCGATCATGGCGGGCATCCGGCCGGACCGGGTCCACCCGCATGCCCTGCGCCATGCCTATGCCACTCACCTTCTGATGGGCGGCGCAGACCTGCGCAGCGTACAGACCCTTCTGGGCCATGCCGACATCGCCACGACCCAGATCTACACCCACGTCCTCACCGACGAACTGGCTGAATTGCTGGAGACGGCGCACCCGCTTGCCAGCCGCTGAGCCGCGAAACAGCAAAACGCGCTTGCGATCAGGCCGCTGTGGACCGATATTGGCCGCATCTGATGTGGAGAGAGCCCATGGGCCCGTTGATTAAAGCGATTATTCCGGCCGCACTGCTGACCGAGATCGCAGCCATTGTGTTCTTCACGGCCACCTGGTCGATCCTGGCGGAAATGCATTTCGGCAAATCGGTCATTCTTGGCGGCGAAGCGGTGACGGCCATTGGCGTCGTCGCAATTGGTGTTGCGGTCTTCCGCCGCGCCATCCGCTCTGAAAAGCGCATGGCGTCAGGCGAAACAACGGCCGACGCCTAAGCGCCGGCAACGCGGCTTCTTTTAAATCTCGATTGCGTTCGACCCGCGCGTCTGGACCCAGAAGGCGTGGATAACGCCCGGAAGCCAGCCGATCAGCGTAAGAAGCACGTTGATCAATAGCTGCGTACCGATCCCTTCCTTGAGTGCCACAGGCACAGGCGGGAACAGGATGGTCAGCAGGATCATCAGAATAGACATGATTTGACCTTTCTCATCAGCTTTTCACCCCAGACCAACGCCTGAGGGCGGGGGTCGTTCCCTCTGTTGGTCTCGCGGCAATCTGAGGATTTGACGCGCTGCAACATTCGCCCTAGGCGTAACGTCAAAAGTCAGGGGCAGAGAACATGTCACAGAAAACACCGCGCAATTTCTTCAAGCCGCTCGCCATCGGCGCGCCGGAACCGATGCGGGACCTGCCCGTCAAGCTGGAGCGGATGATCCATTTCGTGCCGCCGCACCTTGATAAAGTTCGCGCGAAAGTGCCGTCCATGGCCCCGGGCGTCGACGTGATCCTGGCAAACCTTGAAGACGCCATCCCGGCCGATGCCAAGGACGCCGCCCGCGCCGGCGCCATCGAGATGGCCAACATGTATGACTGGCAGGGCAAGGGCACCGGCTTCTGGAGCCGGGTGAACCCGCTGAACTCCCCCTGGTTCCAGGAAGATGTTTCGCAGCTGGTCCTGAATGCCGGCCACCAGCTGGACGTGATCATGCTGCCCAAGGTCGAAGGTCCGTGGGACATCCATTTTGCCGACCAGTATGTCG
The DNA here is from genome assembly GCF_963675305.1 of uncultured Hyphomonas sp. Lineage (NCBI taxonomy): Bacteria > Pseudomonadati > Pseudomonadota > Alphaproteobacteria > Hyphomonadales > Hyphomonadaceae > Hyphomonas > uncultured Hyphomonas sp. Next base: position 3,406,133 of record NZ_OY776147.1, on the reverse strand, counting down.
CCCAGCTGGAAGCCAAGGCAGGCCTCACCCGTCCCATCCTGTTCCACGCCATTCTCGAAACCGCGCAGGGCATGGCCCTCGTTGAAGAGATTGCGCTCGCCTCCCCGCGCATGCAGGGCATCAGCCTCGGCCCGGCAGATCTTGCCGCCGACCGCAAGATGAAGACGACCCGCGTCGGCGGCGGTCACCCCTTCTACCGCGTGATCGAGGATCCGAAGGAAGACGGCAGCGCCCGCGCCAGTGCCCAGCAGGACCCGTGGCACTACACGATTGCCCGCATGGTCGACGCCTGCCGCATGGCCGGCATCAATGCCTTTTACGGGCCCTTCGGCGACATTGCCGACCTCGACGCCTGCGAACAGCAGTTCCGCAATGCCTTCCTGCTCGGCTGTTCCGGCACGTGGAGCCTGCACCCGAACCAGATCGCCATCGCCAAGAAAGTCTTCAGCCCGGATCCGGACGAAGTGAAGTTCGCCCGCAAGATTCTGGCCGCCATGCCGGACGGCACCGGCGTCGCCATGATCGACGGCAAGATGCAGGACGATGCGACCTGGAAGCAGGCCAAGGTGATCTCCGACCTCGCAGACCTCGTCGCCTCGAAAGATCCGGATCTCGCTGCCGCTTACGGGGCCTGATCGGCTCTTTCCCTACGGGCGCTGCGTGCTAGGTTGTTCTCTCAACAACCGGATCACGGCCCTGCCTGTATCGGGCGTGCTGTTGCGAATGGAGTTCTGCATCTATGACTAGGCAGCATCTTGTGCCGATGACCGGCTATGAGCCGAACCTGCAACGCTGGTTCGACTGGATGGAAAGCGACCACTCACCGGAAGGCCTGTCCGGCCAGCTGGCCGACAATGTCGTCTTCCGCAGCCCGGTCGTGCACACGCCGCAGGAAGGCAAGCCGGTCACGATGGCCTATCTCACCGCGGCCGGTGAGACGCTGGGCGGCGACACCTTCCGCTATGTCCGCGTCTTCGATTGCGGCGACAAGGCGGTGCTGGAATTCGAATGCATCATGGACGGCATCCAAGTGAACGGCGTCGACATGATCGAATGGAACGCCGACGGCCAGATTGTCGATTTCAAGGTGATGGTCCGCCCCCTGAAAGCCATCCAGACTGTCCATGCGGCCATGGGTGCCATGCTGGCGAAGATGAAGGCCGGCGCGTGAACCCACCGACATTGACGACAGACCGGCTGATTCTGCGCCCGTTTGAAGAAGCCGACTATCCGCACGCTGCCGCCATGTGGGGTGATGCCGACGTGGTCCGCTATATCGGCGGGGTGACCCGCAGCCCGCAGGATGTGTGGTTTGCCTCCGTGCGCGGACGCGGCATGTGGGACGTGAAAGGCTTCGGCTACTGGACCGTGCTGGACCGCGAGACCGGCACCTGGCTCGGCGAGGCCGGCTTCTCCGATTTCAAACGGGGCATGTCTCCGGACCTGTCGGAATGGCCGGAAGCCGGCTGGGCGTTCGGGCGCGCTTCATGGGGCCGCGGCATCGGCAGCGAAGTCGTGAAGCGGATGCACGCATGGCTGGACGAAACCCGTCCGGGCAAGAGCGTCTGTATCATTGATGAAGACAATGTTGCCTCACGCCGGGTCGCAGAAAAGGCGGGCTATATGCTCTGGACGATGTCGTCGCTGGGCGACCATCCGGTCACGGTCTATCACCGCGTCCCCTAGCTTGCCTTGCGGGAAGTGTCCAATCGGGCGTCCCAGCCGCGCAGAAGTTCCAGGAACCCTTCCTGCGGCAAGCCCGGGGAGTAGAGGAAGCCCTGCGCCATGGAACAGCCGCGCCGCGACAGGAACTCTGCCTGGCGGTCGGTTTCGACGCCTTCGGCCACCGTCTTCAGGCCCAGCGTTTCCGCCATGGCAAGGATCATCTCGACAATCGCCGGCGCCTGACGGTCCGCATCCAGAGCAGACACAAACTGACGGTCGATCTTGAACACATCGAACGGCAGCTGGGTCAGCATGGACAAGTTGGAATGCCCCGTGCCGAAATCGTCGAGAGCCAGCTTCACGCCCAAAGCCCGCAGCGGACGCATCACCCGGTCAACCTTGGTCGGATCGGACACGGCCATGCTTTCCGTGATCTCCAGTTCCAGGCGGCCCGGCGGCAGGCCCGTCCGCTTCAGCACTTCGAGGACCAGGTTTGTCAGGTCGACTGTCATGAACTGGCGCGGCGACACGTTGACGGCAACAGAGACGTCAAAGCCTTCCTTCATCCAGACCACGGCGCATTCGCAGGCTGATTCGAGGATCTGTTCGCCGATCTGGTTGACGAGGCCGGTTTCCTCCGCCAGCGGAATAAAGGCCGCCGGGGAAATGATCTTGCCGTTCGCGCGCTGCCAGCGGGCGAGCGCTTCGCAGCCGACGATCTTGCCGCTGGCAAAGTCGACCTTCGGCTGGAACACGGCCTTGAATTCGCGCGCGGCGACGGCTTCGCGCAATTCGGCTTCCAGCATGTATTTGCCACGGGCCACGCGGTTGAGCCGCGGCGAGAAATAGCGGAAGCCGGAGGCAGATTCCTGACGCACCTGCTGAAGCGCGAGATCTGCATGGCGGAACAGTTTCTGTGCCGTGTCGGCATCTTCCGGCGCGATGACGATGCCGCCCGACATGCCGACGCTGATCGACTGGCCATTGATCTCGAAAGGCTGGGCAAAGGCAACGCGGATGGCCCGCGCAATGTTCGACACGCTTTCGCGGGTGATGGCGTTCGGCAGAAAGATCGCAAACTGATCATTGTGCAGGGCCGCGATCATCGAGCCGTCGAGGCTGGCCGCCACCGGGGCGTCGAGATGGGAGAGACAACCGGTCAGGCGCTCACCGACCGAATTCAGCAGCGAATTAGTCGCGAGGCTGCCGAGGCGTTCGGCGGCCCGGCCGAACTGGTCGAGGTCGAGCAGGAAGAAGGCCGCCGGCGCGTCGAACGAGGCATAAGGCAGTTTGCGCTCGATATAGGCTTCCAGCGCGATCGTGTTCGGCAGGCCGGTCTGCTGGTCGACATAGGCGATCCGTTCAAGGCGCTCATTCTCGCGGCGCAGATGGCTGACCCGGCGGGTCACCGCAACGCGCAGGCGGCGCAGTTCCTTGAACATGACCGATTCCACGCCGCGCGGCCGCATCGACGTCGTATCGTCCAGATAGGCGAGAAATCTCTGCAGAACCTGCTGGAAAGACCGGGCGAGCAGGAAGGACGCCCCTGCCCCGCACGTAATGGAGATCAGCAGAAGTCCCAGGACGACTTCGGGAGGGGACGCCATATCGTTCCAGGCGTGTCCGCCGAACACCACACGATAGGTCTGTTCGAGGACAGTCACTGCGCCAAAGACCAGAACAGCCGCTATCGCGCCGACAAAAGCGGCGAATGCCGGCAGCGTCATAGAGCCGAAAAACCGGCGTATCTGCGACAGTTTGCGCAAAATTACCTCGCCTCAACACACCGGAGGGCGTGCTTTCCCGAGCGCACATTCCTGCAATATGTTTAGAAATCAGTGAACAAGATGCGCTAGCTGTTGTGCGATCTACACACTATATCGGCCCTCATGACCCAGAACCGCACCGCCACCGTCAGCCGCAAGACCAAGGAAACGGATATTTCCGTCACCCTCGACCTCGACGGCACAGGAAAATCCGACATCCAGACCGGCATCGGCTTTTTCGACCATATGCTGGAGAGTTTCTCCAAGCATTCGGCCATCGACCTGACCGTGCGCTGCGACGGCGACCTGCACATCGACATGCACCACAGTGTCGAGGATACGGGCATCGTGATCGGCCAGGCCATCCTGAAGGCGCTGGGCGATTTTGCCGGCATCACCCGTTTCGGCACGGCCTATATCCCGATGGACGAAACGCTGAGCCGGGCGAGCCTCGACCTGTGCAAACGCCCCTACCTGGTGTGGAAAGTACAGTTCACGCGCGACAAGATCGGCGAAATGGACACAGAGCTCTTCAAGGAGTTCTTCCACGCCCTGGCCGGAAATGGCGGCATGTGCCTGCACGTGGAGAATCTCTACGGCGAAAACTGCCACCACATTGCCGAAAGCTGCTTCAAGGCCACGGCCCGCGCCCTGCGCGCCGCTGTTGAAGTCGACCCGCGCCTCGGCGGGCAAGCGGCCAGTACCAAGGGCAGCCTTTAGCCCCTTCTACCTTCAGGTCATGCCTATGCCTGCACGACAGGCAGGAATACTTGTGCCTGAAGTCATTCCTGATTCTGCATTTGGCTGAAACACGGATTTGTTTCACCGGCATGCTTTGAATATTTAATCTATACTTCATGACTTGAAACTTCAGGAAATTTTGATTTCGGCTTTTATTTTGGTGCTGATGTAAATATCGATTTCATCCCCATATATACTTTGCGGAATATTTTTTTCGCACAGATGAAAGCCGATCCGATGTCCTCTCAGAACGACAACAAGAAGCAGGGCAAGCCTGGAAAACCTTCGCAGCCGCCTGTGCCGCAAACGCTGCAGGAAAAGCGCGCGGAACAAGCGCGCCAGCAAGGCAAGCAGGACAAGGAAATCCCGCTGAAGAGATAGGTGTTCCCGAAAGCGGCCGGGCACCCCCCTACGCCTGACCGCCCCTTGGGAGCCGCGTCCGGATCAATCCTCCGGATGCGGCTTTCCCGCATCAGTCCGGCGTCCATGAGGGGTGAGAGATGGAGACCGCAAAGGAACCACAATGACGAATCGCATTTCAAAACAGCTGGTAACGTTCCGAAGCCCGTTCTATCTCGAAAGTCTCGAAGACGAATGGCCTGCGGGCAATTATACGATCGAGACGGAAGAAGAACCTCTGGACAGCCCGTCCTTTCTCGCCTTCCGGCGGGTGTGCACCACGATGATCGTCCACACCAAACACCGCGGGCGGACGCAGACCCGGTTCGTAATCATTGACCCCGCCGACCTGGCCGCCGCGCAGGCGCGCGACCAGCAGCCGCTGGACCGGGCAGAAAACGAAGGCATGACGGGCAGCTGACCCGGCGGCCCAAATCCGCCCAAGCCAGCGCCCGGCCATCAGACCCTATTTCCGGTAATCGAGCGGCGGGTCGCGGTCGCCGAGAAGCGAGCGGTACTGATAATCCGGCCCGCGCTTATCATCGAACTCCTCGCGGGCTGCCTCGCGCAGATCCGGGTTCGTGAACAGTTCGATTGCCGCCAGCGTCAGCGTCTTGGACGCCACCTTCGTGCCCTTGTGGCCGATGGATGTGCCGGACGCAGCAACCGCCTGCCAGGAATGGGCCGGCGTGCCCGGCACCCAGGTCGCCGTGTTCAGGCCAACGGTCGGCACGGCATAAGAGACATCGCCCACATCGGTGGAACCGTAACCGAGCGTCACTTCATAAGGCTGGATCTCCGCTTCCGAGCCGATCGGCAGGCTCGGCGTGGTCAGCGTGGCATAGATCGCCTCGGCGAAGGCTTTCTCCTCGTCATCATACGTAACCCCGCCAACTTCGCGCAGCTTTGCGTCCATCATTTTCGCCAGCGTTTCGTTCACCAGCAGCGGATTGTTGCCGTGGATGATTTCCCAGTCGACCGTCGTGCCCGTGCCGAGGGCCGCGCCGCGGGCGGCATCTTCCAGGCGCGTCCAGATCGCCTCGACGCCGTCGGCGGACGGATGGCGCACATAGTAGAAGACTTCAGCAAAGTCCGGCACCACGTTCGGGGCAGCGCCGCCGGAGGTGATGACGTAATGGATGCGCGACTCCTGCGGCACGTGCTCACGCATCATGTTGGCCATCATGTTGAACGCCTCGACCCCGTCGAGCGCCGAGCGGCCTTTCTCCGGCGCCCCCGCTGCGTGAGCCGAGAGGCCGTGGAAACGAAACTTGGCCGAGCGGTTGGCCAGCGTCGTGCGCGCAGCCGCCGAGTTGCGGTCCCCCGCATGCCAGTGCAGCGCGATGTCGACATCGTCGAACAGGCCCGCGCGGACCATATAGACCTTGCCGCTGCCGCCCTCTTCCGCCGGTGTGCCGTAAAGCCGGATACGGCCGGGCGTGCCGGTCTCTTCCAGCCAGTCCTTGATGGCGATGGCCGCCGTGGTGGAGCCTGCCGCAAAGAGATTGTGCCCGCAGGCATGGCCCGCGCCCATGCCGTCCCGTTCTTCCCGGTCCGGGCTGGCGGTCTGGTTGATGCCCGGCAGTGCGTCGAACTCGGCGAGGATCGCGATCACCGGGCCGCCTGTGCCATATTCCGCCACGAAGGCCGTCGGGATGCCGGCAACGCCCGCCTCCACGTCAAAGCCTTCGACTTTCAGCGTCTGCTGGAGAAGCCCGGAGGATTTTTCCTCCTGATAGCCAACTTCCGCCCACTCCCAGATCTGGTCTGACAGGCTATTCGACAGCTCCGCCTTTTCTTCCACCTGTTCGATCAGCTTCGCATCGCGGGTGTCCGGCCAGGCGGGCCCTGTGATGCAGGCGGCGAGGAGTACGGTGGAGAGAAGTGGCAGGATGGGGCGCATGGGGCATAACTCCGTCTGATCGTCCGAATCTGGCCCGGACATTGGGACAGGCCATGCCGCCGCACAAGGAAAACCGGCCCGCCGCGCTGTCAGACAGACCCTTCGCGTTCGATCACCAGCACGCGGGCTTCTCCGATGGGATGGGCCACGTGCTCGTCCCCTGCCCCGGCGACGAACATGTCGCCTGCGCCGAGCTGGACGATCTTTTCCGCGCCATGCTCCCGGTAGTGCATGTCGACCACGCCCTGCATGACAACGAAGACTTCCGCGGCGTCATTGACGTGCCACTTGTAGGGCTGGTCGGTCCAGTGGAGGCGCACGGTCGCCCCGTCGATGCGGGCGATATCGCGCGCGCCCCAGGCCTCCCCGGCCCGGAACGTTTTCGCATCCTGTATGATTTCCGGCATGAATAACCCTGTGTTCGATACTGGCAGCGGCGCCAGCCTAGCCCGGTTTCCCACAAGGAAGAACCACGCTCGTGACACGAAATGGCTTTTCCTATGCGCCCCGCCCGGCTAACACGCGCGCATGACACAGGTCGCGCTGATCGATTACGGCTCCGGCAACCTCCACTCGGCCGAGCGGGCCCTGCGGGAGGCGGCGGCGCTGGCGGGGACGAGCCACGAGATTGTCGTGACCGACTCCCCCGAAACCATCCTCGAAGCCACAAGAATCGTCCTGCCGGGCGTTGGCCATTTTGCCGACTGCGCCGCCGGCCTGCGCGCCCGCGAGGGCGTGGTGGACGCGCTGAACGAGGCGGTGCTCAAGGAGGGCAAGCCCTTCTTCGGCATCTGCGTCGGCATGCAGCTGATGGCGACCGCCGGGCTGGAGGACGGCTACACGGCCGGCCTCGGCTGGATCAAGGGCACGGTGGACATCATCGAGCCCGGCGAAGGCTTCCGCATTCCCCACATGGGCTGGAACGGCCTCACCTTCACGCGCCTGACGCCCCACCCCGTGCTGGCAGATCTGGGCGAGGATCCGCACGTCTATTTCACCCATTCCTATGCGATGAAGCCGGACAACCCGGCCGACGTGGTCGCAACGGCGGACTATGGCGTGCCCATCGTCGCGGCGGTCGCCCGGCGCAACATGTTCGGCACGCAGTTCCATCCGGAGAAGAGCCAGACTACCGGCCTCAAGATCCTCTCCAATTTCCTGCAATGGGCGCCTTAAGACCAAGATGACCTTTACCCTCTACCCCGCCATCGACCTGAAAGACGGCCAGTGCGTGCGCCTGCTGCGCGGCGAGATGGACCAGGCGACCGTCTTCTCCGACAGCCCGGCGGCGCAGGCGAAAGCCTTCCGCGAGGCGGGCTTCACCCATCTTCACGTTGTGGACCTGAACGGCGCCTTCGAGGGCAAGGCCGTGAACCGCGCGGCGGTCGAGGCGATCCTGAAAGCCACCGATGCGCCTGTGCAGCTCGGCGGCGGCATCCGCACGCGGGCGCAGATCGACGCCTGGCTGGAGGCCGGCATCTCCCGCGTCATCCTCGGCACGGTTGCGCTCAGAGATCCGGAGCTGGTGAAAGAAGCCGCCCGCGCCCTGCCCGGCAAGATTGTGGTCGGCATCGATGCGAAGAACGGCATGGTGGCCGTCGAAGGCTGGGCCGAGACCAGCGACATGAAGGCGGCCGAACTTGCGAAAGCCTTCGAAGGCTGCGGCGTCGCAGCCATCGTCGCCACCGACATCGGCCGCGACGGCCTGAAAACCGGCGTCAATGTTCCGTTCACGGCAGAGCTCGCAAACACCGTCTCCATCCCCGTCATCGCCTCGGGCGGCGTCGCCAGCACAGACGACATCCGCGCCCTGATGGCCGCAGACGCGCCGATTGCGGGGTCTATTCTGGGGCGCGCACTTTATGATGGGGATGTTGTGGCGAGTGAGGTAATAGCGGTGGCAACAGACTAATCTTCGGATGACCCATCGTTAGGGACAATCTTATCTCCATACCCGGAGGGTAACTCGATTTTAGCTGATTCAGCATTCCGATTTGCATTCGCTAACGATGCATCTCGATCCTTAATGGCGCTCAAAACCATAGCTGAGTTCATGTCCAACAAACTGAGCACTCCTCGTATGAAGGGAATGGTCCTCACCACAGCGAGTAGACCGGTAAATGAGGCTACAAGCATGATCGCATCCGCCCAGTTTAGCTGCGGAATAAAACCCCATTTGGGTGTTACCAAATTCCAACTAACTGCTTTGCCGAAAATCAGCGAAACAACAACGACAAAGTCCAACACGAGCAAAGTAATCCAGAACATCATCTGTACTCGCAGCGCCTTGTGGTACTTTTCCGCCTCCGAAAAGCGCAAGCCCTCTGGCTTTAAAATACCCGCTGTAAATACCATAGCAGGCAATATGATGGCCGCCTGTACACCGTAGAATGTGATTAATTCACCAGTTACGCTGGTCAGAACATTCGGGTCCAAAAGCACGACCGCAAGTATTGCCGATACTCCGGCTACAAGCACATCAATATGTCTACGGATAAAAGTCATCTTTGAGACACGATCATCTATGGATCAATTTTTCCGTTCTTGACGAAGTACTCGTATGCATCCCACATCTTCGCACGAACGTCCTCGATGTCGGGAAGGCTATTTTTAGTAAGCACTCGAGCGGGATAACTAAGCCGGATGTCCTTACCACTTTGCTTACCAAATCGGCCTTTTGCTGTGATGTCCCCTTCAGGGAGGTTTCGAAGTGCACGCTGCATTGGAGCCCGGCTGAGCTTTCGCTTTTTTGATTTGTAACCAATATGAACAGACACATCCAAGTCGGCTCCTTCTGGCATCTCCTCTAGCAATTTTTGCACATCAGCTTCGCTATTCATTACGGCTTTTAGAACATCTAGAGCGCGCTGCCCCCAAGGACGCCGCTCACCAACGTCCGTACGCCTTTCTACGTCCCGGAACTCGGGCTTCACCGACGATGTTGCCGCTGCCTCAACTGCACCAGTACCACCCACAACGATCTCGTTGATGTCGTCGAGATTTCCGCCCATGTCGTCAGTATCGAACTTGGCATCTAAGATTACATGGCCGGTCGGTCCGACTGCCGATGTTCTTTCATTCAAAAGCCACGATAGGTAGTTCTCTAGATGCTTCGTGGAAAGAGAAATGCTCTGAATGGCGAGCAGATGATCGTTGACCGCCATCCAGTACATCATTGAGTGTATATATTCTCGACCCTGAGGAGCAGGGCTCTGCTCCACCGCAAGCATTGGACTATCGTCCTCTTGTTTAAGCAGAGACTGCATATACCCTTGGGTGTATTGGGTGAGATCCCCGAAAAAGCTGTTGGACCCATCCTGATATATGTTCATCAGATAGGTGTGAGATTGGTCCCCTGTCGGTGTCCAAGCACGCCGCTTCCAGTGCTTACCTACAGCCTCATCACCCGCGGGAGAAATGACCGCCCGCTTTAGAGCGGCCTGAAGTGACTGACCACCGAATGCGTTGGTAGGGTCCGCCAGCTTGCGATACTGCACGGTCAATGACTTTCTCTGATCGGCCAAAAGTGCCTCCCCAATGGTTTTCTTTCTTAGGGAGTGCACCGAGACTATATTTCTATCAACAATTTAATTCCAAATTCGGAACAAATCAAGAACTTTTATCCATCCGCAACAACCGCTCATAAAAGCCGCCCCATTGGCGGCCCGGCTCTACGAGGTGGGCTTCCAGGATCCAGTAGCGGGGGCGGCCGAGATGGTCCGGACTACTGAGCGGCTCCGGATTGTCCGGCCAGAGGCGCTGGTGGGCCGGCTCCAGCGGCCAGGTGGCATGCGGGAACTCCCCCACAGTGTGCCCCGCGATCTTGCCGCCGAAATGATAGCCCCGCGCCTCCGCCGCGCGGCAGGCAAAGTCATAAACCTCCGCCCCCGTCACATCCGGCTTTGACAGCGCAAAGGCGCGCATTTCCTCGAACACTTCGGGCAGCGCGGCCACTAGCGTATGGCGGGCCGGGTCCTGCCCCATGGCATAGGTGCGGCCGACGTCGGCCTCGGCCTGTTCGAAGACGGGGCCCATGTCGATATAAACTGTATCCTCAGGCCCGATGGTCACTTCGTCGGGCCGGTCAGAGAAGATGCAGGTCGTGTTCGGCCCGGCGCGCACGAGGCGCTGGTGCCAGTTGCGCGCGATGCCGAACTGATCTGCCGCGATGGCTTCGATGTCGCAGTCCACCTCCCCTTCGGTGCGGCCCGGTTTCATGATGCCCGCGGCCTCGATCGCGTCCAGCAGGGCGAAGGCGCGTTCCTCCGCCTCGACCATACGTGCCCAGCGGGCGGCTTCGTCTGTTTCCTGAGGTTTCATGCCATGGGGGTAGCAAGCCTGCCCCCGCTGTCAAACCGGAAACCGGTACAGCAACCGAATTGTGGCGCCGGGCGTCAGGCGACCGCGATCATGCGCGGGCCGCCGGAAACCGCCCGCACGGCGCGGTTCTTGCCGCCATGCTTGGCCTGGTAGAGGGCATGGTCTGCCCGGCTCAGCTGGGCGGACATGTTCTCTTCTGCCTCGGCGATGCACCAGCCGAGGCTGATCGTCACCTTGCGGCCATCCGGGCGGCGGCAGGCCACTTCTCGCACCAGCGCCTCGAACCAGATGCGGGCTGCCGCCTCGCTGGCGAACAGGCCCGCCATGGCGAATTCCTCCCCGCCGAGCCGCGCAACGGTCACATCCTCCGGGGCGATCTCGGCCAGGACGGTGGACAGCGCCTTCAGCACAAGGTCTCCGGTTTCGTGGCCGGCCGTGTCGTTGATGCTCTTGAAATCGTCAATGTCGGCAATCGCGCAGGCAAAGACCTGCGTGCTGGGCCGCGGCAGGTCCATCAGCGCCCCTGCCCGGGCAAAGAAGGCCCGCCGGTTCGGCAGGCCGGTCAGCTCGTCATGATTGGCAAGGTATTCGTTGCGGTCGGCCAGGTGGCGCACTTTCAGGTGCGCGCGCTGGATGCCGATGCTGCAGGACGGAGAGATCAGAAGCGGCAGGACGATGCAGGAGATGTAGATGTCGCGCTTGCTGATCACCGGATCGATCTGAAGCCAGATCCAGACCGGGATGAAGGTCAGCAAGACCGCCATGACCGTTACCGAAGTTGTGGTTAAAGCCGCCTTCCTGGCGTGTTTCGACAATCTCAACATCAAGTCCCCACTCGTTTCGACAGCTTATGCCAGCGCTCGCTTAAAAGCCCGTCGAAGCAATCGGTGAAATTTGATCTATTGAGGGTCTATAGACGGCGCATAGACGGTCTATTGAGGGTGTATAGACGGTGCTTCTCCGGGTTTCGGGCCAAAGAGCGGACTGCCGCACAGACGCGGGCTTTGCCGCGGGGTCTTTCCCGGCTAAAGCCGTCGCATGAGCCTCAAGACCCGCATCATCCCCTGCCTCGACGTGAAAGACGGGCGCACCGTCAAAGGCGTGAACTTCGTAGACCTCAAAGATGCCGGCGACCCCGTCGCGCTGGCAAAAGCCTATGATTTACAAGGCGCGGACGAGCTCTGTTTCCTCGACATCACCGCCAGCCATGAGGGCCGCGGCACGCTGCTCGACATCGTCTCCGCCACGGCGGAACAGTGCTTCATGCCGCTGACCGTGGGCGGCGGCGTGCGCAGCGCGGACGATCTGGTCGCGCTCCTCCGGGCCGGGGCCGACAAGGTGGCGATCAATTCCGCCGCCGTCGCAGACCCGGACGTCGTCGCCCGCTGCGCCGCAAAAGCCGGGCGCCAGGCTGTCGTCGTCGCGATCGATGCGCGCAAGGTGGAGGATCATTGGGAGATCTTCACCCATGGCGGCCGCACGGCCACCGGTATCGATGCGGTGGAATTTGCGAAACTCGCCGAAAGCAAGGGCGCAGGCGAAATCCTGCTGACCAGCATGGACAAGGACGGCACCAAGTCCGGCTATGACATCCCGCTGCTGCAGGCGGTCACATCTGTTGTAAACATTCCGGTTGTGGCCAGCGGCGGCGCCGGCAGCGTGGACGACATGCCGGCGGCTGTGCTGGAGGGCGGGGCGACGGCCGTGCTCGCCGCCTCGATCTTCCATTTCGGCGAAGCGACGGTGGCAGACGCCCGGCGCGCGCTGGCCGAAGCAGGCGCGCCGGTGCGGCCGCTTTAGACCCTGTTTTGGGGCCTATTCCGCGAAAACGGGTTTCCGCTTCTGCATCTCCGCCATCACCGCTTCCATCTGGTTCGGCGTGCGGATGACTTTCAGCTGCTCCGTGCTTTCCAGCATCAGCAGGTCTGCGTCCGACAGGTCAGCCATGGCGTTGCAGAGCGTTTTGGCACCGCGCATCGCGGCCGGGTGCTTGTTGGCGATCACTTTCGCCAGCGCCAGGGCGTCTTCATGCGGCGTATCGGAGACATGCGTGGCAAAGCCCATGGCGTGGGCTTCGCGGCCGTTGAACTCCCGGTTCGTATAGGTCAGCTCGCGGATCACATCGTCGCGCGCATTGCCCCGCCAGAGGGGGAAGCCCGCCATGTCCGGCACCAGGCCCCACTTCATTTCCATGATCGCACAGCGCGTGTCCGGGTGGATAAAGCGGACGTCCGCACCCGACAGGATCTGGAACCCGCCGCCAAAGGCAACGCCGTGCGCTGCTGCAATCACGGGCACTTCCAGCTTCCGCCAGCCCCAGGCGACATATTGGGCGAGGTTCGCATCGCCGAATACCCGTGTGGCAAGGTCGCCCGTTGCCCCACCTTTTTTCTCCCCGTCGCCCGAGGAATTTCCGGACATGGCCGTCAGGTCCAGCCCCGCGCAGAAGGCCCGTCCCTCCCCTGACAGCACGACGCAGCGCAGGCCCTTGGTGCCATGCAGCTCCTCGATCGTGTCGGCCAGCGCCTGGAACTGGGCAGTGTCCAGCGCATTCATCTTGTCGGTGCGCACCATGCGGACATCTGCGATGCCGTCTTCAAGATGCGTGATCGTCACCCGGTCGCTCATCCGGAACCCTCCTTGTTTGGGATAAAAGTGACGCGCCCCGCGCCCGCGTCAAGCTGGCAGGCTTCCTCCCCTCGCGGAAGGAGGGTAAGGAGGCGCCATGTCTATTCTCGGATCTGCCGACCGCCTCGCCGAAGCCCTCGCCCATCTGGGCATGACCATCGATACACGCGCCGAAACGGGCGATGCGAGCTCGTCATGGACGGCCAAGCTTTTGTCGAAAGGGGTCGGCGCCTGCGCGGACAAGGCCGAGGAAGAAGCGGGCGAATTCATCCAGGCCCTTCGCGAAGAGAGCGATGAACGCGTCGCCAGCGAAGCCGCCGACATGCTCTACCATGCGCTCGTGGCCCTCCGCGTGCGCGGCGTCAGCCTCGATGATGTGGCGGCCGCGCTCGAAAAGCGCCAGGGCACGAGCGGGATTGCGGAGAAAGCGAGCCGTAAGAGCTGATCGCCTAAAGCGGCCGCTCCAGATAGATCACTTCCTTCTCGCCGGGGACGAAAGCCTGACTGCCGACTTCCCGAAAACCCAACCGTTTGTGGAAGCGCAGCGAGCCCGGATTGGGCGGCAGGCGGTTCACCTCACAGCCTATCCGCGCATAGCGGGCGCCACATCGGGCGAAGGCCGCGCCATAGAGCGCCTCCCCCAGGCGTTTGCCCTGATGGGAAGGATCAATCGCGATCCGGTCGACATAGATGAGATTGCCGCCGCGCGCCTCAAACCATCGAAGGTTCGGGCTCTTGTAGGCTTCCGTTCCCAGGGGGACGAGATTTATGAACCCGATCGGCCGTCCATCGTCAGCACAGGCCAGGAAACATTCTCCGAGCGTCAGGATCAAGCCGAGGTCTTCCTTCGTTTCACGGCTGACGCCCGGCACCCCCTGCTTGTTGATCGCGTGCAGGGCCGGCAGGTCTGCGGGCTCATAGGCCCGGATTGTGGTCATGAAATCTCTTTCGGCGGCTTCAGGCGGCGCTTGGTCTGGTGGCTGTCAGCCTTGTCGCCGGTCGGTTTCTCGCCGCGCATATAGTGACGCTGCCAGCGTTCCTTCATGGCGCCTTCTTCGCCCTCGCCGAGGCGTTTGTTGAAGTCCGCCCGGCTCTCGGTCCAGGCATTGTATTCCTTCACCAGCTCTTCATTGGAGCGCAGGAGTTTGCGCTCCGGCTGGATCTCTTCCAGCTTCTTGTGCTCCATCAGCGTGATGAAGGCGAAGGGCTCGCCCTTTTCGAAGACCACGCTGCCCTTTCGGGTCATCTGCCAGTTCATGGTGAAGGGAAAAGGCAGCCAGTCGGTCTCAACGAGGCCCGTCAGCGGATAGATGCCGTCCTTCGGCCAGTTCGGCGGGCCGGTCACCCAGACACCCCAGCCGGGCGGTGTGCGGAAAAGGTGGCCGGTATGGAACGTGACGATGCCACGCGCAAAGTGCGCCCCGGCGAAACTTTCAATGGCGCGCGGGTCGCCGCGGGTCAGGAGGCGGATATCCTCATTGCGCGGGCCGCCATTCCACTCGATCTTGATGTCCATCGGGGCGAGCAATTCCCAGCCCGTAGAGTTCGCCATGGTCAGCGGCAGGCAGCGATAGGGATGGCGGTCTGTGAAAGCGTCCATCCAGTCACGATTTGACCGGGCGGGCACCAGATCCGGCGCGACGTCATAGATTTTGTAGCAATCAAGAAACATGGGGAGGCTCACCGCTTGACGGACGCGCCAAGTCTTGGCCCAAAGGGGCCCATGACGGCAACCCCCGAAGACCTTTTCGCTTATCTCGACACGCTCGGCATCGCGCACACGACGCACTGGCATGAGGCCGTGTTCACTGTGGATCAGGGCAAGGAGCTGAAGGCCGCCATGCCGGGCGGGCACACCAAGAACCTGTTCCTGAAGGACAAGGATGGTGCGATCATCCTGATCGCGGCGGAGGCACACTCAGAGCTGAAGCTGAACAAGCTTCACCGGCTGATCGGCACGAAACGCCTGTCCTTCGGCCCACCGGAGCTGATGGAGGACCTGCTCGGCGTCACGCCCGGCTCGGTCACCGCCTTTGCCCTGATGAACGACAAGGCGGGCCGCGTGCGCTTTCTCGTCGATGCGGCGCTGATGGCGCACGATCCCGTCAATTTTCACCCGCTGACCAATACCGGCACCACGGCCGTTTCCCGCGAAGACTTCGAGGCCTTCGTCCGCGCCACCGGCCATGGGTTTGAAGTGATCGACTTCACCCAGCTGCTGACCGAAGCGGAGTAGGCGGGACCGGGCGTCCGCGAATTTGTTGGCCACCGCCTCTGGTATTGCCGCTTCAGGCCGCTAGTGTCGCCCCGAAAAGATAAGGGAGACCGCCAGCATGCAACACCGCCGCCTTGGCCGAAGCGCCATCTACGTATCCGACATCTGCATGGGCACGATGACCTTCGGCTCGCAGGCCGACGAGGCCGAATCCCTGCGCATCCTCGATGCCAGCTTCGATGCCGGGATCAATTTCTACGACACGGCCGAGAACTATCCCGTCCCGCCGGACACGAAATGGGCCGGGCGCACGGAAGAAATCGTCGGCAAATGGCTGAAGACCAAGGACCGGGACTCCATCATCCTCGCCACCAAGGTCTGCGGGCCCTCCCATGGCTGGATCAAGGGCAGCCAGCGCGCCGGCATGACCGCGCTCGATCGCCATAATATCACCAAGGCCATCGAAGACAGCCTGACCCGTCTCGGTACCGACTATGTGGACCTCTACCAGACCCACTGGCCGGACCATGGCACAGCCTATGACGAGACGATGGAAACGCTGGACGACCTCGTCCGTGCCGGCAAGGTGCGCATTGTCGGCTGTTCCAATGAAGATGCCTGGGGTCTGATGAAAAGCCTCGAAGCGTCCAGCCGGCTCGGCACGGTGCGCTATGAGACGATCCAGAACAATTTCAGCCTGAACAATCGCCGCTTCGAAGACGCCCTCTCCAAAGTGTGCGTGAAGGAAGACGTCAGCCTGATCCCCTATTCCCCGATTGGCGGCGGCGTCCTGTCCGGCAAGTATCAGGACGGGGCCCGGCCGGAAGGCGCGCGCTTTTCCCGCTATCTGGAAATCGGCGGACGCCAGGCCACCATGGCGCAGCGGTTTGTGAACGAGAAATCTCTCGCCTCCACGGCCCGCTTCATCGAGATCGCCAAGGAAGCTGGCATCAATGTGGTCACACTCGCGACCGCCTGGTCCAAGCAGCACAAGTTCGTGGCCTCGACGATTGTCGGCGTGTCGAAATTCGAACAGCTGGACGACATCTTCGCCGCCGCAGACCTGACCCTGTCCGATGACGTCATGAAGGCGTGCGACGCGGTGACGAAGGACATCCAGTACCCGATGGGATAAGGACCCGGCAGGAAGCGTTTTCCTCGAACTTACCCGAGATGGGAGACGTCTGGCTGGACAGCGCAGCCTTCCAGCCAGACATCCCGCACCGATTCCGGTTTGCAATCCCCGGCCGCGCGGCGGGCGATTCTCTGAATCCGGTCATCCAGATCCTGTCCACGATGGAAGGGATTCAAATGGCCGGGAGCGATGGGAAGCGAAACGAGTTCAATAAATTCTGCATCGCTCAGCGCTTCGACCGGTTTGCCGTAGAATGCTTCGCTGGCCCTGTAGAAACCGGTGACCCATTGGCCGTTGGCGTCCCGTCCCATTTCCACTGTGTCGAGCCAGAGGGTCAGGATCTCTTCCTTGGTCAGGCTCGACTCCAGACCGATCGCATATCCCGTTTGCCGGATTTTCTTCAAACCCGGACGGAACTCCTCAAAGGCAAGCCGTTTTGACAAGGATTGCGTGATCGTTGTCAGGCCCGCCCCTTTGTTCGACAGGTCCAACCCCCTGTGGCGGATAAATCCCGGATCTTCGACCAGAAGAAGTATACGGAGCTGTTCCGGGCTGAGTGCGCTGGCGCCTGTTCCGGCGCCCGTGAGTTCGGCGGCTCTTGTCTTGAAATCGGCCGCGTGCCCACGCGCATCAATATACCCTGTGCCGGCATAGGCGAAGACCGCCATTACCAGCAACGCGATCAAAACATCCGCGGTCAAGATTATCCGGCGCATGGCGTCCCTCCCGAACACTTTCCGGGAAGATGACGCGGTAAATTGGCTGCAAAGGTTCCGAAAGACGGCAATGTCCGGGCAAAATGAAACCCCCGTTCGCATTTCACCGCGAACGGGGGTTGCCCCAAGTGCCCACCTTAACCGGGTGAGAGTGTTCAGGCGACGGTCATTCCGGTGACGGACGCGCGTTCGCCAGGACTTCGCGTTTGCCGGCATGGTTCGGTGCGGAGATGACCCCCTCTTCCTCCAATCGGTCGATGACGCCAGCTGCCTTGTTGTAGCCGATCTTCAGGCGGCGCTGGAGATAGGAGGTCGACGCGCGCTGGTCGCGGACCACGATGGCGATGGCCTGTGCGAAGAGATCGTCTTCCTCATCGCCCGTCGACGTGCCGAGCATCGCGTCCATGACAGCAGACCCTGTGGAGCCATCGTCCGGCGCTTCCAGGATGTCCATGACATAGTCCGGCTCGCCCTGCTCGCGCAGCCAGTCGGTAACGGCGCCGACATCTTCATCCGAAACGAACGGGCCGTGCAGGCGCGTCGATTTCTGGCCCGGTGCCTGATAGAGCAAGTCACCCATCCCGAGCAGCTGTTCGGCGCCCTGCTCGTTGAGGATGGTGCGGGAGTCGATCTTCGTAGTCACCATGTAGGAGATACGGGTCGGGAAGTTGGCCTTGATCGTACCGGTGATGACGTCCACGGATGGACGCTGCGTCGCGGTGATCAGGTGGATGCCGGCCGCACGCGCCATCTGGGCGAGACGCTGGACACAGCCTTCCACTTCCTTGCCGGCCACCAGCATCAGGTCGGCCATCTCGTCGATCACGACGACAATGTTCGGAATATGCTCCGTTGGCAGAATTTCGGTTTCATAGACAGGCTTGCCGCGGTCATCGAAGCCGGTCTGGACCTTGCGGACGAGGTTCTCGCCCGAATTGCGGTATTTCGCAGCCTTTTCGTTGAAGCCCGCCAGGTTCCGGACACCGGCCTTGGACATCAGCTCATAGCGGCTTTCCATTTCACGCACCGTCCACTGCAGCGCGTTCACGGCCTTTTTCGGATCGGTCACGACCGGTGCCAGAAGGTGCGGGATGCCCTCATAGATCGAGAGTTCCAGCATTTTCGGGTCAATCATGATGAAGCGGCACTGTTCCGGCGTGTGGCGATAGATCAGTGACAGGATCATCGCGTTCACACCGACCGACTTGCCGGAACCCGTCGTACCGGCGATCAGAAGGTGAGGCATCTTGGCGAGGTCGACCACGGTCGGCACACCGCCAATGTCTTCGCCAAGCGCCATCGGCAGGCTGGCGCGCGAGCCGGTATAGGCATCCGACTGCAGCAGCGTACGGAGATAGACCGTGTCGCGATCTTCGTTCGGGAGTTCGATACCGATGGCGTTCTTCCCCGGCACGACGGCCACACGCGCAGACTTTGCGCTCATGGAGCGGGCAATATCATCTGCCAGAGAGATCACGCGGGAGGATTTCACCCCCGGTGCCGGTTCCATCTCGAACAGGGTAATGACCGGGCCCGGGCGCACTTCCTTCACGCGGCCGCGGACACCGAATTCCTTGAGAACGTCCGACAGTTTGGCAGCCTTGGCGAGCAGCGCATCTTCGTCGATCGAGTCGGCGCGTTCGGCGGTCTGCTCCAGGAGGTCGATGGTTGGCAGGCGGCCGGCCTTGCGGCGGCGTTCCATCGGCTTGGCAACGCGGGGCGCGGATGCCTGTTGTTTCGGTTTCGGCTTCGGCAGGGTGAAGAGCGGCTTGCGTTCCTGTTCTTCATCCTCGTCATCATAATCGTCAGCGTCGGCTTCGGCCTCGTCGTCATAATCATCGTAATCGTCTTCGGCGTCGTCGAGATATTCCTCGTCGTCATCGAAGTCCTCGTCGTCTTCGATCTCGATGACTGTCTTGCCGCGCTTGCGCAGGAAGCCGGGGGTTTCGTCGTCATCGGACATCACGAC
This sequence comes from uncultured Hyphomonas sp., assembly GCF_963675305.1. NCBI lineage: Bacteria > Pseudomonadati > Pseudomonadota > Alphaproteobacteria > Hyphomonadales > Hyphomonadaceae > Hyphomonas > uncultured Hyphomonas sp. The sequence continues at coordinate 3,386,676 of NZ_OY776147.1, read as the reverse complement.
GCGGGCGCGCTCTTCACGCGCATCGATCATGTCTTCGTCTTCGAGCACAGCCTTGCGCTTCGGCGCGAGGGTCCGGGCAATGGCCAGCAGCAAGCCGCCCACGCCGCTCGCCTTGCGGGCCGCCCGTGCGCCGGAGGTTGCGGCGGCGTGTTTCAGGAGACGGGCATCACCGCGGCGGAAGCCAAGCGCCGACAGGCCGGCCCAGAGCGCCAGGACCCCAAGGAAGAACGCGGCCCAGCCTTCCGGGGATGGCAGCATCAGCGCGCGGAACGGCATCGCGGCGAAGTGGAACATGCCATCGCCGACCACACCGCCAAGCCCGGCGCTCAGCGGCCAGGATTGCGGCACCGGCCAGGCTGCAAAGAACGCCGCCGAAAACGGCACGAACAGAAAGCCTTTCACCCAGCGGTGCATGCGCGGCGCGCCGATCAGGACGGTGCGCATCGCGCCGCCGATCATCAGCGCCAGCCCGGCTGTCCAGGCCGACCAGCCCAGCGTCTGGCGGGCGAGGTCTGCGAACACGGCACCGGAGCGTCCGAACAGGTTCTGCACATCTGAATCCGTCGCCGCATTCCAGGAAGGATCCGTCGCAACATAGGAGCCGACACTGCCGCAGATGAATACGCCGATCGCAAAGGCGGCGGCACCCGTCAGGATGCGCCAGACAGGATCGCTAACGCTGAAATGGGTTGCGTCATCATCATAAGCATAGTCGGTCATGAAGGGGGACGGCTCCGTGTTGTCGGTGGAGTGGCCAATCTGAGCCATCAACCTTAATTCCGGGCAAATGCGCTGAAGACTTTTTCAGTTGCGAATTAACGATTTCAGCACGCGGGATCCGGCCTGAAACCGGCCGGCATTTTTCCGGCCGCCTGCCCTTCCGCTTCAGGCGGCGCCGGCCCGTCCAGATCATTTAATTCCTGTAATCATGGAACATCCGGCCCGGTGCGCGATTGATCAAGGACAACCAGGAAGCAGCAAAGGAGTCATGAAATGACACGCGCCCTGATCATACCCGCAGCCTTCGCGCTGTTAACATTTGCGTCTGCGAATGCGCAGGAAATGAATGAAGATGCCACGTCAGTTAACGCCTCCAAGGCAGCAATGTTTGACGAAGTCCCCGCTGACCAGGACGGCATGTCCGTTCAGGAGCTGAACGAGCTTCAGCGCGCCCGGCTGGAACAGGACGCTCTGGAGATTGCCGAGATCGAGGATGACGCCCCGGTCATTGTGGCCGAAACACCGGAATCGGAGGAAGAAGCGATCTTCACTGAGGTGGGTGAAGAAGTCATCGTTCCTGAGGAAGAGGTGACGGTTGTCGAAGTCAGCGGGCCTTATGATGAAAGTGAGATCCAGGCCACGCAGGACGGGGACATGACCCAGCCGGCAGACGAGACGCCGGAACAATAACCCCCCTGCCTCTCACACAATGAAAAACCCCCGGCAGTTCCCTGCCGGGGGTTTTCGTTTCGGAGAGCCGCAACTTAGGCGTTGGTGAAGTCCGGATAGGCTTCGAGACCAACTTCGGAAACGTCCATACCGGCCATTTCCTCTTCCTCGCTGGCGCGGACGCCAATCGTGTACTTCAGGGCCATCCAGACGATCACGGAAGCAACCGAGACCCAGACACCCGTCAGCAGGATACCGACAAGCTGACCGAAGTAGCTGGTCTGCAGCTCGCCATCGATCTCCACCGGCATGATGTGGTTGCCGTAGGAAGCTGCGACGATGATCGTACCCCAAATACCGCAAACCAGGTGAGCCGGGATGGCGCCGACGACATCGTCGATCTTGAGCTTGTCGAGCATCGGAACGCTGACCACGACGAGCACACCGCCGACCGCACCGATCAGGACCGAAGCGCCCATGGATGGCGCCAGCGGTTCAGCCGTAATCGACACGAGTCCGCCGATGGCACCGTTGAAGACCATGGTTGCGTCAACCTTGCCCTTATAGAGGACAGCCGTGGTGATCGTTGCGGCCAGCACGCCGCCGACAGCCGCCATATTGGTGTTGGCAAAGATCGCGGCGACCGAGTTGATGTCCGTCACGGTGCCGGCAGCGAGCTGCGAGGCCCCGTTGAAGCCGAACCAGCCGAACCACAGGATGAAGGTACCCAAGCCGGCGAGCGGGATGTTGGAGCCCGGCATCGGGTTGATCTGCTTGCCGAAATACTTGCCGGTCCGCGGGCCGATGATGATCGCCCCCATGAGCGCTGCCCAGCCGCCAACGGAGTGAACCAGCGTGGAACCAGCGAAGTCGGAGAAGGCCCATTCGGAGTCGAGGTAGCCGCCGCCCCACTCCCAGGACACAACGATCGGATAGATGAAAGCGGTCAGCACGGCGGTGAAAGCAAGGAAGCCCCACAGTTTCACGCGCTCGGCCACAGTCCCGGAGACGATCGAGGCAGCGGTTGCCACGAACACCATCTGGAAGAACCAGTCGGACGAAGCGGCATAGTCGCCATGGGACTGATCGAGCGGCGGAGGCGACCACGGACCCGGCGTCGTGCCGAGCAGGCCACCAAGGATGCTCGAACCCGGATATGCCATGTTGTAACCGACCAGCCAGAACATCAGGCCGGCGATGGAATAGAGCAGCACGTTCTTCATCGACTGCATGGCGGCGTTCTTCGAACGGACCAGGCCCACTTCCAGGCAGAGGAAGCCGGCAGCCATCAGCATGACAATGATGCCGCCGATCAGGAACAGGTAGGAGTTGTCGACATAGGAACTGGCGCTGGTGTTCACTGACTCTTCAAGCGCTGCCAGCCGCGCTTCCAGATCTCCCTCCTGTGCGTATGCGAGCGCCCCCGTGAACGCGAGGACTGGCAGCAAGGCCACCCCGCGCGTCATTCTTTTCAGTAACTGGCCCATTCGGCCCCTCCATGTCGCAGTTTCGGAGCTCGGGACCCCCCGCGCTCTCCCACTCCCGATATGATTTCGGGTGCCCATGAAAGTCGCTTGGCGCCTCGGTTGAGAGGGGTATTCTGAAGGCTCGTGGTCAATTTTTGTGCAGCGTTGCGGCTAATCGACCAATTCGTCACCACCGCTAGACGAGGCGTTGGGACAGGCGTAGCTAGTCATCATGTCTAAACCATCCCCATCGTCCAACGAACCCGTAGACCTCGTTATTGTCGGGGCCGGGCCGGTTGGCACCTCGCTGGCGATTCTTGCCGTCCAACGCGGTTTCTCGACAATCCTGATAGATGCGCGCGATCCTTCTGCAGCGCCTGCTACGGATACCCGCACATTCGCTATAGTCCGCGGCAGCTGGCGCATGCTGGGCGCGACCGGTGTTCACCCGCTGCTGGAGGGGGTCATCGCCCCCCTGAACGGGCTCGAAGCGGTCGACGGCGGCAGCCATGTCTTCGGTGCACCGGGCGTGATCTTCGGAAATGAGGACCTTCCGGCGGATAATGACGGCCAGCCCCTGGGGCAAATGGTCCCGTCTGCCGACCTTCAGAAGGCCCTGGACGAGATTGCTGGTCAGATTGCAGGCACTGAAGAGGGCCTGACGATCCTTCACAAGGCCCGGTTCCAGTCACTCGAAGATGGCCCCGGACCGGCCACGGTGGTGCTGGAAGACGGCACCCGGATCCGGACCCGTCTGGTGGCGGCCTGCGACGGGGTCAATTCCACGGTCCGGGATGCGCTGGGCATCGGAACCGAGGATCATGACTACGGAAAATCAGTTTTCGCCGCCAATGTGAAACTGGACCGGCCGCATGAAGGGATTGCCCGCCAGCTGTTCATGCCGGAAGGCCCCTTCGCCACCCTGCCCATGCCGGACAACAAGGCGAACCTCGCCTGGTACATGAAACGCGGTGCCGCCGAAGCACTGGCCGATATGCCGGTGGAAGACATCGAAGCCGAACTGAACGCCCGCTTTGAGGATTTCGCCGGTCATATGACCATCGACGGACCCGTCATTTCCTATCCGCTGAAGATGCGCCTCGCCCAGGCGATGACCGGCCCGCGTGTGGCGCTGCTGGGCGATGCGGCCCACCGCATCAATCCGCTGGCCGGCCAGGGCCTGAATCTCGGCTTCAAGGACGTTGCCGCACTGATCGACATCATGGTGGAAGCACGCGAAGTCGGCCTCGATCATGGCGCGGCCCCTTCCCTGGAGCGTTACCAGCAATGGCGCCGCTTCGACATGACGAGCGTCGCTCTGTTCATGGATGTGATCGACCGGGCCTTTTCAAACGACAATGCCGTTCTGAAACCGCTGCGGGGTCTTGCCATGACGGCAGCCAACAGGATCGGTCCACTGCGCCGGGCTATGGCGCGGCAGGCCAGCGCCGACCAGACGCACCTGCCGAGCCTTATGCAGTAACGGCCTCTTCGCCGACAGTGAGCTTGCGGATAAGGTCCCAGTTGTAGAGACCGCTGTCGTGCCCGTCGGAGAAGACGATCCGCAAGGCATACCGGCCGACCGGGTCTGCCCGCAGCACGGTAATGTCGTCCGGCACGGGTGCCTGCGGCGGGGGCGGCCCGCTGCCATGACCGCGAACCGCAGCGGACGGAGACTGTTCCCGCAAACGCTTGTAGCCAACAGTGCCGGATTTGCCGTCATCGAATTCGGCATACAGAACGCCTTCCGACTTGCGGAAAACCAGTTTCAGCGGCCAGGCCATGGTGCTCATGCCCCGCCCTCTTCGGTATCGAGGTCCCGCGCCTCTTCCGGCAGCATGATCGGAATGCCGCCCCGGATCGGATAGGCCAGCCGTGCCTTGGGCGAGACCAGTTCATCCGTTTCGGCATTGTAGCGAAGCGGCTGGCGGGTCTGCGGGCAGATGAGGATTTCAAGGAGCCGCGGGTCGACGCCGGAATGGGCGGGGCGCGGTTGGGTCGTGTCGTCAGTCATGGGCGTCCTATTGCAGGGTTCCATCGCCGGAACCAGCAGAATCCATTGTCAGGATGGTGATCAGCATGTCCGCACGGTCTTTCAGGGTCGGCGCTTCCAGCAAGGCCTGCTTCTCCATGACGGAAAACGGGCTGCCAGCGGCGAGCGCCTGTACCAGCGAGCCGACCGGCGCGACCTCGACGGCCTGCCAGTCGGCCTTCATGTCGTGGCTGCTGACATATTTGCGCAGCGCGGCGATGAGGTCTTCCCGGGACGGCAAGCCGATCTCCGAATCCGGACGCAAATCATTCGCATAGGGCGCCCAGTTGGGACGCACCTGGCGGTAGGGTGTCCGAACGTCCAGCTCTTCCAGAACGCGGAACCGGGCGATGCCCGCCAGCGTGATCAGGTAGCGTCCGTCATCGGTCTCTGCATAGGATGTGATACGTCCGGCGCAGCCGACACCGATCAGGTCCGGCTTCTCCCGTGAGCCGCCGATGCTCTGGATCATCCCGATCAGCCGGTTCCCCGCCATCGCATCATCGATCATGTTCAGATAGCGCGGCTCGAAGATATTCAGCGGCAGGTGCCAGTGCGGGAACAGCACAACGCCCGGCAGCGGGAACACGGTCAGCGTGTCCGGCAACTGATCCACCGAGTGATAGGTCGCGCTGCTCATTCTGCCTCCGGAGCACTGTTGCCCCCTCGCGTCATGGCATTATGCGGGAGGTGGGCGCCTCAGGCAAACATCAGAGAGGCGAGACGCCGGCGGCCTTCCACCGTCACCGGATCGGTCGCACCGGCCGCTTCGAAAATCTGAAGCAGCTTTTCCTTCGCCTTGCCCTCTTCCCAGTCCATCTTGGACCCGAGAATGATCAGCAGGTGATCGACCGCATCGCCATAGCGCTGGGCTGCGGCGTACTTATCTGCAAGCTCAAACCGTTTGGCGTGGTCATCGGGCGCGGCCATGACGGCGTTCAGCAGCTCGTCGAACTCATCCGCCTCCGGCGCATCTTCCATCATGTCGATCGCCATCTGCACGCCTTTGATGGCGGCGTCATGCTTCTGGTCTTCCGGAACCAGTTTGAGCGTCTCATTCGCACGTTCCTTGTCGCCATTGGCGAGATAGCAGCGCGCAAGGCCGGCAATCGCTGTGACGTTCTCCGGGTCATGCTGGATCACGGCCGCATAGATCTGCGCCGCCGTCGCGACGTCGCCTGCCTGGCTCGCCGCTTCAGCCTGCGCGAGCGCGTCGGCGATCTCCTTGGCAGAATCGGTGCCGGACACGAGTTTCTCGATAAAGCTGCGCACCTGGCCTTCCGGCAGCGCGCCCATGAAGGCATCGACCGGGCGGCCTTTGTCGAAGGCATAGACCGCCGGAATGGAGCGCACGCCGAGCTGCCCGGCATAGGCCGGATTCTCGTCGATATTGATCTTTACGAGTTTCACCGCGCCATTGTGGCTTTCGACCACTTTCTCAATCACCGGGCCGAGCTGGCGGCACGGGCCGCACCAGGGGGCCCAGAAGTCGACGATCACGGGTTGGGTGTTCGACGCCTCGACCACATCGGTCATGAACTCCTGGTCGGTCGTGTCTTTGGTGTGCAGGGCGGTTGCATCAGCCATGGCTGGGGTTCCTTCAAATTCTGGCCGGAAGATGGGCGCTCGGACCGCATTTCGCAAGCGGAACCACAGACACGCCTGCGTGTTCATCTGCGGTCAGGCCTTGCGCGCCGCCTGCCCTGAAGCTGAATGGCGGCCAACGAAAAGCGGCCAAAATTCCTTGATCCCGCCCTGTTTAGGCAGGGTTCAGGCGACTAAGTGTAAGCGCAAGGTCACGAAAAGGAGACCCGTTCGATGAAGACCAAACTCGCCACCCTGGTTGCCGCTGCCGCCCTCGCCGCTGCGCCCCTCGCGCTGGCGCGTCAGGGCACCCCCGAAACGGCCCCCACGAATATCACCGCGACGCCCGCTGGCATGAGCGCCGAACAGCGCAGCGCCCTGCTGAAAGAGATCGCCGCCTCCATGGAGTCGGTGAAAACCGCTTCCGGCCGGTTCGACCAGCTGTCGCCCGACTTTACCTCCGCCAGCGGCAGCTTCGCCATTTCCCGGCCCGGCAAGGTGCGGTTCGACTATGACGCCCCCTCCCCGCTGCTGATTGTCGCCAATGGCACGACCGTGGCGATGCAGGACTCCGAGCTGGAGACGACGGACCGTGTGCCGCTGGGCTCCACGCCGCTGGCCGTGTTGCTGGACGACGACCTCGATTTCGAAACCGAAGCCGAAATCGTCGATGTCACCAAAGAGGGCGAGCATGTCGAAGTGACCCTCCGCGATCCCGATGGTGAGATGGACGGCACGCTCACCCTGATGTTCAACGGACCGCAGCACGACCTGTCCGGCTGGCGCACCGTCGACAGCGGCGGAAACATCACCGAGGTCATGTTGCACGATGTGGAGACCGGGAAGAAAATCAATCCGCGCCTCTTCATCGTGAAGGACTTCGACGACGAGTAGCGCAACAGCTGCAACAGGTTGCAGAATCAGACGCCCCGGAAGCCCTCGCTTCCGGGGCGAATCTTATGGTGTGACACTCAAGCACTTAACACATATTTTACTTGAAATTTTCGGCCGTAGTGACATCTTTGCAACTGTCGACACACGGCATACCCCGCGCAGCACCCGACCCCCCCGCTGTGAACCACCGTGTTGTCGCCGCCGGAGCCTTCCCCTCCCGGCGAGACGTTGGAAACCGCGTCAGGCGCGCCCGAACTCCCCCGCGTTCGGGCGCGTTGACGTTTCAGGGAACAGTGCTACGCAGCCCGAATGCCAAAACCGCTCAAGATCGTCAGCTGGAACATCAACTCGGTTCGCCTGCGCGCTCCGAACATCGCGGCCTTTGTCGAACAGCAAAAGCCGGATGTGATCTGCCTGCAGGAAACCAAATGCCAGGACGGGGAATTCCCCGAAAAGGCCTTCAATGAGATGGGGCTGAAACATCTGGTGCTGAACGGCCAGAAAGGCGGCCATCACGGTGTCGCCATCGCCTCGCGCCTGCCGATTGAGCGGATCGACGCGCCGGACCTCTGCCGCGAGGGCCATTCGCGCGTGATTGCCGCGAAAGTTGCCGGCATCGAGATCCACAACATCTACCTGCCTGCCGGCGGGGACGAGCCGGACCCGGTGAAGAACGACAAGTTCGCCCACAAGCTCGATTTCCTTGAAAAGCTGGGGCCCGCCTACAAGAAGCAATCGAAGACGCCCCGCGTTCTTGTGGGAGACCTGAACGTTGCCCCGCACGAAAACGATGTCTGGTCGCACAAACAGCTGCTGAAGATCGTCTCCCACACGCCGGGAGAAACCGAGCGGCTGGAAGCCTCCCGCAACATGGCGAAGTTTGCGGACATCGCCCGCCTCGCCGTGCCGGAGGATCAGAAGCTCTACACCTGGTGGAGCTATCGCGCGAAAGACTGGGCCGCCTCGAACCGCGGACGGCGCCTGGATCATATCTGGGTCAATCAGGCAGGCCTGCCGGACACGCTGGTCGACAGCTACAAGATCCATCTCGGCTGGCGCGGCGGCTGGAAACCCTCCGACCACGCTCCGGTCAGTGTGAAGATAAACGTTTAGGGAGCTGAGCTGATCGTCCAGACATAGTGACAGTTCATGCGCCGGTGAAGCTCGTCATATTCTGAGCGGTGCAGACAAAATCCTTCTCGCTCGTAAAGCCGCCGGGCACGGACATTCTCTTCTTGAGTCACCAGCACGATACGGTCCGGAAGCTCCTGCTTCGCAAATTCGAGGAGCGCTAATCCGACGCCTTTGCCCTGGTGTGACGGCGCCACGAAAAGCTGGTCAACGCGCTGTTCGGCTGGCGCAAGGGCGAGCATTCCAACCAATTCGTCCCGCTCCTGGGCAGCAAACAGGCACCAGCGGTCGACAACTTCCCCGTACAGCCGTTCCCTGACGGTTTCGCGCGGCCAGTCTGTCTCGTTGGAGATACCGATAGACGCCCAGCTGTCGAACCAAAGGTCCGCGAGCGCCGGATAATCCGCAGGCGTCGCTGGCCGGATGATCACGGCTGCAGGCGGTATCCGCCTGCATCGGTCAGCAGCAGGCGCGCATGCGCCGGGTCCGGCTCGACCTTCTGGCGCAGGCGATAGATGTGCGTCTCCAGCGTGTGCGTGGTGACAGCGGCATTGTAGCCCCAGACTTCCGCCAGCAGCTCATCGCGCGCCACCGGCTTGCCGCCTGCGCGATAGAGATATTTCAGGATGTTGGTTTCCTTCTCCGTCAGACGGATCTTCTTGTCGTCCTCCGTCACCAGCAATTTCATCGCCGGACGGAACTCATAAGGGCCGACCTTGAATGTGGCGTCCTCGGACTGTTCGAAACTGCGCAGGTGCGCGCGGACACGGGCCAGCAGCACGGAGAATTTGAACGGCTTGGTGACATAATCATTGGCACCGGATTCGAGGCCGAGGATCGTGTCGGCATCGCCGTCCTGCCCGGTCAGCATGATCACCGGGGCGCGTACGCCCTTCTGCCGCATGATCTTGCAGGCTTCGCGTCCGTCCATGTCCGGCATGTCGACATCCAGCAGGACGAGGTCGATGCGCTGCGTCGTGGCAGCCTCGATACCTTCATTCGCATTGGCGGCCTGGATCGTTTCGAAACTGTCGTGCAGCTCGAATTGCTCCGCGAGCGCCTCGCGAAGGTCTTCGTCGTCGTCCACCAGAAGGACCGTTTTCTTGGCCGCCATGCGACTCTCCTGTTCAAAGTGAGTGCTGCATTTATTCATATCGCTTCACGATGCCATATGAATGTAACGCACGCTTGTTCACAAGAGCGGGAGGTCTCCGTGATCGGAACTGCCCGATGACTGAAACGGGCTGTGTGGGTTCGCCTATTTGGCGAAGAGCCGGGACATGTCGGCAAAGGCCTTGATCTCGATCGCATTGCCCGAAGGATCGGTGAAGAACATGGTCGCCTGCTCGCCCGGCTCTCCCCTGAAGCGGATATAGGGCTCGATCAGGAAATCGACTTTGCCCTGCAGCCTGTCGGCCATGGCCTGCCAGTCGTCCATCGAGAGGACGATGCCGAAATGACGGACGGGAACATTCTTGCCATCGACCGCATTGGTTTTCGGGCCGGCGCATTCTTCCGGCGCAAGATGCGCAACGATCTGGTGACCGAGGAAATCGAAATCGACCCATTCGTCAGAACTGCGCCCTTCCGGGCAGCCCAGCAGGCTTCCATAGAAATCGCGCGCGGCTGCAAGATCATGAACCGGGAAGGCGAGATGGAACGGGGAAATCGTCATGTCGGGGCATCTCCTGGCATCATAATGATGCGATCGCATATCACACGGGCCAGCATTGCCACGACAGGCAGCACAATCAACAGCCGCCGCACTCTGCGGCATGCGCTGCTTGTCTCTTTGCACGCCACCTGTTCAAACTCGCCGGGAGCAAGACATGATCCCCCGATATGACAGGACGCCTTCATGAGCGCTGATTTCATTGCCCACGCCGACGGCCGCTTTCTTCTGGCAGGCCGGGAAACTCGCTGCAGCGTCGGGCGCAGCGGTGTCATTGCGGGTGATGACAAACGTGAAGGCGACGGTTTCTCACCGGCCGGCACCTGGCCGATGCGGCGTGTCTTCTACCGGCCGGACAGGCTGGAAGCACCGAAGACCCTGCTGCCGCTGATTGCGCTGACCCCGGAGGATGGCTGGTGCGATGCACCGGAAGACCCGCTCTACAATCGCTGGGTCAAACTTCCCTATGCCGCCAGCCATGAAAAGCTCTGGCTGGAAGACCATGTCTACGATGTGATCGTCGAGCTCGGCTACAATGACGATCCGCCGGTGCCGCCACTGGGCAGCGCGATCTTCCTGCACCTCGCGCGGCCGGACTGGGGGCCGACCGCAGGTTGCGTGGCAGTGACGCTGGAAGACATGCTGGAGATCCTGCGCCTCTCAGCCCGCGGCTCGGAAGTCGAGATCCGGTTCTAGGTCAGGGATAGTCGCGCGGTCCGAACAGGGCCGAACCGACGCGGACATGCGTGGAGCCGAACCGGGCCGCCGTCACATAGTCAGAGCTCATGCCCATGGAGAGGACCGGCAGGCCCGCTTCCTTCGCCAGTTTTGCGAGCAGGGCGAAGTGCGGTCCGGCTGGTTCATCCACCGGCGGAATGCACATCAGGCCCTGCACATCGAGACCTTTCTCACGTGCATACTGTAGCAGTTGCTTCAGTTCAGACGGAATCACGCCGGCCTTTTGCGGCTCTTCGCCCGTATTCACCTGGATCAGGACGGGCAGGGCGCGGCCCACTTTTTCCATCGCCTTCGCCAGCGCATCGGCCAGTTTCGGCCGGTCCAGCGTTTCGATCATGTCGAACAGGCGGACGGCGATCTCCGCCTTGTTGGTCTGCAAGGGCCCGATCAGGTGCAGTTCCAGGTCGGGATAGGCGGAACGGCGCCCAGCCCAGCGGGCTTCGGCCTCCTGAACCCTGTTCTCGCCGAATAGGCGCTGGCCGGTCGCCAGAATCTCCTCGATGGCCTCATCCGGCTGGGTCTTGGTCACTGCGACCAGCTGCGGCGGCGGGGTGGCGGCGTCGGAAAGTTCGGCCAGCACCGCGTCGCGGCGCTTGGCAATGGATAGCGTGTCGGTATCAGTCATCACGATGATGCAGGAAGACCGAAACCGCGCCGAACGCAAGCTCCAGACCGCCGCACGTATCGCGGGCCGGCACCTGCCGCTTTTCCTGCCGCCGGTTCTCTACCTGACAGATCCGGCGCGGACGCCCGACCCGGTGGTCACGGCAAGTCATCTATCGTCATGCCATGGTCTGATCTATCGCCATTATGGTCAGCCGAAGCACGATATAGTCGCAGCAAGTCTGGCTGAAGTCTGCCGAAAGCGGCACGTGGCCTTCCTGATCGCGAATGACCCCGAACTCGCCATGAAAACCGGCGCAGATGGCGTCCACTGGCCGTTTGCAGAGCGGGCGAGAGCGAAGCGGTGGCGGCGCCGGTTTGCCCTGATGACGAGCAGTGCTCACACGCCGGATCAGCTGCGGTTACTACAGAATGCAGGTGTAGACGCGGCGCTTCTCTCGACCGCATTTCCCTCCGCCAGCCCAAGCGCCCGCAAGCCGCTGGGCCCGTTGCGCTTCCGCAATCTTGTGCGAACCTCAAAGCTACCGGTCTACGCGCTCGGCGGCCTGAACGCCGACACGGCAGGGCAGGTCGCACCTGTTGCAGGTATTGCAGCAATTGAAGGAATAGAGGCCGTGCTCGGCCCGGAAAGCCAGGCTTAGAACTTGAAGGCCGACTTCAGGCGGACACCGGTTTCGACATCGCGGTCTTCCCAGGTCGAAACGGCATTCAAATCGTCAGCCCCAACGCTGACTTCACCACCGACGGAGAAGCGCGGCGTGATCTTGAAGGTGGCCCCGGCCTGCATTTGCTGACGCGGAAGCGGGGAAATGTTCGCCGAGGGACGCGACAGCTTGTCGATCCGGAATTCCCAGCGGTCGCTGCCGGTGAACTGCATCGAAACATCTTCGGAAGGTTCAGCCTGCCAGACAGGGCGCGCTTCGATCGGCTTGGAAACGGCGAACTGGCGATACCAGTCAACCTTGCCAGCCTGTGTTTCAGAAAGCTGAGGGGCTTCGACGGTGACGGACGGCACGCGTGAATCTTCCTGCGCGGCTGCTGGCAGCGCCAGAACCGTCGCGGAGATTGCACAAGTGAGCAGAAGCCCAAGCCGCATTCGTTACACCTCTTCCCTGCCGATATTAGGGGCGCCATCTCCTAAACAGAAGATTAATTATCGGACAGCCCTGATAAACTAATGCGATAGTGTGATTTCTATCACAATGCCCTCGCCTCCCAGGCGACGCGGTTGGGCATATGCCCCGAAATCCAGCTGATCGGACCGGTATCCGACCGCTATGCGGGCAGTGTCCGCCACCGAGCGGGCGACTCCGGCCCGCCACGATTCGCCTTCTACGCCGACCGCATCATCGCTTGCCTCGCCATATTCAACGCCCCAGTCCAGCCCGAACGCCGTATGGGTCAGTCCGGCAGTCCAGGCCGTGTAGTCGCCTGACAGACCATCCAGGCCGTTGTCGCTGCTCTGCCAGCTGGCTCCGATAACCGTGTCTTTCCACTCTGTGCTCGCGCCGAATGACCAGGTCTCAACCGAGTTGTAGGGAGCCGGCGCTGTCGGGGCGGCATCGACATCCGCGCGGCTCCAGCCCGTGGACGCACGCACCCGGACACCGCTTTCCCGGAAACGGTGATTGAAGCTGACGCTGGCTTCTGCGGCGTTGGTCAGCACGGTGGCGGCGGTTCCCGGCAGGATCCGCACCGGATCGCGGTCCAGCCCGCGCACATCGGCTTCCGGCGTATAGGAAATCCCGCCCTTGAAACCGACGATCCGCGGCGTGGTGAAAGAGGCTTTGGCCGCAGGACCTGTCAGGTCGTGATCGGTCCGCACAATGGCCCCGCCGTCCGGATCAAGGCGCGGCGCATTCAGGGACAGGCTGGAAAAGAGCGATGGCGCGCCCTGGGCGAAGCGTTTGGCAACGCCTTCGTCCCGGCCGAGCCGGGCTTCGCCATATCCGCCTTCAACATAAATATACGCCGTCTGCAGCACGGCCCGCGCACCGTCGTCTTCAAGACCAGAAGACCGGGCGAGCCCGCTAAAGCCCCCCGCGACGGCCACTTCGCCCGGCGCCGGATCAGCAATGATGCCCGAAAAGCCCGCACGCGCAGGATGATCCAGTTCAGCATCCAGCCGGGCGGCCGCACCCAGAACCAGGCCATTGTCCAGAACCCGGTTGGTGTCGAAGCCGAGACCCAGCCGGTAGAGCACAGCTTCCTCTGCACCGGGCGCAAACAGGAGCGCGCCATCCTTTTCCCAGTCTGTCTCCCAGACATCCCAGTCTTCCTGCGCGAGGGCGGGCAGGTAGGCAGCAGCCGAGACTAGGGCCAGAAGGAATTGGCGTTTCATCTTTTTCTCCCTCGGATCGCTGCACACATGAGCACTGGCGAGCCCAGACTCGTGTTGTTATACAAACGCCGGTCAACAAGGTATTGCGCTCGGGAACTCTCCTCATGAACAAATATGTCTTCTCCGCGGCAGCCGCTGCCCTGTTTGCGCTGGTCGGATGCCAGGGTGGCAGCAAGCGCGTCAATGCAGACGCTCTCGTTACCGCGAAGAATGTCGGCACGGTGAACCCCTATCTGTGGCGTGCCTCGCTCGACACGTTCACCAATATGCCCGTTTCGAGCACCGACCCGATCGGTGGCCTGATCGTGTATGACTGGAAGAGCTTCCCGGGATCCGAGAACGAGCGCATCAAGGCGACCGTTTATATTCTCGACACGCGACTACGTGCTGACGGTGTGAAAGTCGCCGTGTTCCGCCAGGTGAATCAGGATGGCACCTGGGTGGATGCGCCGGTTGATCCGGAAACCGCGATCCAGCTTGAAAACGCGATCCTTGACCGCGCGCGGAACCTGAAGAACTCGCAACTCGGCTAGAAGCCGGTCTGATCAGACAAAAATCAGGGGGAGAGGCCAATGGCCACCCGGTACGATCCGCAAGCTGCGGAGCAGAAATGGCGTGAAGCCTGGACCAAGGCGGACCTGTTCAGGGCAAAATCCCCGAAGGAAGCGGGCGACGCCCCGAAAGCGTACGTGCTGGAGATGTTCCCCTATCCGTCGGGCCGACTGCATATGGGCCACGTCCGCAACTATGCGATGGGCGACGTTGTTGCGCGTCATAAGCGGGCCAAAGGCTACAACGTACTGCACCCGATGGGCTGGGATGCGTTCGGCATGCCGGCAGAGAACGCTGCGATGGAAAAGAACGTCCATCCCGGTAAATGGACCTATCAGAACATCGACGCGATGAAGGCCCAGTTCGCCAAGCTCGGCCTGTCGCTGGACTGGAGCCGGGAATTTGCGACCTGCGATCCGGAATATTACGGCGCACAGCAGGCCCTTTTCCTGAAGATGCTCGACAAGGGCCTGATCTACCGGAAAGCCTCCAAGGTGAACTGGGACCCGGTCGACAACACGGTGCTGGCCAATGAGCAGGTGATCGACGGGCGCGGCTGGCGCTCGGGCGCCCTGGTAGAGCAGCGCGAGCTGACCCAGTGGTTCTTCAAGATCACCGAATATGCCGAAGACCTGCTGGAAGAAGTGCACAAGCTGGAGCGCTGGCCTGAGAAGGTGCGCACCATGCAGGCGAACTGGATCGGCCGGTCAGAGGGCCTGCAGATGCGGTTCGAGTGGGACGGCGCCGCACCGGCCAACTTTGATGACGGCATCGAGATTTTCACGACACGCCCGGACACGCTGTTCGGCGCGAGCTTCATTGCCTTGTCCCCGGATCACCCGCTGACGATCCAGCTGGCGGAAAACTCGGAAGAGCTGAAGGCCTTCCGCGGGAAATGCGCCCAGGTCGGCACCAGCGAGGAAGCCATCGAAAAGGCAGAGAAGCTGGGTTTCGATACAGGGCTGACGGTCAAGCACCCGTTCGAGGACGGAAAGACCCTGCCTGTCTGGGTCGCGAACTTCGTGCTCATGGGCTACGGCACCGGCGCCATTTTCGGCTGCCCGGCGCACGACCAGCGGGACATCGAATTTGCCCGTAAGTTCGGACTGAACGTGACGCCGGTCGTCCTGCCGCCGGGCGCTGACCGGGCGAGCTTCACTGTTGAGGAAGAAGCCTATACCGGCCCCGGCTCCATCTTTAATTCGGGTTTTCTGGACGGCCTCGGCATCGAAGACGCCAAGCGAACGGCGATCGAACGGATCGAAGACATGGGTCTCGGCGCCGGAACGGTGAACTACCGCCTGCGCGACTGGGGTGTCTCCCGCCAGCGCTACTGGGGTTGCCCCATCCCGGTGATCCATTGCGAAAGCTGCGGCGTGGTCCCGGTACCGGAAAGCGACCTGCCCGTGCGCCTGCCGGACGATGTTTCCTTCGACCAGCCAGGCAATCCTCTGGACCGGCATGCGACCTGGAAACATGTCGACTGTCCGAAGTGCGGCAAGCCGGCACGGCGTGAAACCGACACGCTGGACACGTTCGTGGACTCGTCCTGGTACTATGCCCGTTTCGCCAGTGCGGACGATCTGGAAGAGCGCGCCTACTGGCTGCCCGTCGACCAATATGTCGGCGGCATCGAACATGCCGTGCTGCACCTGCTGTACTCGCGCTTCTTCTCACGCGCGATGCGCGACATTGGCGAACTGGACCTGCCGAGCGGCGAGCCGTTCGCCGGCCTGTTCACGCAGGGCATGGTCACGCACGAGACCTACAAGTCCGCGTCCGGACAATGGCTGCAGCCATCGGAAGTCGAGCAGGAAGGTGACACCTGGATCGAAAAGGCCACCGGCGGCATCGTCACGCCCGGCCCGATCGAGAAAATGTCTAAATCCAAGAAGAACACGGTCGACCCCGATGCAATCATCGCCGAGTTCGGTGCGGACGTTGCCCGCTGGTTCGTCCTGTCCGACTCGCCGCCGGAACGTGATGTTGAGTGGACGCAGGCCGGCGTGGAAGGCGCGGCCCGTTTCGCCCAGCGCCTGTGGAGCGTGTTCGACGCGCTCGGAGATATGGAGAAAGCGGATCCGGCCGACGACGCCGCTTCCCTCACAGTCCGCAAAGCGAGCCACAAGGCCGTTGTCTCCATCGACAAGGCGATCGAGGAATTCCGTTTCAATTCCGCTGTTGCCAGCATTCATGAATGGGTGAGCGTGCTGAAGAAGGCCGAATCCGGCAGTGAAGCTATCGGAGCCCGGTTCGAAGGGGCCTCCATGCTGGCGCGCTGCCTGACCCCGTTCATGCCTCACCTGGCAGAATCCTGCTGGGAACGGATCGGCGGAGCCGGGTTTGTTTCAGCTGCTCCATGGCCTGTTGCCGACAAGTCACTGACGGAAGACGACTCGGTGACCATGGCCGTGCAGGTCAATGGCAAGCGCCGGGGCGAAATCACGGTGCCGAAGGGAGAATCCAACGAGGCAGTGGAAGCCATCGCGCACGCCCTTCCGGAAGTTGTCTCCTTCATCGAAGGCAAGACCGTGAAGAAAACCATTGTCGTGCCGGGCCGCATCGTGAATATCGTGGCGGTATGAAACGCTTCCTGATCGCGCTCGCTCTCGTCCTGCCGGCCTGCGGCTTCCAGCCGGTCTATGCACCCGGTGGCAGCGCCTCCTTTGCTGCAGGCAATATTACGGTGAAGGAAATTCCTAGCCGGGCTGGCTACAAGCTACGGCGGGCGCTTCAGCAGGAACTTGCCGCCGGTCTCCCGAATCTCGACGAGACTGCCGTGCTCGAAGTCAAGCTTAATGAGAAACTCGTCCGCTTGCAGTTCAAGCCGGATGGCGCAGCATCGCGTTCATCCTACAGGGCCGAGGCAACCTATGCACTGAGAGGTGAAAATATCAGTGTGGTAGGCCAGTCCGATGCGGAAACCAGCTTTTCCGTGCCGAACGAACCCTATGGGGACATATCCGCTCAGACCAACGCATCCGATCGCGTGATGGGTGTGCTGGCCAGCCGGATCGTTGATGATTTACGGCTTCAGCTCGCGACACAAGACTGATGCTTCTACAGGGCAAGAAAGCAGCGTCCTTTGCCCGCAAGCCCGATCCAAAATTCTGGGCCGTGCTTGCCTTTGGTGAAGACGAAGGCCTCGCCAGCGACAATGGCCAGCTCCTGATCTCTGCCTGGGCCGGAAAGGCCAAACACGCAGATGTCACCTTGCTGGACGATGATACCATCCGGAAGGAACCGGCCCTGCTGTTCGATGCACTTGAGGCCGTGTCCCTGCTCGGCGATCCACGCGTGGTACGGGTACGGACCAGCGGCGACAAGATCGCAAAACTCCTGATTGACGCCATTGAAGAGGGCGACAAGAGCGAAGGCCGTTTCAGCGCGCACCTGCTGATCGAAACAGGCAGCCTGCAAAAGAAGTCCAAACTGCGCGGCGCTGCTGAAGCTGCGAAACGAACCGCCTGCCTCCAGTTCTTTGCCGATGAAGGTGTCGACATCGAACAACGTGTCAAACAGGCCCTGAAGGAATCCGGCGTCGAAATTGAGCCGGATGCCCTGCGCCTGTTCGTAGGCGACCTGCCCGGTCACCGGCTTGCAGCAAATGCGGAAATCGAAAAGCTGGCGCTCTACGCCATGGGGCTGGGCCGGGCTGTTTCAGAATCTGATGTCCGCGCTCTGTGCGCGACCGAATTCGAACAGACCCTGTCGACCGCAATATCCGCCACACTTGATGGCCACCCGGCCGCGGCCAACGCAGCTTTTGACAAACTAGCCTTGGCCGGAACAGCCGGTATCAGTGTCCTGCGCTCGCTTCAATTTGAAGTCCGCCGCATGCTGGATGCGCATGTCCGGATCGAGGAAGGACAGGCCAGCCCCAACATGAAACTGCGCCCGCCTGTCTGGCAAAGCGAATGGCCTGCCTACCGGGCCCGGCTAAGTAAATGGCCGGTGCGCCGGCTCACCCGTGTGCTTGAGCGGATCTATGACGCTGAAGCCCAGGCCAAGCAGGCAGGCGGCAGCACGGACCCAGTAGTCCGTATGCTGATGAATGATCTGGCGAGAGCTGCCGAAGCCGCCCGGTAGCGATCAGGGCTTCCGGCGTGTCAGCCGGCGGCAGACATCGTCCAGCTGTTCCAGATCGCGATACTTGATGCGCAGTTCACCACCATTCTTGCCGTGGCGAATATCCACTTGCAGGCCCAGCTGGCGCATCAGATCTGCTTCCAGTGCTTCGGTGTCGACATCCTTTTCAGGTGCCTTGGACTTGGCCGAACCGCTTGAGGCTCCATCGCCGCCACGCGCGCCCTTTACCAAAGCTTCGACTTCCCGAACGCTCAGGCCCCGTTCGGCCGCCATCTCGATCACGGCTTCAGGATCGGAGGCACCAAGCGCTGCCCGGGCATGACCGGCAGTGACTTTGCCTGCCCGCACATATGCGCGCGCCGCGTCAGGCAGCTGCAGCAGGCGAAGCGTGTTCGTGATGTGCACGCGGCTCTTACCGACGCTGCTGGCGAGGCTTTCCTGCGTTCGGCCGAAACGGTTCATCAGTGCCTCATAGGCTTCCGCTTCTTCGATCGGGTTCAGGTCTGCGCGCTGAACATTCTCGATGATGCCGACCTCGAGCAGCTCCAGCTCGTTGAGGTCCCGCACCACAGCCGGAATAGACTCAAGGCCTGCCAGGCGTGCGGCCCGCCAGCGGCGTTCGCCGGCGATGATCTGATACTTGCCCGTTTCCTTGGGGTCCGGCCGGACAAGAATGGCCTGAAGTACGCCTTTGCTACGAATGGACTCCGCAAGTTCCTGTAGCGCTGCATCATCGAAGGTACGGCGAGGCTGGTCCGGATTGCGGCGGATGTCCTTGATCGAAATCTCGTTCACGCCATTGCCAGACGGAGCAGTCCCCGGCTCCGGCCGCGCCGGTGTGGATGCCTCCACTTCTCCAATGAGGGCGGATAGGCCCCGGCCGAGGCGGCTTGGTTTCTGTTTGGATTCGTTTGCCATCGCGATCAGGCCGCCCGTGCCTTCTCGCGCTGAAGTACTTCCGAAGCCAGCCGGATATACGCCTCGCTGCCCGGGCAACGGTAATCATAAAGAAGCGCCGGCTTGCCGAAGGACGGTGCCTCGGACAGGCGCACATTGCGCGGGATCACCGTGTTGTAGACCTTGTTGCCGAAGAAGGCGCGGACTTCGTCTGCGACCTGGTCGGACAGGTTGTTGCGGCGGTCATACATGGTGAGCACGACACCCTGGATTTCCAGGTTCGGGTTCAGACCCTGCCGGACAACATCCACCGTGCGAAGCAACTGGCTAAGGCCCTCCAGCGCCAGGAACTCACACTGCAGCGGAACCAGCAACGCATCGGCGGCCGTCATCGCATTCATCGTCAGCGCCGACAGCGATGGCGGGCAATCGATCAGAATATAATCATAACGCGGCAGGCCCTGTTCTTCAGCCCGATCGACGTAGTTGTGAAGCGCTTCGCGCAGACGGTACGACCTGTGCGGGTCCGCGGCCAGTTCCGTCTCGACGCCGGACAGATTCTCATCCCCCGGCACGATGTCCAGGCGCGGAACAATCGTCGACAGAACCGCCTGCTCCAGCGGCAAACGATCCACGACAATATCGTAGGACGTGGTTGCGCGATCCGTGCGTTCGATTCCAAGGCCGGTCGACGCGTTGCCCTGAGCGTCGAAGTCGACGATGAGCACGCGGCGGCCAACGGCGGCAAGCGCCGTCCCGAGATTGATCGAAGTAGTCGTTTTGCCGACGCCACCCTTTTGGTTCACGACGGCAAAGATTCTGGGCCTAATGCCTGCCACTGCGTAGCTCCCTGACAATCAGAATTGTACCTGACCCACCAACCCGGCTTGGAATCGCCTCATAAGCGAAGTTCCATGTTTGGCTGGCCTCCGTCAATTCTTCTTTCCAGCGTTCGCCCTTGAGGAAAAGCCCTGTTGCACCCTGTTTCAGCCAGGGAGCCGCATAGTCGAGCAGTTTCGGAAGCGGCGCAAAGGCGCGTGCCGTGATATAATCCGCAGATATTTGCCCGACAGATTCCACCCGGTCCTGGCGCACGGATGCACTTAGACCCGCCGATTCAATGGCGGCGCGGAGGAAGGCGCATTTCTTTCCCACACTCTCGATCATGGTGACATGGCCTTCGGGCCGGGCCGCCGCGATGATGAGGCCGGGAAAACCGGCACCGGAACCAAGATCCACGACGCGCGCATCTTCCGGCAGATGATCCAGAAGCTGGAAACAATCGGCGACATGGCGGGTCCAGATGACCGGCCATTCGCGGGGGCCGATCAGATTGCTCCGCTTCCGCCACACATCCAGCGTGTCGATGACCCGGTCGAGGCGCTCCAGTGTTTCACGTGAAACATCCTCAGCGGCCAGAAAAGCCGCGCGATCCTGATTTACCATGACTTAGCCTGTCTTCCGGCGGCGTTTCACATGACCGAGTAGTGCCGTGAGCGCACCCGGCGTAACCCCTTCGATACGGGACGCCTGACCAAGCGTGGCCGGCCGGATGGATTCCAGTTTCTGGCGCACTTCATTGGAGAGTCCACCAATGGCCGCGTAATTGATCTCATCCGGAATCTGCAACGCCTCATCGCGGCGAAGGGCTTCGACATCACCAGCCTGCCGTTCGATATATCCGGAATAGAGCGCCTCGATTTCCAATTGCGCCGCAATGGCCGGATCAATGTCCGAGAGTTCCGGCCAGACCTTCGACAGGGTCTCGAGTGAAATGTCCTTGTATCCGAGATATTCCCAAGCGGTCCGGACACGTCCGTCCTGATTAACGTTCCAGCCGGCCTCGCGGGCCTTGGCGGGGGACAAAGACAGGGTTTGGAGCGCTTTTCGGGATTCCGAGAGGGCCAAATGTTTCACGTGAAACATCGACGCCCGTGTTTCACACACGCATCCGGCATCGATCCCTTTCTGCGTGAGTCGCTGATCGGCATTGTCAGCCCGGAGCGCGAGGCGATATTCCGCGCGCGATGTAAACATCCGATAGGGTTCCGTCACCCCGCGCGTGATCAGATCATCGATAAGAACACCAATATACGCTTCGGCCCGATCGAGGATCACCGGTTCCTTTCCCTCGGCGGCGCGCGCAGCGTTCAGACCCGCCATCAGGCCCTGAGCCCCGGCCTCTTCATATCCGGTCGTGCCATTGATCTGGCCCGCCAGATAAAGTCCGGGCTGAACCTTCACTTCCAAAGCCGCATTCAGAGCGCGCGGATCAACATAATCATACTCGATGGCATAGGCGTGCTGGAGAATCTCCACATTCTCCAGACCGGGGATCGTCCGGACAAAACGCTCCTGAACGTCTTCCGGAAGCGAGGTGGATATCCCATTCGGATAAACCGTGTGATCGTCGAGACCTTCCGGTTCCAGGAAAACCTGATGCCGGTCCCGATCCGCGAACCGGTTCACCTTGTCCTCAATAGACGGGCAGTAGCGCGGCCCCCGTCCGGCAATCGCACCGGAGTAGACAGCCGACTGTTCCATGTTTTCTTCGATGATCGCGTGGGTCTCGGGCGTGGTCCATGTGATCCCGCATGAAATCTGAGGCACTTCGATCCGGTCCGTCAGATAGGAGAAAGGCACGGGCGCATCATCGGCCGGCTGCATCTCCAGCCGGTCCCAGTCGATGGTGCGGCCATCGAGACGGGCAGGCGTGCCGGTTTTAAGCCGACCCATCGGCAGGTCCATCGCGTAGAGCCGGTCCGACAGGCCAATCGCCGGCGCTTCGCCGACACGCCCGGCCGGAATACGCTTTGCGCCGATGTGGATTTCGCCCTTCAGGAACGTGCCCGTCGTGATGACGACTTTCGGCGCGTAGTATTGGTCTCCACCAAGTCCGATCACACCCGCGACCTGCCCGTTTTCTACGATCAGGTCTTCGGCGCCATCTTCAATCACTGTCAGGTTTTCATGGTTCAGGATCTCATCCTGCATGGCCTGGCGATAGAGCTTCCGGTCAATCTGGGCACGCGGCCCCCAGACGGCAGGTCCCTTGGACCGATTCAGCATGCGGAACTGGATTCCGGCCTTGTCAGCCAGCCGCCCCATCAGACCGTCCAGGGCATCAATCTCCCGGACGAGATGGCCTTTACCCAATCCGCCAATCGCCGGATTGCAGCTCATCTCGCCAATCGTTGAAATCTTGTGGGTGACAAGCGCCGTCTTCGCGCCATAGCGCGCAGCCGCAGAAGCGGCTTCGCATCCCGCGTGGCCGCCACCAACGACAATGACATCAAAGCGGGTATTTCCCGTCATGGCTCTGCTCATCCTGTGGATAATGAGCGGGCTATATAACGCCGGGCGCCGCTAAACCCTAGGGGTCATTTGCCGATACAGAACTGGGAGAAGACAGCGCCCAGCACGTCTTCAACTCCAACCGTCCCGATCACCGCCCCCAACTGACGCAGCGCCATGCGCACATCTTCTGCCGCAAGCTCAGCGCCCATGTCATCTTCAAGCAGCTGCCGCGCCTGGACCAGACTGGCGAGGCCTGCACTCAGCTTCTCCCGATGTCGCGCCCGCGTGATAACCGGGGCTTCCACAGACGTTGCCCGTTTAGAAATAAAACGCCCGATCCGGGATTCCAGTTCCTCAACGCCTTCGCCGGTCATCGCTGAAACGGGCAGGGCGCCATCGGGTACGAGACCAACAGACCTTTGGTCCGCCTTGTTGAAGACCAGGATATCCTGCTGCTCCACCGGCCCGGCCACCGATTCCGGATTTGCCCCGTCGATCACATGAATGCGGAGATCCGCTTCGCGTGCGGCGCGCTCTGCCCGGCGGACGCCTTCGGCTTCCACAATGTCGGCCGTTTCCCGAAGACCCGCTGTATCTGCCAGCCAGACGACCTGACCGCCCAGCACAAGACGGACCTCAACCACATCGCGGGTCGTCCCGGCAATGTCGGTTACGATGGCGGCTTCCCGACGGGCGATGCGATTGAGCAGGGAAGATTTCCCGGCATTCGGCGGACCAACTATGGCAACCCGGAATCCATCCCTGATTTTCTCGCCGATGCCCCGATCACCAAGCGCGTCTTCCAGCTCTGTGATGATCAGATCCAGCTTGTCGAGGATCGGCCGGACTGTGTCTTCCGGTGTGTCGCCCTCATCCGGAAAATCAACTATGACTTCGATCAGGGCGAGCACGCCCGTCAGCTCAGCCCGCCAGCGATCATAAGTCTCTGTCAGACCACCTGTCAGCTGCCGCAGTGCCTGAGCTTTCTGCGCTTCGGTTTCAGCTTCAATGATATCTGCCACACCTTCGGCTTCGGTCAGGTCCAGCTTGCCAGCTTCGAAAGCGCGGCGTGTGAACTCCCCCGGTTCGGCGAGCCGTACACCCGGCTGAGCTGTCAACGTATCTAGTGAGTGTTTAATCACAGCGGGACCACCATGGAGATAAAGCTCCAGCGTGTCTTCGCCTGTGTAGGAATGCGGGCCCGGCATGAAGAGGGCGAGACCTTCGTCGATCAGCGTGCCGTCTTCATCCCGGAATTTGGTGAGGGTCGCATGACGCGGTTCAGGCAGGCCGCATTCGAGCAGGGCGCCGGCGACCTTCCAGACCCTGTCGCCCGACAGGCGCAGGATGCAGATTGCAGCAGGGGGCTGGCCCGAAGCGAGGGCGCAGATCGTGTCGCGCTCGCTCATGGCCAAACGCCTCCGGTCAGTTCTTCATCGCTTCGAAGAATTCGTCGTTCGTCTTCGTCTGACGCAGCTTGTCGATCAGGAAGTCGATCGCATCATTGGTGCCCATCGGACCAAGGATCCGGCGAAGAATATAGATCTTCGACAGCTGATCCTGCGGCGTGATCAGCTCTTCTTTCCGCGTGCCGGACTTCATGATGTCGATGGCCGGGAAGGTCCGCTTGTCGGCAATCTTCCGGTCGAGCACGACTTCGGAGTTACCCGTGCCTTTGAATTCCTCGAAGATGACTTCGTCCATCCGGCTGCCGGTATCGATCAGCGCGGTCGCAACGATGGTCAGCGATCCGCCGTTCTCGACGTTTCGCGCAGCACCGAAGAAACGCTTCGGACGCTGCAGGGCGTTGGCGTCGACACCACCGGTCAGCACTTTACCGGAAGAGGGGACAGTCGTGTTGTAGGCGCGGCCGAGACGCGTAATCGAGTCGAGCAGGATGACGACATCCCGCTTGTGCTCAACAAGGCGCTTGGCTTTCTCAATCACCATTTCGGCGACCTGAACGTGACGGGTTGCTGGCTCGTCGAAGGTTGAGGCGACGACTTCGCCTTTCACCGTGCGGCGCATGTCGGTAACTTCTTCCGGGCGTTCGTCGATCAACAGCACGATCAGGTAACATTCCGGGTGGTTCTCTTCGATGGCCGAAGCGATGTTCTGCAACAGCACGGTCTTACCGGTGCGCGGCGGAGCAACGATCAGGGCCCGCTGGCCTTTACCGATCGGCGCGACGATATCGATCACGCGGCCAGACCGGTCTTTCCGGGTCGGATCCTGGCTTTCCATGCGCAGGCGCTCTTCCGGATAGAGCGGAGTGAGGTTGTCGAAGTGGACTTTCTTGTTGGCCTTGTCCGGCTCTTCGAAATTGATCCGCGACACATCGGTCAGCGCAAAATAGCGCTCATTGTCCTGCGGCGCGATAATCGGGCCTTCCACCGTGTCGCCGGTGCGGATGTTGCCCTTCTTCAGGACTTCCGGGCTGACATAGATATCGTCCGGGCCGGGCAGATAGTTGGATTCCGGCGAACGCAGGAAGCCGAAGCCGTCCGTCAGAACTTCGAGCACACCCTGACCGGTGATCTCCACTTCGCTGTCGGCCAGCTCTTTCAGGATCGCGAACAGCATGTCCTGCGTCCGCATCGAAGAAGCGTTCTCGACTTCCAGTTCTTCTGCATATGCAAGCAGCTCTTCCGGGGACTTCGCTTTCAGTTCGCGAAGAGTCACGCTGGTGACGTTGTCGAGCATCGAAGAGGCCATGCCGATGGATTCCAATTGTAGGGGTCTGCGGGAGACGGGTTTTGGGAGGGCCGGGCGACGAAAAAGGCGCCGCAGGCACAAGGACTGTGCACCGGATTGCGAGGCTTATGGGCTCACAAGGCCTTGTTCGTCAAGAGTTCCTGCGCAACCGGGCCGGTCAGAACGGCCGGACCAGCACCATGATCACAACGACAATCATCATCAGGAATGGGACTTCGTTCAGCATGCGCAGAGTCTTGGCAGACACTTTCGACGTGCCCCGGTCGATACGCTTGCCAACATAGACGTAATATCCGTGCATGGCGGTGATGAGTGTCACGAACAATAGTTTCACATGCATCCAGGGCTGAGACAACAGGGAAGGGTTCATCCACAGCATCAGGCCGCCGAATACCCAGATCAGGATGATTGAGGGATTCATCACGATCAGGCGCAGCTTGTTGGCCGCAGACTTCATCGTCTCGAACAAGGGCTCACCCGGCTGGCTCGCCAGCTGGTGGATCTTGTAGCGCGGATAGATCATCAGACTCGCCATCGTTGCGATGACGAAGATCACATGCGCAGCCTTGATCCAGTTGTAGAGCATGATGCCTCAGTCCTTCAGGATTGCGGATTGATTGCCTGGCCCGCTTTGCGAACCGGCTGTTTGTGAGGGCATCCACTGAATTCATGCGGGCAAAGCCGGTCACCGCCGCAGGATCGCATCGGAGTTTTCATACCGAGGGCTTCGGCAGTTTCATTCGCCAGCATGGAAATGAACTCGGGATGCGTGCCCAGCGCTTCGACCCGCGTGTAGCTCGCAGCGCCATGTTCTTCAGCGACCAGCCTGTATTCCTCACCCAGTTCAACCAGGGTTTCGATATGCTCCGACACAAACGCGATCGGCGCGATCAGAATATTCTTACCCTCTTTGGATTTCTCGGCGATCACTTCTTCGGTCGGCGGGCCGATCCATTTCAGCGGACCAACGCGGGACTGGTAACAGGCGGTGACTTCCCAGTCGCGCGGCACGCGGCCGGTGATCATCTCCGCCATGGTCTCACATTGCCATTGATACGGATCGCCGTCCTTCACGATCTTTTCCGGCAGGCCATGCGCGGACAGGAGCAGGGACACATTCTCCGGACGCCCGGCTTTTTCCCAGGCCTGCATGATCCGGTCGACATGGGCCGAGACGAAGTTTTCCTCAAACGGGTAACAGCAAATGGTGCGGACCGGATACTTGTAGGCTTTCTTCCAGGCTGTGAGCGAAGACCCCGTCGTCGTCGTAGAGAACTGAGGGTAGAGCGGCAGCAGGACGACTTCGTCCGCCCCCCAGGCTTTCACATCTTTCGCGGCCTGTTCAGTGAAGGGGTGCCAGTAGCGCATTGCGATGAAGCAGCGCACGTCATCTTCCGGCAGGCGCTTAGACAGCTCTGCCTGCAGGGCTTCGGCCTGTTTTTCCGTTTCCGGCAGCAGGGGAGAGCCCCCGCCTGCGTCCATCATCGCGTAATTCTTGATGACGCTCGGCGCCCGGGTCCTTGAGATCAGCCGCGCCAGAAACCAGCGGATCGGCAGCGGCGCCGTGATAATGGCCGGGTCACGGAACAGGTTCTTCAGGAAAGGGCGGACGGACTCCGCCTTATCCGGTCCTCCCAGATTGAACAGTACAACGGCAACCTTCCGGCCCATACTCAACCTTCCCGCAGAATTTTCAGAACACGCTCGACGTTTACGATCGGCGTTTCCGGACGGACGCCGTGTCCGAGATTAAAGATATGGGGGCGACCGGAATAGGCGGCCATCAATTCCCGCACACGCGCTTCCATGCGCGGGCCTCCTTCGATCAGCAGAAGCGGGTCAAGATGACCCTGAACCGGCATGTCCGGCGGAAGAACAGAATTCACAAAGGATGGAACCGCTGCCGTATCGAGCCCGACCGCGGTCACACCGGTTTCCTTTGCATAAGGTTCCAGCATGACACCGGCACCCCGGGGGAATCCGATCACGGGAACAGTCACACCCCGCGCGCGAAGACCGGCTACCAGCTTCTTCGTCGGCGCGATGATGACTTCCCGGAAAATATTGTCAGGAAGGCCTTCGGCCCAGCTGTCGAACAGCATGAGCGCTTCAGCACCTGCCTCAACCTGGCGGGCAAGATATTCAACTGTTGCCTCGGCAACCTTGTCCATGACTGCCGCAAGTTCTTCCGGCCGGCCATGGGCCCAGCGCCAGGCATCAGACTTGTCCGTCTTGCCGCGCCCCTCGATGGCATAGAGGCTGACCGTCCAGGGGGAGCCTGCAAACCCGATCAGCGTTGTTTGTGCCGGCAGGCCGTCGCGCACCCGAGAGACGGTCTCATAAACGGGCGATAGCCTGTCAGCTGCTTTGACAGCCGGCACGCGGTCCAGATCGGCCGGTCCGGTAACCTGTTCCACCAGCGGGCCGACACCTTTTTCGAATTTGACGTCCAGACCCATCGCATCGAGCACCAACAGGATGTCTGCGAAGAGGATGGCCCCATCCATGCCGTAGCGCCGGATAGGCTGCAGCGTGGCTTCCGCTGCCATGGAAGGTGTGTAGCAGAAATCGAGAAAGTTCTTCGCCCGGGACCGGAGTTCAAGATATTCGGGCAGGTGGCGCCCAGCCTGGCGCATCATCCATACCGGAGGCCTTTCGAAACGCTCTCCGCCGAGAACCTTAAGCAACTTTTTCGATTCGTCGGTGCCCATGGCTTTTTTCCCAAAATCTAAAACAAGCCCGTCAGGGCGCTTATGACTATTAGACGGTGAGTCCGTGGGAAAAAGGGTGATGTGCGGATTTGTCCAGAGAATTCCACACAGGAGTCACAGGTTGGCGGACAGGGTTAAGCGGGTCTTAACGCCCCGGATTCAATAGTTAACCAAACGTAAATGGCCCCGCTGGAGTCACAGGATGGAACGGAAGGTGATTCCTCGGAGTCGGATTCCTCTGCCTGTGGGATTTTTGTGATTCCATCGGGACAAAATGCGCTATCCACAGGCGAGTCACAGGTCTTGTGAAATCGCCGAACCTCAGCAACACAGTGAGACCATGACTCGGTCTCTTCGCCCCAGCATATATTTCAACGTTCACCTCGTGTCGGATTCGACCGGGGAAACGCTGAACGCCATCCAGCGGGCCGCCTGCGCCCAGTTCGAAAATGTGCAGGCGCTTGAGCACAATTATTATCTTGTTCGCTCCGAACGCCAGCTCGAACGGGTTATGCGGGAGATCGAGGCAGCACCCGGTGTTGTCTGGTACACGATTTCCGACGAAGCCCTGCGCGGAAGGCTGGAGTCCTTCTGCCGCGAGAAAGGCATTCCGACGCTGCCGGTGCTGGATGCATCCATCGCCATGCTCAGCCGGCACCTTGGCATTTCTGCCAACCAGAAAGTGGCGGGGCAACATGCCCTGGATGACGACTATTTCGAACGCATGGAAGCGATCAATTTTACACTCGCTCACGATGACGGGCAGAATGTGGAGAGCCTGACCGGCGCGGACGTTATCCTGCTGGGCGTCAGCCGGACGTCCAAGACGCCGACCTGTGTGTATCTTGCCAACCGGAAAGTGCGTGCGGGAAACATTCCGCTCGTACCGGGCGTTCCGCTGCCATCGCATATCGAGAAAATGGGCGACAAGGGTCCGATGATTGTCGGGCTCAAGATCAGTGCCGAACGGCTTGTGCAGATTCGCCGCGCGCGCCTGATTTCCCTGAATCAGGACGAGCATACGATCTATGCCGATGAGGATGCTGTGCGTGATGAGGTGACACAGGCCAATCGCCTGTTCCAGCGCAACAAATGGCGCACCATCGATGTGTCCCGCCGCTCCGTCGAAGAAACGGCCGCAGCCATTCTGAACCTGTTGAACGAACGCCGGGGCCATCCATGAGTCTTGAAGTGATCCTGGCCTCAGGCAGCGAAAGCCGCCGGCGCCTGCTGACATCTGCCGGGGTGGAAGCGGAAGCTGTGCGCCCGAATGTCGACGAGGATGCGATGAAAGCCGGTCTGCGCGCTGAGGGCCTGCCGGTGCGGGATCAGGCCATGCGCCTGGCGGAGCTGAAGGCGGTCAAGATTTCCCAGCGCCAGCAGGGTCTGGTGATTGGCGGAGACCAGATGCTGGCCCTCGGAGATGAGGCATTCGACAAGCCGAAGGACCTGGACGGGGCGCGGGACCATCTGCGGAAATTGTCCGGCAAGGCCCACACGCTGGAAACGGCAATTGTCGTCTGTGAAAACGGCCAGCCCGTCTGGCGGCACCTTGCCCGCCCACGCCTCACCATGCGTCCGCTCAGCGAAGACTTTATCGAGCAATATGTTGAGCAGGTCGGGGATCCGCTGCTCTCCACAGTTGGCGCCTACCAGTTGGAAGGTCTCGGCGCGCAGCTCTTCAACAAGATCGAGGGAGATTACTTCTCGATCCTGGGCCTGCCTTTATTGCCTCTGCTGGACTATCTCCGTATCCGGGGAGTGCTTCCATCATGACATGGCTGCTCGGCGTCATCGGCGATCCGGTATCGCACTCGCTGTCTCCCGTGATTCACAAGATGTGGATCCGCGAGCACGGCTTCGATGCAACCTACGAAGCCCTGCGTGTCGAGCGAGGCGATCTGGAGAGCGCTCTTGAAACCTTGTCAGAGCGGAATGCGCTCGGCTTCAACATCACTCTTCCGCACAAGGAAGAGGCACTTTCCCTTGCTGATGAGACCAGCGACATCGCCCGGCGGATCGGAGCCGCAAATACGCTTGTCCGGCGGGAGCAGGGGGGCTGGCGCGCCGAGAACACAGACGCGCCGGGCTTTGTCCGCAGTTTGCTGGATGCAGGGATTGAAGTTGCCGGAAGCCGCGTCACCTTGCTGGGTGCCGGCGGGTCTGCCCGCGCCGTGGCCGTCAGCCTGATGGATCTCCGCGCGGAGATCACGATTGCCAACCGCACCAGGGAACGCGCCGAAACCCTCGTCACTGAAACCGGGATCACTGCCGGGATCTGTTCACTGGAAGAGGGCATTTCCGAAGCTGCGACGGCGGATGTGGTGATCAACACGCTCAGCCTGGGTCATTCCGGCGAGACTCTCGAGTTGCCTGAGGCAACCGGGCAGTACTTCTATGATATTTCCTATGGCAAGCCTGCTGCGGCGATCCGCGAGGAAGCGCTGAAAAAGAACTGGCAGCCTATGGACGGGCTCGGCATGCTGGTTGCGCAGGCGGCCTACAGTTTCGAGCATTGGTTCGGCGTCCTGCCGGACACGAAAGAAGCGCTCGCTCATTGCCGTAAACTCGTGGAGGCCACGACGTGATCATCCTTGGCCTGACCGGTTCGATCGGCATGGGAAAATCCGCAACCGCGACCCTGTTCCGGGATGAAGGCGTACCCGTGTATGACGCCGATGCAGCGGTGCATCAGCTCTACGAGAAGGGCGGCGCGGCGGTTGATCCTGTCGAAGCTGCTTTTCCGGGCGTTAAAGTCGATGGCGCGATCGACCGTACACTCCTGCGCGAACGTGTGCTGAACGATGCGGCCGCCATGAAACAGCTGGAAGGCATCGTCCATCCGCTGGCTGGCGCGGCGCAGCAGGACTTCCGGGAAACGGCGCGGAAATCCGGAGCGACCTTTGCGGTGCTGGACATTCCGCTGCTGTATGAGACCGGTGGGTCCGGCTATTGCGATTATGTCCTGGTTGTCAGCGCGCCGCCCGAAGTACAGCGCCAGCGTGTGCTGTCCCGGCCGGGTGTCACAGAGGAAACTTTCGAAGCGATTCTCGCGCGTCAGGTGCCGGATGCGGAAAAGCGTGCAAAAGCCGACTTTATCCTGTCGACAGCACATGGGTTTGAGTTTGCACGCGACCATGTTCGCGCCATAGTGGCCCTGATGAATCGCAAGGCCGCAGGGGATAATGCATGAGCCAGATCCGCGAGATTGCTTTCGATACCGAGACCACAGGCCTCAGGCCGGAAGAAGGTGACCGCATCATTGAGCTCGGCGCGGTGGAGATGATCAATCACATCCCGTCTGGCCGCACGTTCCGGACGCTGATCAACCCCGGCCGAGCAGTGTCTGCCGATACGGTTCGCATCACCGGCATCACGGATGACGACCTGAAGGATGCTCCGCCTTTCGAGGCGCCTGAAGTGATTGACGCTTTCCTGGAATTTATCGGGGATGCCACGCTGGTCGCTCACAATGCCGGGTTTGACCGCTCCTTCCTGAACATGGAACTGGACCGGTGCGGACGCAGCCCGATTCCGGATGAGCGCTGGGTGGATACGGCCGCGATGGCGCGCCGCAAGTTTCCGGGGGCGCCGGCCAGTCTCGATGCCTTGTGCAAAAGGTTCGACATTTCGCTTGAGAGCCGGACTTTTCACGGCGCCTTGCTGGATAGCCAGCTTCTGGCGGCGGTCTATCTCGAACTCCTTGGCGGCCGGGCCCGTGCCTTTTCGTTCGAGACGGTGGTGGAAACGGAGATTGTCGAAGAGGTCACGCCCGCGCGGCAGCGGCCGAAGCCGCTTAGTTCCCGTCTGACCGAAGACGAAAAAGCCGCCCACGAAGCGTTCGTGAGCGGCCTTGGCGATGAAGCTGTCTGGAAGCGTTACGCGTCCTGAACGGGCGGTGTCTGGCCGGAGGCTGCAGCGGCTTCCTGCGCACGGCGATATTGCTGCTGGTAAAGCTGCACAAAGTCCACCGGATCGATCAGCAGAGGCGGGAAACCGCCTTCGCGCGTGATCTCCGCCACGATACGGCGGGCAAACGGGAACAGCAGGCGCGGGCATTCGATCAGCAGCAGCGGCTCAAGCTGGGCCTGTGGCACGTTCTGCAGCTGGAACAGCCCGGCATAATCCAGTTCGGTGATGAACAGCACGGTTCCATCTGAAACAGCCTTGGCGGACAGTTTCAGGGACACTTCGTAGATCCCGTTGCCATCGGCATGAGGCGTTGCGCCGACATCGATACCAAGATCGATATTCGGCTGGGACTGCACAGGTGTGTGTCCCGGATTCTCGAAGGAAAGGTCCTTCACATACTGGCCGAGGACGCGCAGACCCGCCGGGGTCGCGCCGTTTTGGCCTTCATTTGGTGCCTGCGGAGCACTTGTGTCAGTCATGTCTACCTCCCAACTCTACCCGGCGGGCGCTAGCATGCGGCCCCTTAACGCGCAATGATCACTGGCACTTCCGGCCTGTCGGCCCTATCTTGGGGGCTGAGTGAACTCGAACGCAAGGACACGCCACCACCAATGGACCCCGTGATGCAAGTCATGATCCTGGCAGCTGTTGCGCTGTTTGTCCTGTCGCGCCTGTATTTTGCGCTCGGCAAGGGTGACAACGACAACCCTGTCAGCCGCCCGACCCCAGCGACAGCTGGCGATGATGCGACCAACAAGGCCAAACCGCGCGATGAGACAATGGCCCATGCCGACAAGCCGATCTTTACCGGTCCGGCCGCGGGCGGGCTGGAAGAAATTTACAACGTTGATCGCAGCTTCAGCACACCTGACTTCATGAGAGGCGCCCGCGCAGCCTATGAAATCATCGTTTCGGCTTTCGCTCGTGGGGACCGCGACAAGCTCCGCCCCATGCTGGACGACGATGTCTATGAAGCCTGGGACGCCGCCATTGCTGCGCGCGAGCCGGACAAGCCGGCCTTTGAACTCCTCAGAATCCGCAAGGCCGAAATCGAAAGTGCCGATCTCGATGGAGACATTGCCCGCGTTGCCGTCCGCTATGAAGCGGAACTGGGTGACGGGGAAATGGTGCGCACGGCGAAGGAAATCTGGACCTTTATGCGCAACGTCCGGGGGGATGATCCGAACTGGATTCTGGACGACGTCGAAGTCGCCAATTAGGGCCTGCACGCAGAACATTTTCGGGTGACACTTCCGCAGGAAGCACGCCATAAAGCGTGCATGTGGTCGCGCTTTCGTTCGTTTGTCCTTCTGCTTCTGCTGGCCGCCTGCCAGTCTCAGCCTGCACCCATAAAGGTCATTCAGCCCGCCGGGCCCGAAGTTCCACAACCTGCCACCCCTGCACCGCCTCCGAGACTGCCCAACTGGGAGACACCTGCCGCCTTTTCCGATTTGCCCAACTGGTCTTCGGTTCGGCTTGAGGCTGCGGTCAGCGCGTTCAAACGGTCCTGTGAGAAATTTGCCGGACAGGAAATGACCGCCCCGTTGTCGTCGGCGGCGCCCTGGGCCGGACGTGTCGAGGACTGGGCAGAACCCTGCGGGGCACTCTCGGCCGCGCGCAGCGATGAAGATGCCCGCGCGCTGATGGAGCAGGTGTTCGTGCCGATTGAGGTGATCCCGCCAGATGGCGCGCGGAAATTCACCGGCTATTTCGAACCGACCTATGAAGCGCGCCGTACGCCGACCCCGCCCTTTACCGAGCCGGTCCCCGCCTTGCCGGCTGACCTGATCCCGAACAATGGCAAGCCGCTGCAGCGCCTGCCGAACGGCACAACCCGGCCTTATCCTGCGCGGGCCCAGATCACGACATCGGGCGTCCAGGCGATTGCCTATGCGCATCCGGCGGATGTG
The DNA here is from genome assembly GCF_963675305.1 of uncultured Hyphomonas sp. Classification (NCBI taxonomy): domain Bacteria; kingdom Pseudomonadati; phylum Pseudomonadota; class Alphaproteobacteria; order Hyphomonadales; family Hyphomonadaceae; genus Hyphomonas; species uncultured Hyphomonas sp. The sequence continues at coordinate 3,352,722 of NZ_OY776147.1, read as the reverse complement.
TTCTTCCTGCAGATCCAGGGCTCGGGCCGGCTGACCTTTCCGGACGGGACAACAATGCGGGCCGTCTATGCCGCGCATAATGGCCACAAATTCGAATCGACGGCCAATTGGCTGATCCGTACCGGGCGCATTTCCCGCGGCGAAGCCAGCATGCAGGGGATCCGCGCCTGGATGAACCGGGCGGGACCGGCTGAAACGCGAATGGCGATGAACCAGAACCCCCGCTTTGTGTTCTTCAATGCCGAGGCGGAAGGCGATCCCTCGCTCGGGCCAGCTGGCGCGGAAGGTGTCCCGTTGACGCCGCTCGGCTCCATGGCGGTCGACACCAGTCTTCATCCCCTTGGCGTGCCCATGTTCGTTCAGACAAAAGCGCCGGGACTGGGCGGCGACTGGTCCGGATTGCTGGTCGCTCAGGACACCGGCGGGGCCATAAAAGGCGCGGTGCGCGGCGACATCTTTTTCGGCACAGGGCCGCAGGCGGGCGAGCGGGCCGGAACGATGAACGCGCCGGGCCGGCTATGGGTTCTGCTTCCGCGTACGGTGGCAGCGCGGATGCGCAGCCAGGGCTATGCCGGTCTCGACATGGCGCCCCCTGCACCGTAATGGGCGGTCATGAGCCACCGCCGTCTTACCCCTGACGAAGCCCGTGCCTGGGCCCGTGTTGCGCGGACGGTGAAGCCCATCGGTCCGAAGACGGAAGACATTGAAACCTTTATCGACGCGCTGGAGCATGGCGAGCCGGTCCTGCGCCATGGCAAGGCGAAACCCGCCGCCGCACCGCTACAGCCGCCTGTTCCCAAGCCCCCGAAAACGCCGGCACCGCCACAGAACCGGGCGAACGAGAAACGCGTGCGGCGTGGCAAGCTGGAACTGGCCGGCCGCTTCGACCTGCACGGCCACACGCAGCTCAGCGCGGAGGCGGCGTTGCCGGATTTCCTCCGGCGCAAGCAGGCAGAAGGCGCGCGGTGTGTCCTGATCATCACCGGAAAGGGGAAGGGCGGGGAGGGCGTGCTGCGCCGCAATTTCCTGCGCTGGCTGGAGATGCCGGCGGCGCGCGCGTTCATCTCCGGTTATTCCGAGGCTCATCCGCGACATGGCGGGTCCGGTGCCTGGTATGTCTTCCTGCGGCAGGCCTAAGTGCGACCACGCGATGACGAAGCCGGACCATACCGGACTTGGTCATGACTATGCCGGATCAGCCCGGACTATGTCGGATCATGCCGGACAAGAAAAAGCCGGCACCCGAAGAGCGCCGGCTTTTTTTGAGCAGGTCTGCTTGGGTCAGCTGAAGTCGCGGAATACGTCGTCTGCGGAGACGTCCTTCTTCGCGGCGTCTTCTTCGGACGTGTCATAGGCGTCCGGATCGTCCTGCGCCGGAGCCAGGCCCGGGCCTTCGGAGCGGAGCGCTTTTTCAGCTTCCATCTTGCGGCGCTTCTCGGCCGATTTTGCGATCACTTCGTCGAGCTCGATCTGGGTGCAGAGGCCAAGCGTCACCGGGTCGACCGGACGAATGTTCGGCGAGTTCCAGTGGCTCTTGTCGCGGACATTGTTGATCGTCGACTTGGTGGTGCCGATCAGTTTGGAGATCTGCGCGTCGGAGACTTCCGGGTGGTTGCGGATGAACCAGGCGACAGCATCCGGCTTGTCCTGGCGGCGGATGACCGGTGTGTAGCGGCTGCCCTTGCGCTTCGGCTGCGGGATGTGGGCGATCTTCGATTCGGCGACTTTCAGCCGGTAGTCTTCATCGGCTTCGCCGCGCTGGATTTCCTCGCGCGAAAGGATACCGCCGGCGATCGGGTCGACGCCGCGCATGTTCTCGGCGACGTCGCCATCGGCGATGCCTTTGACTTCGAGATGATGCAGGCCGCAGAACGCAGCGATCTGGGCAAAGGTGAGGCTGGTATTGTCGAGCAGCCAGACGGCTGTGGCCTTCGGCATGAGGACTTCGGACATGAGGCTCTCCCTGTTGTTTTTACGCCGCCTGAAATGCAGCCGCCCGGCACGTCGTGCCGGGCGGTTGGGGTCAGGCGCGTGCTGAACCTTGCCTGTTCCTATAGTACAGCTGCCCTGTATTGGAAAGTCACCAGCCACAGGGGCCTGTAAATTGGGCCTTTTTTACCAGGACAGCAGGATTTTCCCGGAATGCGTGCCGGACGCCATCAGCTGATGCGCCTGCTCTGCTTCTGCTGCCGGGTAGACTTTCTGCAGAACCGGAATGATCTCGCCGCTGGCGACGTGCGGCCAGAAATCGGCTTCCACCGCGTCGCGGATGCGCTTCTTCTCCGGCAGGGGCCGGGCGCGCAGCGTGGTGGCGGCGAGGGTCAGCCGCTTCATCAGGACCGGCGCGAAATTGACGTTCGCCTGGAAGCCGTTCTGGTAAGCGATATTGATGATCCGCCCGTCCGGGTTGGCGGCCGAAATGTTCTTCTGGATGTAATCGCCGCCGACCATGTCGAGCGTGACGTCGGATCCGCCCTCGGCCTTCACGATCTCAACAAAGTCTTCGGTCTTGTAATTGATCGCACGCGTGGCGCCGAGGCTGGCGGCGAGCTGGCATTTCTGATCCGTGCCGGCGGTTGCGAAAATCTTCGAGGCGCCCGCGGCCTTTGCCATCTGGATCGCCATCACGCCGATGCCGGATGTGCCGCCATGGCAGAGGAAGTTCTCCCCGGCTTTGAGGCCGACCCGGTCGAACACATTGGCCCAGACCGTCATCATGGCTTCCGGCAGACAGGCGGCCTGGTCGAGGCTCATTCCCTCTGGCACCGGGAAGAGCGACCCTTCATCGACCGACACATATTCGGCATAGCCGCCGCCCGCGAGCAGCCCGCAAACCGTGTCGCCAACCTTCCAGCGCGTCACATCGCTGCCGACGGCTTCGACCGTGCCGGAGACTTCCAGTCCCAGGATGGTGGAGGCGCCGGGCGGCGGGGGATAGGCGCCCGCGCGCTGGACGAGATCTGCCCGGTTCAGGCCGGAAAAGGCCGTCTTGACCAGAACCTCATTCGCGCCCGGTTCCGGCTTTGGCAGGTCCGCCAGGTAAAGCGGCCCGTCCTTCTCGATTTCGACGGCTTTCATCGTCTCGCCCATGTGCATGACTCCCGTGTTGAGGAGTCGCATGTAAGGCCTGTTTCTGCTTTGATGAACCCCAAGAGACGGATCGGGAGGCGATGATGGCAATTTCGGATGAAGAGCCGATCCTCGTAAACACACCGCAGACGCTGGAGCAGATGTCGGTGGAAGAGCTGGAAGCGCGCATTGCGCAGCTGAAAGACGGTATCGCCGCCTGCGAACGGGAAATCGAGAAAAAGCGCGCCCAGAAAGCAGCCGCCGATGCGCTGTTTGGTGGCGGCGGGGATTAAGCGGACATAAACATCGCCATGGTAAAGCAGGTGTTGGTGTCCAGAACGTCAGGGACAGAGTTATGGCAGCGGAACAGTCGCAAGGCGAAGGCATGAGCATGTCGGACGGGTTCACCGGCGGCAAGCTGTTCGATACCGTCTTCACGCGCGGCATGGCGCTGGTGGAGGAAACGGCCACCTATCTGGACGGGCCGGGCCGCGAACATGCCAAGACGCTGGATCGCGAACCGGGGCTGACCTATGCCGCCTGGAGCATGGAGCTGACGACGCGCCTGATGCAGGCCGCGAGCTGGCTGGTCATGCAGAAAGCGGTGCGCGATGGCGAGATGAAGCGCGACGACGCGGCCGCCAAGAAATACCGCATACGGAGAGAGGATCCGCCGCTCGATGTGAAGGCGCAGGAGGGCAGGGGCCTGCCGGCGCGCTTCCTGGAGCTGGTGGACCGGTCAGAAGCGCTGTTCGAACAGATCTGCCGTCTCGACGAGGCCCTGTATGGCGCGCGGGCCAAGGCATCGGGTGAAAACCCCGTCTCCGAACAGATCGCACAGCTCCAGAAGGCCGCGGAAACCGGCGCCTTCGATCCGCTGATGGTGTGGAACCGGGGGCGCTAGGCGCCGATTATCAGGCGTCTGGCTGTGTCGGTGCGACAAGCAGGCTGCCGCGCCCAGCCGCCTGTGATGGTTTGAGCCGGAAAATCCGGGGGCGGACATAAAGCGCCCTTAGCGGGGTTTCCATCGCAAGCCGGTGCATGCCAAGCGCGATCATCAGCGTGGCGGCGGCAATTGCCAGGCTGGCGGCGCCGGTGTCTGCGAAAATCCCGCTCATCTTCACCAGCATCAGCAGGAGCTGGAGCGGGATGAAGAAGCCGAGATAGATCGCGAAAGACTGGCGTCCGGCGTCACCGATGAAATGCGCGGCCGGGATACGGGCAAGCAGCACGCCAGCGCTGATCAGCGCGAACGTCCCGGCAAAGCCGAGGATCAGTGAAACGATTGGCAGGTCCGCGATCCCCATGGCGACGAAGGCGGTGTGCACACCGGCCCAGACAGCCAGGGTCCAGCCAAGATCACGCAGGCGGTTCTCCGCTTTGTTCGCGAAACCGAACGCTAGGGATGCGCCCACATAGCCGGCATAGAAGAACACGAAATTCGCCGCGAAATGGTCGAGGACAGACCATCCGGACTGGAACAGGCCCGCTGCGGCGAGGATTTGCAGCATGCCAGCACCAGCCAGAATTCGCGCCGGCTTCTGGCGGCGGATGGCCCGCGTGACGAGATAGAAGAGGAAGAGCTGCTGGATGAACCAGAGCGGACTTTGCGGCGAGACCAGGCCGCTGAGATACAGCTGGGCGAGGCCGGGCAGGCCCTGCGAGAACATACCAGCGTTCAGGATGACGGTTTCGATGGCCAGCCAGAGCGCAAAGAAATAGGCGAAGCGGAGGATCTTGCGGTCAAAATAGACCGGGGCTGAGCCGAAGAGCCCGCGATGCAGGAACAGGCCGGAAATCAGGAAAAAGGCCGGAACCACGAACGGACGGGCCCAGTCTGCGAGGCCCAGCATCCAGTTCACGCCGCCTTCCGGCGCGCCATAGCCGATGGCGGCGGCAGACATCACCACAAGAATGATGCCGATACCTTTGGCGTAATCGATCCAGGCGATGCGTCCGGCGGACATGCGGTTTTCCTCCCAGTTTGGGAGGTTCCGCTGCAAGATTCGTGCAGAACGCGATCCGTGTGCCGGGCTGGGGGAAGTTTCCCGGTGTCAGATGGTGGAATAGACCCGCAGGGCGTAGCGCGCCTGCTGCATGCTGTAGCCTTCCTTCACCGGTCCGCGGATCACACAGATCCGGTGCCAGAGCGGCCCGAGCAGCTGCTCGATCACTTCATCCAGGTCGAAATCGCGGCGGATTACGCGTTTCGCCGCCAGTTCGGCGAGCACCATGCGCATGGGCTGGCGGATGTCGCGGTTCATCCAGGCACGCCAGGCTTCGCCGGCATGCTGGTCGTCGGCCGCGGCCATCAGCGCGCCGCGCAGCACGGCGTGGCCATTCCCGGTGCGGGCAGCGGCTTCCAGCGGGACGATCAGCGTCGCGATGCGTTCCTGCGGGTCGCGTCCGCCGTCCGGACTGTCTGGCACCAGGGCCAGGGCGGCATCGACACACATGGCACCGATCGAAGGCCACCAGCGATAGATGGTCTGTTTCGAGGCGCTGGCGCGCTTGGCGACCGAGTCGACGCTGAACGTCCGCCAGCCTGCCTCGGCAAGCTCGGCCCGTGTCGCTTCAAGGATGGCAGAACGGGACTCCTCGCTGCGCGAAGGGCCTTTGCGGGAAGTTTTCTTCTCGCTGGCATCTGTCGACATATGTCTGGTCTCCCTGGCCGGTGCTGCGGGGGCCTCTTTCGGAACCCTAGGACAAACCGGTAAACAATGTCCGATTCAGATTGGCGACTTCTGCACTATGCAATAGAGAAGCGTCGGCAGAAACAGGCCGGAAAACAGGCCGAGCAGCAGGATTGGAACCATGAAGACGATCGAGGAACTGATTGAAGGCTACCGGCGCTTCCGCGGCGGTGTTTATTCCAAACAGGCAGCGCTCTATCGCGAGCTTGGCGAGGGCCAGAGCCCGGCCATCATGCTGATTGCCTGCGCCGACAGCCGCGCCGAACCGTCCGACATTTTCGCGGCGGCGCCCGGCCAGCTGTTTGTGGTGCGCAATGTGGCTAACCTCGTCCCGCCTTACATGCCCGATGGAAAGCTGCACGGGGTCAGTTCTGCGCTGGAGTACGCGGTGAATGTGCTGAAGGTGAAGCACATCGTGGTCATGGGGCATGGTGGCTGCGGAGGTGTTCAGGCCTCTCTGGCGGGCGACGACAATCCGTTGATCGGGGAGTTTGTGACCCCCTGGGTTTCGCTTCTTGATGAAGCCCGCGACCGGGTCCTGGAATCCGGCTCGATCAATCCGCAATTCTCGCTGGAACTGGAAGGCATCGAAACCTCCCTGAAGAACCTGCTGAGCTTCCCCTTCGTTCAGAAGGCCGTTGAGGCTGGCGAGCTTGAGCTGCACGGCGCGTGGTTCGCCATCAAGCATGGCGAATTGCACTGGCGGAACGCGAAAACCGGCCGGTTTGAGGTGGTCGACCGCTAAGTGTGCGGTGTGAAGGTCGAAATCGACGCAAACAGGGCGGATGCCAGCATGGCGAGGGCTGCCCCGCGATTGAACCAGCGGGTAAAGGCGGGCGACTCGAAATGGTGGTTCATGCCGTCGGCCAGCCAGGCATAGAGCGTCAGGCCCGTCATTTCACAAATGGTGATCGTGACCATCATGATCAGCGCCTGCGGCACGACCGGATGCGTCATGTCGAAATAGGACGGCAGCAGAAGACCGAAGAAGACGAGTGCGTTCGGGTTCAGCAATTGCAGGCCGACGCCGCGGGCAAACAGCTTGCCGCGCGGCGGGGCGTCCTTCGCGCTGGCATGAGGGCTGGACGGGTCTGACATTGCCAGCGACCAGGCCAGCCAGGCGATGAAACAGATCCCGGCAATCTTCAGCCCGTTCAGCAGGATCGGGAATTGCGCAGCAAAAGCGGCGATGCCGCCCGCCGCCAGCGAGATCCAGAGCAGATTGGCCGCTGCCACACCCAATGCCGGCAAGAGCGCCGTCGGCGCGCGATAGCGCAGCGACGTGCTCATCACCAGCATGACAGCCGGCCCGGGGGTCAGGCCGCCCGCAATGAACAGGGCAACCAGGGCAATCCAGACCGAAAGGTCCATTCAGGCCCCCGTCAGGTGTTGGAGGATCAGCTCTCGACGCCGCGCTTGACGGCAGCATCGATCAGCTCGCGCGCCTTCTCGATACCGTACCAGCCCTCGATCCGGGTCCATTTGCCCTGTTCGAGGTCTTTGTAGTGCGTGAAGAAGTGGGCGATCTTGTCACAAAGCGTCTGCGGCAGGTCGTGATAGGTCGCGATCTTGTCGTAATAAGCCGTCAGCTTCGGGTGCGGCACGGCGAGGATTTTTTCGTCCTGGCCCTTGTCGTCCGTCATCATCAGGACGCCGACCGGGCGGGCGCGCACGACCGAACCCGGCACCAGCGGGCGGTTGCCAACGACCATCACGTCGATCGGGTCGCCATCCAGGCTCATCGTGTGGGGCACGAAGCCGTAATTACACGGGTAGCGCATCTCGGTGTAGAGATAGCGGTCGACGAACATCGCGCCGGAATCCTTGTCGATCTCGTATTTGATCGGGTCGCCGCCGAGGGGCACTTCGATCAGAACGTTGAGGTCATCCGGCGGGTTCTGGCCCGCGCTGATCTTTGAAAGGTCCATTGTCTGCGCTCGTCTAGGGAGGAAGTGAGAGTTCGCGTGGCGATGGCCTTTTGAGGCCTTAACGTCAAGAGTGGCGTTGCCGCAGACGACTAATGTCTTAGGCCTCTGCCTTTACTTCTGCCGCTTCGAAGATCCGCATGGGCGTTCCGCCAGCAGAGAGGCGCCGGGCCACCTTGACGAATTCCCGGCTCTCTTTGAGCGCGAAATGGGCGTTCAGGGCGGCCATGTCCCGCCAGTACTCCACGAAGACCAGAAGGGCCGGATCGTCACAATCTCTGTGCACATTATGGGCGATGCAGCCCTCTTCAGCACGGGAGCGGGCGCAATGTTCCCGGCAGAGGGCGACCAGTTCTGCCTCGGTGTCCGGTCGGGCGCGGACGCTGCCGGTGACGATGATCATGGGCCGGATCCTTCAGTCGCGCACCAGCGCATAATTGAAACTGATTGAGACGCGCGGCTCTTCTGACCGGTTGGGCATGACTTCATGGCGCAGCCAGGATTCCCAGAACAGGGCGTGGCCCTCTTTCGGTTCGAGATAGACGAAGCGGCGGGCAGATTCCGGCGCTTCATCTGTCGGCTGGGGCGCACCCATCATGAAGGTGAGGCGCGGGTCTTCCATTTTCAGCGTGCCTGCGCCGTCGGGCACAGCGACATAATAGGTGCCGGAAATCACGCTGCCCGGATGGATGTGTCCGGAATGGCTGCCGCCTTCGCCGAGAATGTTCACCCAGAGCGCATCGAGCTCGAGGTGAAAGCCGCCCATGTCCCAGTGGAGTTCCTTTGCGAATTCGGCGGCTTGTTGGTCGAGCAGTTCTTTCAGCGCGGCAAACTCCGGAAACCGCTCCGGCAAATCGTCGAGCGAAGCGTAAGAGGTGTAACCGTCATAGCCCTCGGCGTCGCACCAGTCATTGCCGGCGGTGTCTTCGTCTTCCAGCAGCCAGCAGACAGCTTCGAGCTCGGACCGAAGGGCATCGGTGCCAAGCGCGGCTTCCTTCACGAGGGTCGGGAACAGGGATTTCAATGCCATTGGATACGCCAAAGAATGGCCCCGCCGGACAGGCCGGCGGGGCAGGGGGTTGTCCGGGGACGGCTTATTCCGCCGGCTTGATGAATTTCAGCGTCATCCGGTCGCTTTCGCCGATGGCCTTATAGGCTTCCGGATCCCAGCCTTCCGGCGCTTCTTCGCCTTCCTTCGGCTGGTTGCTGACAGGCGGCAGCGTCCAGACGCCGAAGGGATGGTCTGCGGTATCGGCCGGATTGGCGTTGATCTCGGATGAGCCTGCGAATTCAAAGCCTGAATTTGCGGCGAGTGTTTTCACATAGTCCTCGTGGACATAGCCGCTGGCCGCTTCCGGATCCTGTACGGCGGTGGAGGGCAGGCGGTGTTCGACCACGCCCAGCACACCGCCCGGTTTCAGGGCGGCATAAGCTTCATCGAAGAATTTCTGTTCGTATCCGCCGGCCATCCAGTTGTGGATGTTGCGGAAAGTCAGCACGGCGTCTGCCGTACCGGGCTCTGTCAGCGGACCGCTGTTCGCAGAGAAGCCGGAATAGTCGATCGTGCCGAAAGCTGGATCGGTATAGTTCGATTTGAACTTCGCATTGTTCGTCTCGATCCGTTCGACGCGTTCGGCATCGTCGATGCCTTCCGGCGAGAACAGGACAGCGACCAGCTTGCCGCCGCCGGAGGCGAGCCATGGCGCGAGGATGTTGGTGTACCAACCGCCGCCCGGCCAGATCTCCACCACAGTGTCATCGGGTTCGATGCCCAGGAATTCCAGCGTTTCCTTCGGATGGCGCCACTCGTCGCGGGCTTTTTCCTCTGGCGAACGCAGGTCGCTGGCAATCGCCGCGTCCAGAAGGCTTTCCGCTGCTGGCGCCTCAGCTGCGGCGGTTTCCGTGTCGAGTTCGGCAACGGCTTCGGGGCTGTCGGCCGGGGCCGGTGAGCAGGCTGCCATGACAGCCAGGGCAAGAAGGGAAGCAGATACGGCGGTTTTCATCATTGTTTCTCCGTCGATGGGACCTCTTGAACAGCTCTTTTAGGCACCCACATGTACCGTGTCACGGTGCTGCTACGCGGGCTGTGACCGGATTTCGTGCCGGTGCCATCAATCGGGCCGGGTGTTTGCGACGTCCGAACCCCAATGGAGCCCCCCGTTCAGGGAGTTCCCAGTTGCTTTGAAACAGAGGACTGACTGACATGTCGAACATTGATCTGACCCCCCTTTACCGCACCATGGTTGGCTTTGACCGTATGGCCAACATGATCGATCAGGCCGCGCGCCTGGACGGCTCGCAGGGCTATCCGCCTTATAATATCGAGCGAGTCGACGAAAACGCCTTCGCCATCGAGATCGCCGTCGCCGGCTTTACGCAGGACGATCTGGAAATCGAAACGAAGGAAGGCCTGCTGACCGTGGCAGGCAAGAAAACCGATACCGAAGACGCCGGCGGCAGGGACTACCTGCATCGCGGCATTGCCCAGCGCAGCTTCATCCGCCGTTACCAGCTGGCCGATCACATTCTCGTGACCGGCGCCCAGCTCGACCATGGCGTGCTACGGATCGACCTCGTCCGTGAACTTCCGGAAGAGAAAAAGCCGCGTAAGATCGAGATCGGAGCCTCCGAATCGCAGGAACCGAAACTGATCGGCAAGAAAAAAGCTGACGCCGCATAAGCGGCAGGTTCCGAACAGGACAAAAGGCGGCGCGTTCCGGATGGGGACGCGCCGTTTTTCTTTTCAGGACTGCGGATCAGGCGTCGGAAGCGGCCGGTTGCCCTTTGTACCGGAAGGCTTTCAGGCAGTTTGCGTCGCCCAGAAAGGTTTCCAGGGTGCCGGAGTCCTTCAGTGTGCGGCTGACAGACCTGTCCACTGCGTTGAAGGCTTCGGCAGCGTGCTTCTGCGTCGATTGTTCGAATTGGCCGCTTTCCAGCTCGGCGGAGACTTTATCCGAACCCTTGCGGGCCGCATCGGAATTCGCCTTGGCCCAGACCAGATAGGTCTTGCCCACTTCGTCAGCGAACAGTGGGGCGAGGGTTGGCTGCAGCGCAGACAAGTCAGCAAACGGACCACCGGCTTTCGGGTCGTCCATGTTCTCACACCAGGCGACAACAAACGGCGCGCGGTCTTTCAGCCATTCCGCCGGGGTCGGATCCAGCAGCATCTGCTGGAGCTGAGCAGCGAGGCTGAAATCTGCGAAGGCCGGGCGGCCGCCGAAGATGAAGAGGTGGTCTTTCAGGTGCGTGTTCAGCAATTCCGCAAAACGGCGCCACGATGCGTCGAGCACCGGCCCGTTCTCGGCAGACGCGCCAACCAGCGGCAAGCGGTCTGCCATACGCTCGGCAATCTGCACCGACGGCTTTTTCCATGCGCGCGGGCGCTTGCCGCCGGACAATTGCACCAGCGCGCGCAGGCCGGCCTGGTCGCGGTCCGGCTTGTTCGACCAGCGTTGCTGGAACATGCATTTGTTCAGCCACTCGTCGCCATAATCTTCAAGGATGAGCGACAGCGCCGCCAGGGCCGGGTCTTCCGGCGTGGCGGACGGCTCGGGATGGGACGATTCCAGCGCAAACAGCATGCGCGTCGATTCCTGGTTCACCGGACGATCCGGCGAAACCAGCAGCGGTACGGTCGCATGGCGCGCCAGTGCACGAAAATCGGTTTCCGTCTCGCGGGACCGCGTGATCCATTCGAATTCAATGCCCTTGTAGCGCAGGAAGGCGCGGACCTTCAGCGAGTAGGGCGAGGTTTCGGCACCGAAGAGGCGATAGGCTGACATGTCTTCTGGCTCCCGGGTCGGTTCGGCCCCTGCTTAGGCATTTCAGTCCTGACTGCCAACCAGTGTTTGCCGCCACGCCTGTAAATGGGTATGCGCGTTGCAGACAATCTGACCTGACATGAAGGAGAGGCCCATGCGCGTGATGCACGTCATGGCCGGTGCCGCAGAGGGTGGCGCGGAAAACATCATGCTGGAATCGGTTCTGGCGCTCGCGGAAGCGGGCCTGACCCAACATGTGGTCACCCGGCCCGATAATCAGTTTCGTGTGCAAAAGTTCCGCGAGGCCGGAATCGGCGTGGATGTGGCGGCATTCAACAATGCCTGGCCGTTCCCGACCCGCCGGGTGCTCGGCGATGCGATCAAGGCGTTCAAGCCGGATGTGATCGAATACTGGATGGGCCGCGCCGGACAGTTCGCGCCGAAGGAATACCGCAACCGGTCGATCGGCTGGTATGGCGGCTATTACAAACTAGCGCGCTTTGTGAACTGCGAATGGCATATCGGTCTGACCATCGACCTTCTGCGACACATCCGGGAACAGGGCGTCAGCGACGACCGGTCCGGCATCGTCCACACTTATGCGGATTTCGAGGGCGCAGACCCGGTCGACCGGGCGAGCCTCGACACGCCGGAAGATGCGCCGGTTGCCCTGGCGCTCGCGCGACTGCACGAAAAGAAGGGCCTCGACACGCTGCTCGATGCGACGGCGAAAGTGCCGGGCCTATATGTCTGGATCGCAGGGGAAGGCCCGCTGGAGGCCGAACTGCGTGCGCATTGCAAGCGGCTGAACCTCGATGACCGCGTCCGTTTCCTCGGCTGGCGGAATGACCGCGGCGCACTTCTGGCGGCCTGCGATGTGGTGGCTTTCCCGTCGCGCTATGAGCCGTTCGGCACGGTGACGGTCGATGCCTGGGCGGCTTCGCGTCCGCTGGTCGCGGCAGATGCCGTCGGCCCGGCCGCCTATGTGAAGGATGGCGAGAACGGCGTTCTGATTCCCAAGAACGATGTCGATGCGCTGGCGAATGCGCTCAGCAAGGTGATCTCGGACAAGGACTTCGCCGCGAAGATCGTCGCCGGCGGCCGCGCTTCCTATGAGGCGCAGTTCAACAAGGCGGCGTTCCAGCGGGATTCCAAAGCCTTCTATCAGAAGATCATCGACTATGCGGGGCCGTTCCCGGGCTAGCCGATGCTCGCAAAGAAAGCGCGGTAGAGCCCTTCGGCGGCATGGCGGCCGGGTCCGATATCGACCCGGATGCCCGCGCGGCGCAGGCGCAGGATGCCGCCATTGGCGACGGGGTGCGGGTCCAGCACGGAACAGACGACGCGGGCGACGCCGGCCTCTTCCAGTTTCATCGAACAGGACTTGCCGCCGGCTGAGCGTTCGCGGCACGGCTCCAGTGTGACATAGGCCGTCCCGCCGCGGGCCGCCTCACCGGCCTCTTCCAGCGCGATCTCTTCAGCATGGGGGCGGCCGCCCCGGCCCGTCACGCCTTCACCAACGATATGTCCATGAGAATCCAGGATCACGCAGCCAACGGATGGGTTGCGCCCGGTCAGGCCATGATTGAGACGGGCAAGCGCGAGTGCCCGCCCCATCATGCGCTGGTCGCGCCGTTTGCTCACGGCAGGTCCGGCAGGGCCTGGGCGCGGTCAGCATCGAGATACCGCACGGCGACCGGTTTCAGATCATCGTTGAGATCGATCAGCAGCGGGTTCCCCGTCGGGATCTCCACAGACGTGATCTTGTCGTCCGGCACATTGAAGAGATGCTTCACCAATGCGCGCAGCGAATTGCCATGCGCGGCGATGACGACATCCTTGCCGGACTTCAGAACCGGAGCGATCTCGGCATCCCAGTAGGGCAGCACACGGTCGAGCGTCAGTTTCAGGCTTTCCGTGTCCGGAATGTCGATGCCCTTGTAGCGCGGATCGGTGGAGAGATCCCAGGTCGAGCCCTTTTCCAGCGGGGGCGGCGGCACGTCATAGGAGCGGCGCCAGACATGAACCTGATCATCGCCGTGCTTGGCGGCGGTCTCTGCCTTGTCGAGGCCGGTCAGGCCGCCATAGTGGCGCTCGTTCAGCTGCCAGGCTTTTTCCACCGGCATCCAGGCGCGGTGCATTTCGGTCAGCGCGAGCCACAGCGTGCGGATCGCGCGGGTTTGGTAGCTGGTGAAGGCGGCGCGGAAGTCTGCATCGACGCTTTTCAGCAGCTGGCCGGCCTTTTTGGCTTCGGCCTCGCCTTTTTCGGTCAGGTCGGCATCCCACCAGCCAGTGAAGCGGTTTTCGAGGTTCCAGGCGGATTGTCCGTGGCGGACGAGAGCTAGCTTCGGCATCGCGGTGAGAGGTCCTTTTTAGTCCTGTATGTCTTTCTGGCGGCCTTTTCGGCTTAAAACGGCGCAGATTCAAGCATCCATGATCCGCATGAGCTCGGCCATGGCCAATACGACATGATAGCCGGTCGATGCCGGCATGTTTTGGGACATCGGTTTGCCGGTTGAGTCGTACTGGTCGATCCAGCCGCCTTCCGGTGTCAGATATTCATCCATCAGCACATCGAAGCTGCGGCAGGCCGCGGCGGCAAAGGCGTCCTCATCCGTCACTTCGAACATGGCGAGGTGGGCTTTCAGTGCCTCGGTCTGCGGCCAGGTGCGCCGCGACCCGTTGGCGATGGCGCCTTCGCGGGTGACTTCCTGCAAGGCCCGGCCGTCATCATCGAGGGTCGAACAGGCAAATGCGTAGAGCTTGTCGGCGCGGGGGTGGACCGGCGTGCCGCTGGCCCGGGCATAGGCGTGCAGCAGCCAGACCCATTCGAACTGGTGGCCGGGCTCCACGATGTCAGCGTCGCGGCCGGCCGGCTGGGTCCAGCCAGGCGCAAAATGCTCGCCCAGCAAGTCGCCGGGCCCGGCCGTGAAAAAGCGGTCGAACAGGCTGACGATCTCACCGGCACGGGCGAGGTGATCGCCGTCCGGATCCGCCCGGTGCAGGGCAAGACAGGCTTCCAGCAGGTGCATGTGCGGGTTCTGGTGGCGTGTCTGGTCTGCCGGCAGGGATTCGAAATAGCCGCCATCCGGTGCCCGCAGCTTTGCGTCGACCGCCTTCAGGATTCCGGTTGCCGCCTCTCTGGCATGTTCGGCGCCATCCAGGGCGCTTACCGTCTCGGCCAGCGCGAACAGGACAAAGGCGGTGTCGTAGAGGTCCGCCGAATTGTCGGTGAGCCCGCCGCCAGCGCTGTCCAGGACACGTCCGGCCAGGCCGTCAGACTGAAGGCAGGGACCCATCAGGGCCTCAAGTCCCATCGCGATGTGATCTGCCGCCATGTCCGGCTTCCAGCCCATTTTCAGGGCTTCGGTGAAAACATAGGTCTGTCGCGCCTGAACCCGGACACGGGTGGTGTCCTGGTCGGCTGTCTGATGGTCGAGGGACAGGATTTCGCGGAACAGGCCATGTTCGCCCACGCCCCGTTCCGACCAGAGCGGAAAGCAGGAGTCCATCAGCCAGTTGCGCGCTTCACGCGCCCGACGCTTCAAGGCGGACTTTGACATATGGTGCAAACCCCGTAGCAGATGCGTCGGCAAATGCCGCTCGCCAGACCCGACGCGCTCCTGCTAACAGGAGCGGACCCAATTGGCCAGCGGTGTCCACCCACTGGCGCAACCGGAAAAGCTCTGGGAGAGAAAGGCCCCGATGAAGGACAGGATTTTCTTCCCTCTCGCCCTGCTTGTTGCAGCTGGAATGGTCGGGATCGCCCTTATGCCGGGAATTGGCCGGCTGCCGACCGGCGCAGTCACCGGAGATGGCGTTAATTACAGCGAAATCACCGTGTCCGGCGATTATCTCAACAAGATTGTCGCCGGGGGAGACGCGGTCACCCGTCTGATCGACGGCCCGGATGGACGGAAACAGCTCTATATCGAGGTGGATGCCGGTGTGCTGGACGCGGCGCCCGAACTCGGGCCGCATTTCAGACTGGCTGCGGATATGGAAGTCCAGTTTGCGGGCTACACGGTCCGGTCTACGGTTCGCGCCCGGCCGGCTGACACGTCCGGCGCCCTGCAGATGGAAACTAACTATTCTGCTGGCCGCGCCGGGGATTCCGGCTGGCAGGTCTTCGATCTCGAACGCGGGTTTCAGGATTTCAGCTTCGACTATGACGTGCCGCTGATAGAAGGCGATCAGGGGGTCGATTATTTCGGTATCCGTCCGGTCGTGCCGGAAAAATCCCGCGCCCTGATCGTGGAAGAGGTGAAATTCGAACGCCTCCGCCGCTGGGCCGACGACTAACCACTGCGACCGCGCACCGGCTTGAACCGTTCGGCCCGGTCATTATGACTGGCATTTCACCCGGCAACCTCCCAGCGGATGACTTATGCGTTTCTTTTCCACTCTTATGAGTGCGCTGATGCTTTCAGCGTGCACGGCTACACAGATTCCGGAGACCGAATTGGCAGACACAGACCTTCCCAAGCCCGCTGAAACCCTGCCGGGGGAAGACCCCTATCTCTGGCTGGAAGAGGTTGAAGGCGAGGACGCGCTCGCCTGGGTGCGATCACAGAATGACCGGACGCTGGCCGAACTGCAGGCAGATCCGCGCTATGCCGGCTTCGAGGCGGCAGCGCTGGACGCGCTGAACTCGAAAGAACGCATTGCCTATGGCGTCGTTCGTTCGGGCTATGTGTACAATTTCTGGCAGGACGATGCGCATGTCCGTGGCCTGTGGCGCCGGACGCCTGTCGCCGACTACCGCACCGACGCGCCGGACTGGGAAACCGTTGTCGATTTCGACAAGCTGGCCGCCGACGAGGGCAAGAACTGGGTCTACAAGGGGGCCAATTGCTTCGCCCCGAAAGGCAGCGATGACTATAAATGCATGGTTTCGCTGTCCGATGGCGGCAAGGACGCGGTGATCCAGCGCGAGTTTGATCTCGCCACCAAAACATTTGTTGAAGACGGCTTTGTCACGCCGGAAGCCAAGCAGGGCCTCGCCTGGGCCGGGCCGGATACTGTCCTGATCGCAACCGATTGGGGGCAGGGCACGGTCACGGAATCCGGCTATCCCTTTGTCGTGAAGCGCTGGCAGCGCGGCACGCCTCTGGACAGCGCGGAAGAGATCTATCGCGGTGCTGCGACAGATGTCGGCGTCTGGCCGATGACGCTGGAACTGGACGACGGCACCATTCTTCAGGGCGCGGTCGAAGCGGAGACCTTCTTCACCTCCTCCTATTGGTGGTTCCCGGAAGGGGAGACCGTGCCGGTGAAATGGCCGGTCCCGCCGAAGTCCTCACCGGCCGGCATCTATCAGGGCCAGTTCCTCGTCTCGCTTCAGGAAGACTGGGCGCCGGAAGGCCAGGCCGGCAGTTTCAAATCGGGTGACCTCGTCGCCTTCGACGTAGAGGCGTTTATGGAAAACCGAACGCTGCCGCCGGTCTCGCTGGTCTTCCATCCGAATGATGCCCAGGCGCTCGAAGGTGTCAGCATTTCCAAAGACACGCTCCTGCTCAGCATCAGCGATACGGCGGTCGGCAAGATCTACCGCGCCGGCATGGTGGAAGGAGCGTGGAACATCGTTCCGGTCAGCTTGCCGGGTGAAGGCCAGGCGAACATCGCCTTTGCCAGCGACCGTGAGAGCGAGATCTTCCTCAACTATGAAGACTTCCTCACCCCGGACTCCCTGCTGGAATATGACGCGGCGACGGACACGGTGACCACGCTGAAAAGCCTGCCGGCGAAGTTCGACACGACCGGACTCAAAGTGGTCCAGAAATTCGCGACGTCGAAAGACGGAACAAAAGTGCCGTACTTCCTGGTCAGCAAGGCGGACATTCCGATGGATGGCACCACGCCAACGCTGCTTTACGGCTATGGCGGGTTCCAGGTGTCCATGAACCCGTCCTACAGCCCGGTCACCGGCCGGCTCTGGCTGGAGCAGGGCGGCGCCTATGTGCTGGCCAATATCCGCGGTGGCGGGGAATTCGGCCCGGCCTGGCACCAGGCGGGCCTGAAGCAGAACCGCCAGCGTATCTATGACGACTTCATTGCTGTGGGCGAAGCGCTGATTGATGATGGCGTGACCAGTCCGGACCATCTCGGCATCATGGGCGGCTCCAATGGCGGCCTGCTGATGGGCGTCATGCTGAACCAGCGTCCGGACCTCTGGAATGCGGTCGTCGTGCAGGTGCCGCTGCTGGACATGCTGCGCTACCATCTCCTGCTGGCAGGGGCGTCCTGGGTCGACGAATACGGCTCCCCGGTCGTGCCGGAAGAGCGCGCTTTCCTGGAAACTATCTCGCCCTACCAGAACTTCGATGCATCAAAGCCCTATCCGGAACCCTTCTTCGTGACGTCCACCAAGGACGACCGGGTCCATCCGGGCCATGCCCGCAAGATGGCGAAGAAGTTCGAAGCGGCCGGCCTGCCATTCCTCTATTACGAGAACATCGATGGCGGACATGCCGCGGCAGCGAACCAGACCGAGCGGGCGAAACGCACGGCGCTGGAATTCACCTATCTCAGCCGGAAGCTGGCCGGGCCTGCCGATCCGAACTGAGTCCGGGCGTGAGGCGCGCCTCCATCACATTTCGATGAGGCGCCCGGTTTTTCTATCCCAACGCCTTGCCAAAATTGCGGGGCATGAGACTGTCCGGGCATGAAACTGGAAGATCCGGGTCTTGAGAACGAACTCGTCAGCCTGAAAGTGCTGACGGAAGCCGACCGGGACGTTCTGGCAGAAACCAGCGCGGTTGAGGCCATGTGGCAGTGGATGCCGGTGATCGCGACGGGCACGAATTTCCATTCCTATTTCGACCATACACTCGAGCTGAAAAAGTCCGGCGACTACATTCCCTTCACGGTCTGGCGGAAATCTGACGGCGCCTTCGCCGGTGTGGTCGCCTATGCGGATATTTCCCGCACTCACCGGCGGCTGCGGATTGCTTCGCTGTGGATCGTCGAGGAGATGCGCGGCACGGCGATTGTCCCGGCCGTCCAGCTTGCCACGATCGAGCGGGCGGTCGCCTCGCGGATGCGGCGGATCGAGATTCTGACGCCCGAAAGCAATGAGCGCTCCATCCGGTCGATCGAGCGGTTCGGAGCAAAGCGTGAAGGCACGCTGCGCAGCTATTTCCGCATGGCCAATGGAACCTGGGCCGATATGGCCGTCCTGTCGCTGGTCGGGGACGAGGCGCTGGCGTCGATCGCTCTGCTGAAGGAGCGTGTGCGGGCCCTGCAACAGGCTTAAATGCTTGACGCCGCTGGCATTCGCGTGCTTTAGCCGCCCGAAATCTGCGCAAATCCAGAAGCGCGCCTTGACCGATCCCGTGAGGACAGCGAGGCCCCCCGCCCGGCGAAGTCTCGCTCAGCGGGGCTCTTGGTCTTTGCGTTGAACCCAATCAGCGCCCATGTCAGGACGGTTCTGACAGACGGCATAAGGAGTAACGCGATGTTTGACGCCCTCAGCGAACGGCTCGGCGGCATTTTCGACAATCTGACGGGGCGCGGCGCGCTTTCCGAGAAGGATGTGTCCGAAGCGCTGCGCGAAATCCGTGTTGCGCTGCTGGAAGCAGACGTCGCTCTGCCCGTGGTCAAGGACTTCATCGCCAAGGTGAAGACCCGCGCCGTGGGCGAGGAAGTCATCCGCTCCGTGAAGCCCGGCCAGCAGGTCATCAAGATCGTCTATGACGGCCTGGTCGATATGCTGGGCGGAGAAGACGCTGACACCAGCCTGCGCGTCGACAGCCCGCCGGCCGTCGTCATGATGGCAGGTCTTCAGGGCTCCGGTAAAACGACCACGACGGGCAAGCTGGCCAAGCGCCTGTCGGAGAAGGGCCGCAAGAAAGTTCTCCTCGCCTCGCTCGACGTGCGCCGCCCGGCGGCCATGGAACAGCTGGCGATCCTGGCAGACCAGTGCGGCGACAATGTCAGCGCGCTGCCGATCGTGCAGGGCCAGCTGCCGGCGGACATCGCACGGCGCGCCATGAACGCCGCGAAGATCGGCGGCTATGACGTCCTCTTCCTCGACACCGCCGGCCGGACCAGCATCGACGAACAGATGATGACCGAAGCGGCCGAGATCGCAGAGATCGCCCAGCCGCAGGAAACACTGCTCGTCGCCGACGCGCTGACCGGTCAGGATGCGGTCGAAACCGCGAAACGGTTCCATGAGCGCCTGCCGCTGACCGGTCTAGTCCTGACCCGGATGGACGGTGACGGCCGCGGCGGTGCGGCTCTCTCCATGCGCGCGGTCACCGGCCTGCCGATCAAATTCCTCGGCGTTGGTGAAAAGCTGGACGGGCTCGATGCCTTCGATGCGAAACGCGTCGCGGGCCGCATCCTCGGGCAGGGGGACATTGTCTCGCTGGTCGAAAAGGCCGCCGAGCAGATGGACGCCGAAAAGGCCGAGCGGATGGCCGAGAAGATGCGCAAGGGCATCTTCGACCTCAACGATCTCGCCGACCAGCTGCGCCAGATGCAGCAGATGGGCGGTCTTGGCGGCCTGATGGGCATGCTGCCCGGCGCCCGCAAGGCCAAGCAGGCCATGGAAGCGGCGAACCTCGATGATAATGTCCTGAAACGTCAGGAGGCGATCATTTCCTCCATGACGAAGGCAGAGCGCGCCAAGCCTGCGCTGCTCAACGCCTCGCGCCGCAAGCGGATCGCTGCCGGGTCCGGCACCACGGTGCAGGATGTGAACAAGCTGCTGAAAATGCACCAGCAGATGGCCGGCATGATGAAGAAAATGCGCACCAAGGGCGGCATGAAAAACATGCTGGGCATGGCGCAGCAGGCCGGTATCTCGCAGGCCGATCTCGCCAAGATGGGCGGCCAGCAGCTGCCGGGCCTTGGTGGCGGATCGCTGCCGCCGGGCATGGGCGACCTGTTGGGGGGTAAAAAGAAATGACCGACATCGACACGACGCTGGCCAAGTTCCAGCTGAACCAGTTCCGCGACAGTATCGACAATCTCGATGCGATCCTCGTCCACACGCTGGCAGAACGCTTCAAGCTGACCCAGCAGGTCGGCAAGCTGAAAGCCCAGCACAATCTTCCGCCCGCAGACAAAACCCGCGAGGCAGAACAGATCGAACGGCTGCGCCATCTGGCGCAGGAGTCCGGGCTCGACCCGGCCTTTGCCGAGAAATTCCTCAATTTCATCGTGGCGGAAGTCATACGCCATCATGAGCATATCCGTGGCCTTGAGGCCGACTGAACTATACCCCCAAACTCTTCCAGAGACGCCAGTACACAGGAGATCACCCCATGGCCCTCAAAATCCGGCTCGCCCGCGGCGGGTCCAAGAAACGCCCTTTCTATTCCGTCGTTGTTGCCGACGCGCGCGCCCCGCGTGACGGCCGCTTCATCGAGAAGATCGGCACCTATGATCCGCGCCAGCCGAAAGATTCGGAAAACCGCGTGAAGATCGACGCTGAAAAAGCCGCTGAATGGGTCCGCAAGGGCGCCCAGCCGACCGACCGCGTCGCCCGCTTCCTGTCGGCCATCGAAGTCGACGGCAAGCCGATCGTCGCCTGGACGCACGGCAACAACCCGAACAAGGGTGAGCCGGGCAAGAAAGCCCAGGAACGCGCCAAGGAGCGTGAAGAAAAAGCCGCTGCTGCCGCCGAGGCCGCCGCTGAAGCGGCTGCAGCCCCGGCCGAAGAGGCCCCGGCTGAGGAAGCCCCGGCAGAAGAAGCCGCTTCGGAATAAGCAGCCTGCCATCTGGCAAGCCATGGAAGGGCCGGTATCCGTCAGGGTGCCGGCCTTTTCCGTTCCGGGGCCGGAAAGCTGAATGCAGGATAACGGGGCGCCCTGACGGGGTTCAGATCGCTTTGCCTAAAAGCGGCCTGTCCCGAAAGGAGCCTGTTATGAAAACCACATCTCTCGTTTCTGTGCTCGCGCTCGCAGCGGGCTTTGCGACGCTCGCCCTGCCGGCCAGCGCCGATTATCGCGGCGGCCATGACACCTGGCGTGGCGGTGATTTTCAGGGACGCCAGGGCGGCGCTGTGCTCTACTCCGATGCAGGCTTTCGCGGGGAAGCTGTCCGCATCGACGGCGCCGTGCCCAGCCTTAGCCGGATCGGGTTCAATGACCGCGCCTCTTCCATCGCGATCAATCGCGGCGTGTGGGAAGTCTGCGTGGATGCAAATTTCCGTGGCCGGTGTGAAATCATCGATGCCAGTGCCGGCCGGCTGAACGCCTATCGCCTGAACGACAACATCTCTTCGCTCCGCCCGGCCGGATATGATCGCGGCTGGCGGGATGACCGCCGGGAAGACCGGAGGGATCATTGGCGCGGCGGCCACCGCTCGGGCGCCGGGGGAGGGCTCGTCCTGTTCCCGGATTCCGACCAGCGCGGCCCGGCCCTCGAGATCAGCCAGGATGTGGCGGACCTCAGCCATTACCGGTTCAATGACAGGGCCAGTTCTTTCTATGTCAGCGACGGCACCTGGCAGGTGTGCGAACACGCAAACTATCGCGGGCGCTGTGAAATCCTGACCGCTGGGGCAGGTGACCTGAAGCCGATCCGGATGAACGACAATATCTCCTCGATCCGCCGCTACAGCCATTGGCGCTGAGGCGACGGCAGCTGCCGCTTGCCCTTGGCGCGCGCGCCGCTACACAGGCGCAATGAACAAGACGGCAGACAACAGGCTGATCGTGGTGGGCGTCCTGAAGGGCGCCCATGGCGTGCGCGGCGATGTGCGGGTGAGGAGTTTCACTGCCGATCCGGATGCCGTGTTCGATTTCGGCCCGCTGCTGGACGAGGCTGGCAAGGTGATCCTGACGCCGAAATCGGCCCGTCCGGGGAAAGACCATTTCATCGTCCGCCCCAAAGAGCAGAAGCAGAAGGAAGACTGGGACGCGCTGCGCGGCACGCTGCTGCATGTGCCCCGTGCCAGCCTGCCGGACGCGGATGAGGACGAATTCTATATCGAGGACCTTGTGGGCCTCGACGTTTATACGGGCGGCAGTGAGCGGGCCGGGCGCATCCGAGCCGTCCAGGATTTCGGGGCAGGGGACCTGCTGGACATTGATTTGGCCGGGGGCGGCAGCGTGTTTGTGCCTTTCACCCTGGCCGATGTGCCTGTTGTGGATCTCGCCGCCCGCCGCGTCGTGGTCGCGACGCTGGACGAATGGGCCGCCGGCGAAGACGAGGAAAGCCCGCCGCCGGAGGCCTGATCGGGCTGTTGCGGGCCGTTCAGACAGGATTTGCCATACTTTCCACAAGACGATGTGAAAGTTTGGCCGATGATGACAAGATTCCTCCGCCTCCTGGCTGTGTTCGCCGCCCCGATTGCGATGGCTGGCGCCGCTTCGGCCGATACAGAAGCCTATAGCTACGACCCTGCGACGGATGACGGACCGCCGACCCTGATCCTGTACAGCGGCGCCAATTATTCAGGTGAAGTCCGCGAGATCTACGACCCGATCCACGCGCTGCCGAACCTTCAGTTCAACGACCGGGCCCGCTCAATTGCCGTGCTGTCCGGCCAGTGGGAAGTCTGCCAGCACAGCGATTTTACCGGCCGCTGCGTGTTTCTGCGCTATGACGTGCCAGACCTCGCCTGGTATGGCCTGGCCGGTGAGATCTCATCGGTGCGTCCTGTATATGAATATACAGATGCCGAGCACGGCCTGATGTTCGTTCGCGATGAGAATGGCTACATCCGCTATGTCGACGACGAGCAGTATGGCTATGACACCTACAATTATGGCTATGGCGCCTCGACCTCGATCCAGGTCTATCATTACGGCTATTCGCCGGAGTATCGCCGCTATGGATATTACGACCCGCGGCTGGGTTATGACCCCTATGGTTTCGGGTGGGGCGGCTATTCTCGGCCGTATTATTCTTCCACTCATTACCGCCGGGACCGCCCGCCCCTGAGGGGTCATTATGGTGCGCGGGATGCGTCGGTCACCCTCTATACCGACTCCTATGATCGCGGCGCCTCGCTGGGCATCAATCGCGGCATCCGTGATCTCAGCCGTTACCGTTTCAATGACAATGTCTCCTCGATCCAGATCCGGTCCGGCAAATGGGAAGTGTGCGAGCATGCCAATTTCCAGGGCCGCTGCCAGATCGTCGATGCCTCGGTCGACAAGCTGAATGGCCTGCGCCTGAATGACAACATTTCCTCGATCCGCCCGGTTGGCAGCACCGGCCATGACCGGTGGGACCGGCATGACCGGGACGGCCGCCGCGGTGACCGAACGGGTCGTGGTGGCTCTGGCCGGGACGGATCAGGCCGTGCCGACCGCCGGGGCGATGCGCCCCAGGCCGGCCGTCTTCCGCCAGCACTGCGGGGTACGCCACCTGCAACGTCTGCTGCAGTTACGCCGCCGTCGCGCCCAGGCTCGGCAACCCCGCAGCCTGACCGCCGGCCGGGAGACCGCCGAGTGGAACGCCGCAGGGATCCGGGCCTGGTGGGTGGCCCCACCAGCCGCCGCGGCGGCACGCCGGCGCCTGTCCGGCCGCGGATTGACCGTCCTTCGGCGAGCACGCCAACCAGCCGTTCGGGCACGCCGCGGACGCTGACGCCCAGAACGCCGGAAGTGCGCGCCACGCCTGGCCGGGACACGCGGCCACCAGGCCTGCGCGGCAGCCCGCGCCCGGACAGAACGTCCACGCCCGTGACGCGCCAGCCAGCGACACCTGTCCGCAGGCCAGCCCCATCGACCCGGACCGCGCCTGAGATCAAAGCGCCTGTCAGCCGGCCACGGTCGGTGACCCCGCCGCCGCGGGCCAAGGCCCCTGTCTCTCGTCCCGTCTCACGTCCTGTGTCACGTCCGGTCTCGCGGCCTGCGCCATCACCGCCGCCGCGCGCCAGTGCGCCGCGTCCGGCGCCCCGGGCCACGCCCGCGCCGAAACGGGATACGCGCCCGCCTGCCATGCGCAGCTCAGGCCGCCCGACGCGGACGCAGGATTAGGCTCTGACGGGCAATCAGAAATACCATCAATAGACCGTCTATGGACCGTCTATACGGCGGTCCCTGCAGGGCCGCCGCGCCGGATCAGTCCTGATCCGCGCGCGGGTCGTCCCACTCTCTGGCGATACCGTAGCCGCCCCGGCGGACCAGCCAGAACATGCCGATCAGATCAAAGATCCCGGCGCCAAGGCGACCGAGGAATCCGTATTTCGACTCTCCGGCCAGACGCCGCCGGTCATTCACCAGTTCCTCACGCACATCCCAGCCCGCGCGCTTGATCAGCGCCGGCAGGAAGCGGTGCATGGACGCGAAATAGGGCAGGTCGCGGAAGGCCGCCGCGCGGATCAGCTTCCAGCCGCAGCCCGTATCGGTCGCATCATCCTGCAGGACAAAGCGGCGGACGCCGTTTGCGACGCGTGACTGGACCCATTTGAAGCCGGAATCGTTCCGGCTGTTACGCTTGCCAGCGATGATGCCGAGCCGCCCCGGCGCACCAGGGGCGATGATGGCTTTCCACAGGCGGGCCGTATCGCCGGGATCGTTCTGGCCATCTCCATCCAGTAACTGGACCCACTCACCGCGCACGGCTTTCAGTCCGGTGAACAGCGCGGCAGATTTCCCGCGCCGTTGAATATGGCTGAATACGAAAACCGTATCCGGGTGCTTTGCTTTTGCCTCTGCGAGCTCCGCTCCGGTCGCGTCCGAAGACTCGTCGTTGACGCAGATGATCTCGAACGGAATGCCCACCAATTGCTCGTGCACCTCGTCGATCACGGGGTGCACATTTCCCGCTTCATTGAAAAAGGGAATGATGACAGAGAGGGCGGGGGTCGCGGACATATTCCTTCCCGTATAGAAGACTGCGCCTTCCGGCAAACTTATTTGCGAGTGATTTGCAATGGACATCTATCACATTTGGTTCGACCTGAAGCCCGGCACGGACGAACGGGCCTTCGCCAAAGCCCTGCCGGATTTCCTGAACCGGATAAAAGCCGATGGCCGCATCGAGGCCTGGCGCATGATGCGCTGCAAGCTGGGCCTGCGGCCCGATGCGATCCGCGAGTTTCACATCATGATCGAAACGCGGGACCTCGCCCAGCTGGACGAGGCCTTCCGCGCCGCCGCCGCCCGGGAAGGGGAGGTGGACGAGCTTCACTTCACCGCGAATGCGATGGTGACGAATGTGAAGTTTGGATTGTTCCGCGATTGGCCGGATTGGGCTTAACAAAAAAACCGGATATTCCCGAAAGAGTGCTGTAACCTATAGGGGTAATAATTGCGCCTTCTGGGAGAAGGCGCATGTTGAGACACCGAGCCATTTTTGTACTGATTGCGCTTGTCATCCTGCCTGGTCGAGCAAGCCTCGCTGAAGTCTTATCGGTGGATAAAAGGAACAATCCCCTGGCAGGTGTGGTGTATTCCAATGAAAAAATGGGTGGCTGCCAGGCAAGCCATGTTGCCATTTCAGAAACAGCGGCAGAAATCAAATTGAACGGCATAGTACGCACACTGCCTGTTCATGGCATGAAAGTTATACACGCTCAGGGGACGCAAGAAGAGGTCGTGTTTTTCCAGATCGATTTGTCAGAAAACGAAGACGAGCTCTGGTGGACCATGGTCTTTGCCGAAGTGACGACACCCGAGGCGGCCGACAAAGAGGTCGATTGGAATGTGCAGGCACACACCAGTAAATTGAGCGATACCGAACTGGCTGCCGCGCTTGTGAGTCAGCCCGGCAGGTACTTTGGCAGATTGTCCGCCTGCTATTGAGTGCGGGCGGAACAAATGTGCAGTTTGGCTCAGTCCTCTGTGTTCATCCTTGCAATCGCTTCGATGGCTTCCCACTCCGCGACGATCTCGTCGACATAGGCAACGAAGCTTTTGGCATAGAAGGGTTTGGACTCTGCCCACCAGTCACGGATGGCGGGGGAGTCGAGGCTGTCGCGCAGGCGGGCTTCGGTGCCGCCCCACAATTCCTCCTCGAACACGCCGAAGCGTCTGTGCGTATGCAGAACTTCATAGTGGCGGAAACTGGCCGACAGGAAGTTGGTTGCCCGCAGGCGCTCCGGCCGGGACCAGCTTTCCGGCGCGCCTTCCCTTGTGATCAGTTCGGCCAGATCCGGACTTTCGATGATCCGGCCGAGATTGGTGGACATCATCTGCGCGGAGGTCTGCGCGGCGGCCATGCGCGTCAGTTCCGCATTCTGTTTCAGCTGGATGCCGATGAAGACCAGCGTCAGCACGACAGCGGCAGACGCAAGGATATTGGCAATGGTGGCGATGGTGTCGAGCATGTCCGATCCTCCCCAGGACTGACGCCTGATCTGGCACCATCAAGCGCCAGCGCCGGGGGAAGGTCAATTCTTCCGGGCGGGCTCGGCCTTGAAAGCGCCGTAGCGCAGGCTGGCACGGATGGCATTCAGCATCAGCACGCCAAGGCAGAAATAGGCGATGGTCCACGCGATACTGAACAGGCCGCCATCAATGCCTGACATGGCGCACAGGAAGAACAGCGCCATCAGCAGGATGGCACTGACCAGACCGTGCCCGGTCGAAACGCGCCAGGACAGGAACAGGATGGTGGCGATTTCTGCGCCGGTGAGAAGGAGCTGGATGGCAGGGCTGGCGCCTGACCCCTGCAGGCCAGCGCCGGAGTGGCCGAATGCGGCCCCGCCAAGAAATGTGTCGAGCAGGGTGAGACAGGCGAAAACCAGTCCGGCGATCGCGCCGCCTTTCGCCAGACGCATCACATCCCCCACGGATGCGATTTCCGGAAAAAGCCTGTCCATTCTGAATTCCCCACGAACGTACTATACGTTTCCACTTTTGATTTCATGGAAAATTTTGTCAATAGCGGATCGCTCAGACCCAGCCAGCTGTCTGTAAGGCCAGCCAGACACCAATCACAACGAACAGCGCTGCCGCGATGAAGCGCACAATGTTCAGCGGCACGCGCTCAATCAGTTCATGGCCGAGGAACACGGCGGGCACATTGGCCAGCATCATGCCCAGCGTCGTGCCGGCGGTGACCCAGAGGATCTGGTCGAACCGGGCACCGAGGGCGATGGTGGCCAGCTGCGTCTTGTCGCCCATCTCCACCAGGAAGAAGGCAATGAGTGTGGCCAGGAAGGCGCCGAACCGGGTCGGCTTGTCGTCCAGATCGTCCAGCTTGTCGGGGATCAGGGTCCACAGGCCCATGATCACGAACGAGGCAGCGATGATGTAACGGAACCATTCGCCGTCCAGCAGGTTCGCCGCGCTCACGCCGACAAGGGCGGCCAGAAAATGATTGGCCAGCGTCGCGAGGAGAATGCCGAGAATGATCGGCACAGGCGCGCGGAAACGGGTGGCCAGCAGGATGGCGAGCAGCTGCGTCTTGTCGCCAATCTCGGCGAGCGCAACGACGGCGGTGGATGTATACAGGGCTTCCATTGAAACGAATCTCCGTGCCGGGCCTTGTTCGAGTCCAACGACATCGCTCCCCACGCCCGGCAAGGCAGGAGGCAATGTCATTGGTCTCGCCCGAACGGTGGTGACCGCTCCTTCCGCACCACGGCCTCTCAGCCGAGTATGTTGACACGGAAGCCCGCCTTTCGGCGGCTGGCTACTCCCCAGATGACGAGGCCGGGTTAATCGGGATCATTGCGAAGGGCAAGAGGGGACGCAGCGATGAAACGGTGACGCACGGCCATGGCTGCGCTAAAGGCAGCGCATGTTCGAGACGACTTTCATCACATTGTTTCCCGAGGCCTTTCCCGGCCCGCTGGGCGTGTCCATCCTGGAGCGCGCCCGCAGGGAAGGCATCTGGGACTGGGAAACGATCCAGCTGCGCGAGTTCGGCCTTGGCAAGCACCGTAATGTCGATGCGCCGCCGACCGGGGGCGGGGCCGGCATGGTGCTGCGCCCCGATGTGGCCGCCGCCGCGCTGGACAGCATCGTCACAACGAACAAGCACCTCATCTATCTCTCGCCGCGCGGGAAGCCGTTTACGCAGGAAATGGCGCGGGAATACGCCGCCAGTCCCGGCCTCGTCATGTTCTGCGGCCGGTTCGAAGGCCTCGACCAGCGGGTGATCGAAACACATGGCCTGGAAGAAGTCTCGATGGGCGATTTCGTCCTCGCCGGCGGGGAAGTGGCGGCCATGGCACTGACCGAGGCGGTGGTGCGCCTGCTGCCAGGGGTGGCCGGGAATGCCGACTCCTTGAGTGAGGAATCCTTCGAAAACGGTCTTCTGGAACATGACCAGTATACGCTGCCGCGCCAGTGGGGCCCGTATGGGACTCCGGATGTCCTGCTGTCCGGCGATCACAAACGCATCGCAGAATGGCGTTTGAACAGCGCAAAGGCGTTGACAAAGCAACGCCGCCCCGATTTATACGCCGCTTACTCCGAAACCCACGATATCCAAGCGCCGGAGACAGGCGATGAACATTATTGAACAGCTTGACGCAGAAGAAGTTTCCCGCGTCCTCAGCGGCAAAGAAATCCCGGCATTCTCGCCCGGTGACACGCTGGCCGTGAACGTCCGCATTACGGAAGGCGACCGTGAGCGCGTGCAACGCTTTGAAGGCGTGTGCATTGCTCGTTCGGGCGCTGGTGTGAACGAGAGCTTCACGGTCCGTAAGATCTCTTTCGGTGAAGGCGTGGAGCGTGTGTTCCCGCTGGTCTCGCCGATGATCGAGTCGATCGAAGTGAAGCGGAAGGGCCGCGTTCGCCGCGCCAAGCTCTACTACCTGCGCGGCCTGCGCGGGAAGGGTGCCCGTATCGCAGAGCGGACCACCGGCCACGGCATCGAGCAGGTCGAGATCGCCGTCTCGAAAACCGAGCGCCGCCGCCAGAAAGACGCTGCCAAGGCTGCCCGCAAGGAAGCCGCTGCTGTTGAGCGCGAAGCTGCCGCCAAGGCTAAGGCTGAAGCAGACGCCGCTGCGGCCGCCGCCGCCGAGGCCGAAGCCGCTGCAGACACTGCAGAAGGCGGCGCAGAGGAATAGGCCTCTTCTGCCCCAGATCTGCCATTGGCACATGACAAGCGCCCCTGCCGAAAGGCGGGGGCGTTTTCGTTTCAGGCAGCAATACAGTCCGCAGATCAGGCCGGCGCGCGGGGATTCAACTTAAGGGATTGTTGATCCATGTGTGTTTGGCTCTTCTTCGTGGGGAGTATCGGCTGTGATGATTGGCGACGGCAAATCCGAGTTGCTGAGGGAGACGCTGAATCTCCTGCCAAATCCCGTTTGTATCAGGAGCAGCGACCGGGCCTGGGTTGAGGTGAATGAGGCTTTCTGCCGGTTTACCGGCCAGCCGCGCAGCGCCCTGATCGGCCGAAGGGACTTCGACGGTCTTCCGAAAGACCAGGCTGAAATGTTCGGCAAGCTGGACCGGCGCGTCCTGGAAAGCCGCTCAAACCATGCCAGCACTGAGCAGATCGCCGATGCGGCAGGCGATGCGCGCTGGATGGAGGTGGCGGCGTCGTTTGCCGAGGATGCCAATGGCAGTGCCTACACGATTTGCATCCTGACAGACGTCACCGAGGCGAAGCAGCAGGCGGCGGAGCTGGAAAAAGCCCAGCAGGCCGCGCTGAACGCGTCGAAATCCAAGACCGAATTCCTCGCCAATATGAGTCACGAGATCCGGACACCAATGAACGGCGTCCTTGGCATGTCTCAGGTGCTGCGGCGCACGGCACTGGATGAAGAGCAGGTCGAGATCGTTGAAATGATCGAACGGTCCGGCGAGGCCCTGCTGACGGTCATCAACGATATTCTCGATTTCTCGAAGATCGAAGCCGGCAAGCTGGCGATCGAGTCAGAGCCTTTCTCCCTGTCCGCCGTTCTGGATGATGTGGCCGCGCTGCTTGGTTCCGGCGCGAACGAGAAGGGGATCGAACTGATCACCGACATTTCGCGCGACGTGCCGGACGAGGTGGTGGGCGATGCAGGGCGCATCCGCCAGATCCTGACGAACCTTGTCGGCAATGCGATCAAGTTTACGGCGAAGGGCCATGTCCTGGTCCGCATCGCCGGGTCGGGTGAGAACGGGTATGCCCATCTGGCCATCACCGTGGACGATACCGGCGTCGGCATTCCCGAAGACAAGCTGGAAACAGTGTTCCACCATTTCGAACAGGCCGATGCCTCAACGACGCGCCAATACGGCGGCACGGGCCTCGGCCTCTCCATCTGCCGCAGCCTCGTCAAAGCCATGGCAGGCGAAATCGGCGTGACGTCCACGTTTGGCGTCGGGTCGACCTTCCGGGTCGAGCTGACCCTGCCGATTGCGGATGACGAGCCGCGCCTGTTCCTGGAGCCGGTCGAGCGGGCGGATCTCAGCCATCTCCGGGCGCTGGTGATCGACGACATTTCGCTGAACTGCCGGATCTCGGCCAGCCAGCTGGCCCTGTATGGCATCCAGTCTGACCATGAGATGGACCCGCGTGAGGGCCTGCGCCGGCTCGCCGATGCGTACAACCGGCGCGAGCCCTACGACTTGCTGGTGCTGGATTTCCAGATGCCGGGCATCGATGGCTTGCGGGTTGCACGGATGATCCGCTCCAAACCGGCGTTCAAGCGGCTGAAGATCGTGGTGGTTTCCTCGGTGGATTCCGATGAGGTCAGGGACGCCTTTCTGAAGACGGGGGTCAGTGCCTTCCTCGTGAAGCCCTTGCGCAGCGGCGTACTGGGGGAAACCGTCACACAGGCTTTCCGGGGGACAGAGCGGCGGAAACCTGCGACGGCCCCGCGCCCCACACAGGCCAGGCCCGCCTCGGCCGTGCGTTCCGGCATGTCTTTGTCGGCAGGACGGATCCTGATCGCCGAAGACAATGAGGTGAACCAGCGCGTCGTCGCCGGCCTGTTGCGGACCAGCGGTTATGAACTGCACTTTGCTTCCAACGGCCAGGAGGCGGTCGAGCTCTTCCGCCAGAATGCATATGCGCTGGTGCTGATGGATGTCTCCATGCCGGTCATGGACGGGCTCGCGGCCACACGGGTCATTCGCGATTTCGAGGGCTCCGGCGGGCGGCCGCCGACCCCGATTATTGCCGTGACCGCCCATGCCATGACCGAAGAGCGGCGGGATTTCCTCACCCGCGGGGTGGATGCCGTCCTCACCAAGCCGCTCGACAAGGCGGAATTGCTGGAGACCGTGGAGAGGTGGGCCCGCCGGACGGTCCACCGGGTCGCCTGAACGATCACCCGACACATTGACGCCGTGCCTCCGGTGTTGCACCAGACGCGCTGAGTTGCGTATTTCGGCGCAATATTTTTCTACAGGCAGGGAATTTTCGGCCCATGGCAGGCAAGACACTCTACGACAAGATCTGGGATGCGCATCTGGTGCACACCGATGAGGCGTCGGGGGAAAGCCTTCTTTATATCGACCTGCACCTGATCCATGAGGTGACCACCCCGCAGGCCTTTGCCGGCCTGAAGGCGGCGGGCCGCGGCGTGCGCCGCACCGACCTGACCCTCGCTGTGGCCGACCACAACACGCCGACCGAGAACCAGTCCGCCGGCCTCGCCGGCGTGAAGGATCCGGAAGCGCGCAACCAGCTGGAAACGCTGTCGCGCAATGTTGCCGAATACGGCATCGAGTTCTTCCCGATGGGCGACATCAATAATGGCATTGTCCACGTCGTGGGGCCGGAGCAGGGGCGTACCCAGCCGGGCATGACGATCGTCTGCGGCGATAGCCACACGTCCACGCATGGCGCGTTCGGCGCGCTGGCACATGGCATCGGTACATCGGAAGTGGAGCATGTTCTGGCGACGCAGACGCTTCGTGCCCGGAAGATGCAGAACATGGCGATCGAAGTGACCGGCAAGCTGAAGCCGGGCGTGACGGCGAAAGACCTCGCCCTGCACATCATTGCCCAGATCGGTACCGCTGGCGGCACGGGCTGCGTGATGGAGTATCGCGGCGAAGCGATCCGCGACCTCACCATGGAAGGCCGCATGACGCTGTGCAACCTGTCCATCGAGGGCGGGGCCCGTGCAGGCCTGATCGCGCCGGACGAGAAGACCTTCGCCTATCTGAAGGGCCGTCCGTCTGCGCCGAAGGGTGGGGCATGGGAAGTGGCCGAAAGTTTCTGGAAGACGCTCTACACGGATGAAGACGCCGTGTTCGACCATGTCGTCAAAATCAATGCTGAAGACGTTGAGCCGACCGTTACCTGGGGCACGAGCCCGGAACAGGGTATTCCGGTATCGGGCATTATTCCGAAGCCGGAAGACTTCTCCGATCCGGTGAAAGCCGCCGCCTGCGAACGCGCCCTGGCTTATATGGGCCTTGAGGGCGGTGTACCGATTGCGGGCACGCCGGTGCAACGCGTGTTTATCGGTTCGTGTACCAATTCCCGCATCGAGGATCTGCGCGCTGCGGCCGAGGTGGCGAAAGGCAATCAGGTGGCTGAAGGCGTGCGCGCCATGGTCGTGCCGGGCTCGGGTCTTGTCCGGGCGCAGGCGGAGGAAGAAGGCCTCGACCAGATCCTGATCGAAGCCGGTTTCGAATGGCGCGAGCCCGGCTGTTCCATGTGTC
This sequence comes from uncultured Hyphomonas sp., assembly GCF_963675305.1. Lineage (NCBI taxonomy): Bacteria > Pseudomonadati > Pseudomonadota > Alphaproteobacteria > Hyphomonadales > Hyphomonadaceae > Hyphomonas > uncultured Hyphomonas sp. Next base: position 3,319,804 of record NZ_OY776147.1, on the reverse strand, counting down.
TCGGCATGAACCCGGACATCCTGTCGCCGGGCGAGCGCTGCGCCTCCACCTCGAACCGGAACTTCGAAGGCCGTCAGGGCCGCGGTGGCCGGACCCATCTGATGAGCCCGGCCCTCGCAGCGAAAGCCGCGATCACGGGCGTGATCGGCTAGTCCGCACTCAGCGTCCGCTCGCGCATTGCCAGGAAGACCGGCAGGCCGAATGAGACGCCGACGCTGAATGTGCAGGCAATCGGCAGCCAGAGAAGATTGAGGCCGATGCGCCGGCCTTCGATCAGGATGAAGACCGTGAGCACCACGGCCGAGACGATCACGTCCCAGCCGAAGAATCCGCCGATCCGCGTCGCGAAGAGATCGCCGACAAAGCGCGGCACATCCAGCCCGTGCTCCATGAACCAGGGCAGGAATTGCGACAGCGGAAGAGCGGCGCCCGCAATTGCGAGCAGGACATAGACAAGAACGGCCGGTTTCATGGTCTCTCCAAAGTGGGCGCGCGATGCTGTTGCCTTATAGCGCGGATGGGCGGCGCGTCTTCGTCCACCACTTCGAATTCTTAAACCGAGCTTTCAGTTGCGTCCTCATCGCAGCGGGCGGATAGTCTCCGCAAAACCGATATGGAGGACGTGATGGCTGGAGCCGTGAAACTACCCGGGAACGTAACGCTGGATGGCCCGCGCGGGCGGACCTATGCGTCCATTCTTGAAACGGTCGGCGCAACGCCGCTGGTGGCCGCGCCGAAATTCGCCGCTGAAAAGGGCATCAAGGCAAACCTCCTGTTCAAATGTGAATTCTTCAATCCGCTGGCCAGCGTGAAAGACCGGATCGGCCTCAACATGATCCTGGAGCTGGAAGCCTCCGGCAAGCTGAAGCCCGGCGGCACGCTGGTGGAGCCGACCTCCGGCAACACAGGTATCGGCCTTGCTTTCGTGGCGGCCTCGCGCGGCTACAAGCTGATCCTGACCATGCCGGAATCCATGTCAATCGAGCGGCGCAAGATGCTGGCCTATCTCGGTGCGCAGCTGGAGCTGACACCGAAAGAGAAAGGCATGGGCGGGGCCATCGCCAAGGCAGAGGAAATCATCGCGTCGACGCCGGGCGCCGTGATGCCCAGCCAGTTCGACAATCCCTCCAATCCGGCGATCCATGAAAAGACGACGGCAGAGGAAATCTGGAGCGATACAGACGGCGCCGTCGATGCGGTGATCGCGGGCATCGGCACGGGCGGCACGTTCACAGGATGCGGCCGCGTGCTGAAGGCGAAGAAGCCCGGGCTGAAGATGGTCGCCGTTGAACCCTCGGGCAGCCCGGTTCTGTCCGGCGGCGATCCCGGCCCGCACATGATCCAGGGCATCGGTGCAGGCTTCGTGCCCGGCAATGCCGACACAAGCCTGATCGACGATGTGGTGCAGGTCGACAATGAGGAAGCCATGGAAACGGCGCGCCTGCTGGCGAAGCTGGAAGGCATTCCGGGCGGCATTTCGTCGGGCGCAGCGGCCGCGGCGGCTGTGAAATATGGCAGCCGGGAAGACATGGCAGGCAAGACGCTGGTCTTGATCCTGCCGAGCTTTGCGGAGCGTTACGTCTCGACGGCCCTGTTCGAGGGGTTGTAAGCCTCACGGCGTGATCGCGCTTCATACTCTCGCTTTGTTCGTCCTCGGCCTCGTCATGCTGGCGATGGCCGCAGGGCTGGACGCGATGATCCGGCTGGACGTGTCCGGCTGGGTGCAGCTGCTGCTGGCCGGGTTTGGCGTTTATCTCATTGTGATGGCCTGGTTTTCCCTGCGCTTTGACCGGCGCCGGGCGGCAGTTCTGGAAACCGGCACACCCCAGCCGGTGACCTTTGAGATCAACCGGACGACAGACAGGCAATCGGCGGCCTTTCTCGCGGAAGTCAGAATCGGGGAGGAGGTGTGGGTGACACCGCTGCGCATCTCGCGCCGGGTACGGAAGCTGAGCAAGCAGGGCGAACTGGAAGGTGACGCCTGGCTGGACGGGGAAGGGCGGCTGGTCGCGCTCGCTTATGAGGGCGAACAGTTTCGTGTGATGCCGTTTCCGCGCCGCAAGCGGTTTGGAAAGAAAGACAGGAAGAAGAAAAAGACATGAGCCAGCTCGTTACCGGTCTCGACCATATCGTGCTCGTTGTGCCTGAAATTGAATCCGGCACGGCGGTCTATCAAAGCCTGCTCGGCCGTCCGCCTGTCTGGCGCGCTGAGGGAGAGGGCGGCGCCGCGACCGCGATTTTCAAGGTGGCGAACACCAGTCTCGAACTGATGGCGCCTGGCGGGGAAGGGCCGGTGGCGGACCGGTTGCGGGAGATCATCGAGATCGACGGGCCGGGCCTGAAGACGCTGGCCTTCGGCACGGGCGACATCGGCGCGGCGCATCACAAGCTGACCCGCCGGGGCATGGGCCCGCATGAAGTCATCCCGGGCGAAAGCACCAACAAGCTGGACGGAACGGCGCGTAGCTGGAAACGCTTCCGCTGCGCCGACGACCAGACGGCCGGCGTGAAGACCTTCCTTATCCAGCCAGACGCGCCGCTGCCGGAACAGGCCGCGCCGGACGGGGCCGTCACGTCGCTGGACCATATCGTCATCGACACGCCGAATCCTGACCGGGCGCTCGGGCTTTACGGTGCGCGGCTCGGCCTTGATCTCGCGCTCGACCGGAATGCGCCGCAATGGAAGACGCGTTTCCTGTTCTTCCGCACCGGCGGGCTGACCTTTGAGGTGATCCACCGCCTGGGTGAGACCCATGATCCGGCGGGGCCTGACCGGATCTGGGGCCTGACCTGGGAAGTCGCGGACCTTGCCGCCGCCCATGCGCGCCTGACCGATGCGGGTTTCAACGTGTCTGAGTTGCGCAAGGGCCGGAAACCCGGCTCCTCCGTCTTCACCGTGCGCGACGGCAGAATGGGCGTTCCGACGCTTTTCATTGCGCATGAGCCGAAGTAAGAACGCCGCCATGACACCGTTTACCGAGATTACCGGAACTGCCGCGCCGCTGCTCGAAAAGGGCAAGCCGATGTCGAATGTCGACACGGACATGATCATCCCGAAACAGTTCCTGAAGACGACCGAACGGACCGGCCTGTCCAAAGGTCTGTTCTACGAGCTGAAAACACTGGCCGACGGCTCGCCCAATCCGGATTTCGTGCTGAACAAGCCGGAATTCGGCAAGGCAGACATCCTGATCGCCGGCGAGAATTTCGGCTGCGGTTCCTCGCGCGAGCATGCGCCTTGGGCGCTGGCGGATCAGGGCATCTCGGTCATCATTGCGCCGAGCTTTGCCGATATCTTCCACAATAATTGTTACAAGAACGGCATTCTGCCCGTACGCCTGCCGGTGGATGTCTGCGAGAAACTCGCGCAGCAGGCTGGCGGGTCGAACCACATCTTCACGGTGAACCTCGAAACGCAGACGGTGACCGCGCCGGATGGCGAGATCTATACGTTCGATGTCGATCCGGGCCGTAAATCCAATCTGCTTCATGGGCTCGACGAGATCGGGGCTTCCCTGCAGGCCGAAGGCGACATCAATGCCTATGAGGCGACGCGCAAAGTTTCCATGCCTTGGCTTGAAACGGCACGCTGAGGCCGAGGTGCCATTCGAGCGGGTGTTCGAGAAGGAAATGCCCAATGCCGGACAGACTGAAACCGATCTTCCTCATTCTGGGCCTGACCGGGCTCAGCGCGTGCCACAATGACCCCTTTTCGATGAAGCCCGAAGTGAATGTGACGCTGCCGGAGAAGCCACCGGCAGATACCGCGCCCGCCGATGAGACCGAAGAGAGTGAGTCGGGCGGCAGTGAAGGGACCAACACGCCATGATTATCATCGAGGGCACTGTCCGTGTTCCGGCCGACCGGATCGAAGCTGCCCGGCCGGCCATGGAAACCATGATCCGGGCCAGCCGCGCTGAAGCCGGTTGTCTTGACTATGCCTACAGTCTCGATGTGCTCGATCCGGGACTCGTACGGGTGACGGAGCGCTGGGAAAGCCGCGCGGCGCTTCAGGCGCATTTCGCCGCGCCGCACATGGCGGTCTGGCGTGAGGCATTGGCCGGGCTCGGCATTACAGACCGGTCTCTGCGTCTCTATGACGCCGAACCGGAAGCGCTTTGACGATTCCTCTTTTGGTTGTATGAAAATTGATGTCGTAGCCATTGCGCCAGAGGCATGCAGCCGTTAGGCATATCGTCCAACAATAAGGATCTTGTGCATGAAACGCATTCTTTTTCTCTCCGCCATCGGCCTGGCTGCACTGGCAACAGCCTGTTCGACTCCTGCTGCCGGTACACAGACGGCTGCAGCCAATGTCGGCCCGAATGGTGAGCCACTCGTCTGCCGCAGCATGAAAGTGACCGGCACACGTTTCGCCCAAAAGGAATGCAAGACGGCTGAAGCGTGGGAGCAATATGACGCCTACACCAATGGCAACGCCAAAGAATCCACGGACGGCTTCCAGCGCGTCAGATCCGGCGCTGCAACCAATGCCGGTGGCTGATAGATGACGAAATGGGGCAAGCCTTGAATCACGTCCGGAACCGAATTTCAGCGTTTGCCCTTTTCGATACAATGGCGGCGTGCACAACGCCCGTTGCAGCACTTGTCGGCAAAGCCGGCACACCGACCCTCGTGGCCGCAGGTGGCGAAGACGTTATCTGCCGCAGGATGCAAGTGACTGGGACCCGTTTTGCGGACCAGTTCCAGCGCGTGAACTCAGAGTGTTCAATACAGGCCCAGGGGGGGCTGCCCCTGACGTCTCCATTGGATCAGGAACCAATTTCACATTCAGGGAATTACATGATGAAAAAACTCATTCTCGTCGCGACAGCCGGACTTGTCCTGACCGCCTGTGCGAGCAGTTCGAAGGAAAAGATGTCGCTGGAAGAAGGCGCACAGATGGAATGTCGCTCCATCTATGAGTCTGGTTCGATCCTTCCGAAACGCGTCTGCAACAACAAAGCAACCTGGGCCGCAATTGAAGAGCGGGACAAGGAAGCGGCCAAGGATGCAATCGGTGGTGTGATGTCCCAGCGAGGACAGATGCCGAAGAAAGAAGGTTTCGGCGGCTGATCCGAAGCCTGTCTGCGTCAAAAACCATGGGTGACAGGGCGGCCCTGCGGGGGTAGAGCCGCACCCATGGTTTTGCGTAATCTACAGGCCTGAACATGCATCAGACACTCCTCCTGCTCCCGGGTGACGGGATTGGTCCAGAAGTCATCGCCGAAGTCCGCCGGGTGGCGGAAGTCGTCGCGCCTGACCTGAAGCTGGAAGAAGGCCTGGTTGGCGGTGCCTCCATCGATGCGCATGGCGACCCGCTGACGGAAGACACGCTGGCGCATGCGCGTCATGCCAGCGCGGTTCTGCTGGGCGCCGTGGGCGGCCCGAAATGGGTGGGGGCTGCGCGCGACAAGCGCCCGGAAGCCGGCCTGCTCGCCCTGCGCAAGGGCCTCGACGTGTTCGCAAACCTGCGTCCGGCTTTCTGTTTCCCGGCCCTGGTCGAAGCTTCCAGCCTGAAGCGGGAGATCGTCGAAGGCCTCGACCTGATGATCGTCCGGGAGCTGACGGGCGGGGTCTATTTCGGCCAGCCGCGCGGCATTGACGAAACCAGCGGCATCCGCCGCGGTTACGACACGGCCGTGTACACCCATCCGGAAATCGAACGTGTTGCGCACGTGGCCTTTGAAATTGCGCGCGGGCGGCAGGGTAAGGTCTGCTCCGTCGAGAAGTCGAACGTCATGGAATCCGGCCTGTTCTGGCGCCAGGAAGTGACGCTGGCCCATGCTGAAATGGGCGCGGGCGTGGACCTGTCGCACATGTATGCCGATGCCTGCGCGATGGAACTCGTGCGCGCGCCGAAACAGTTCGACGTGATCCTTGCGGACAATCTCTTCGGCGACATCCTGTCGGATGAGGCGGCCATGCTGACCGGCTCGATCGGCATGCTGCCTTCAGCCTCGCTTGGCGCCCCCGGCACACCTGGCCTTTATGAGCCGGTCCATGGGTCGGCACCGGACATTGCCGGGCAGGGGATTGCCAATCCCTGCGCGGCGATCCTGTCGCTCGAAATGGCGCTCCGCTGGTCGCTCGGCCGGGAGAAAACGGCAGACATGCTGTTCGCGGCGGTCGGCAAGGCGCTCGAACAGGGGGCCCGGACGAAAGACCTCGGCGGCAGCCTGAGCACGCGCGAAATGGCGGACGCAGTCATCGCCGCGCTCTGACAGGCTGACGCAGGGGCAAGATTGCCCGTCCCCAATCTGCATGAGAGCATTCCCCCAAAAAATAAGGGAGGAATGCCATGTCATACGCCGATGGACGGCTGATCCACGATGCCGACAGCCATCTGATGGAGCCGGCCGATTGTCTTGATCCGTACTTCGAGAAGCGCCTGCTGGATCGCTTCCTGGCGCTGCCGCGGGTGAAGGAATTGCGCACCGGCGCCAAGGCCGAACATGTCGGCGAACGCCTTGCGCTGCAGCAGGATGCGGCCTTCCGGGCGGAAGCAGACGACAACATCCTCCTGCGGAAGAATTACGACGCGCATGGGGCCTGGATCCGGCAGGACCGGCCGCACACGCTCGACAAGCTCGGCTTCGCCAGCCAGCTCGTCTTCACCACGCACTGCCTCGGTAATTTCGGCCTTGATCAGTCGGAGGACATGGAGCTCTGCTATGCGGCAGCCGATGCGCATAACCGGATGATGACGGACTTCTGCAGCATCGACCGCCGTCTTCTGGCTGTCGCCTACGTGCCGCTGGAGGACTTTGACCGGTCGCTCGCCACGGCCAAGCTGGCCATCCAGCTTGGCGCCAAGGCGCTTATGGTGCCGAGCCTTTGCCCGCAGCATCACTCGCCGAGCCATGTCGCGCTGGACCCGGTCTGGGCGGTGGCGCAGGAGGCCGGCATTCCGGTCGTGCTTCATGTGGGCGGGGAGCGGAAACTGAACCCGGTCTACAAGGAGAATGGCCTGCCGCCGGTGCGAGACTTTCACGGCGGCGACGACAATTTCACTTCCGTCTCCTACATGCCGATCCCGGAAGCGGCGATGCAGACGCTGGCGACGCTGATCTTCGATGGCGTGTTCGACCGCTTCCCGGATCTCAAATGGGGCGCCATCGAACTCGGCGCGAACTGGGTGCCCGGTTGGATGCGGGCCATGGATTCGGCGGCCCATGCCTTCATGCGCAATGAGGAGCGCCTTCAGAAACTGACCGCGAAGCCGTCAGAGATTGTCCGCCGCCAGTTCCGCGCCGCGCCCTATCCGCATGAGGACGCCGGCTGGATTATCCGGAACGCCGGCGAAGAGATCGCCATGTTCTCCTCCGACTTCCCGCATGTCGAAGGCGGCCGCAATCCGCTCAAACGGTTCGACGAAACGCTGGAAGGTCTGCCGGAAAGTGCGGTGAAGGCGTTCTATTCCGGAAACTTCATCGACATGATGGGCGAGGGGCTGGCCCCGGACCTGCGCGTGCCGGAGCTGCAGCGCTCGGCCTAGCTGTAATCGGCAATCCGGCAGAGCAGGTCGCCGCGGAATTCGAAGAAGCTGGCACCGCGCACTTTCACGGTCTCACCGGCTTTCACGCCGTTTGGCAGGTCGACAGCGGCCTTGCCTTCGAATTCGACTTCAGCTGCGGCTTTTCCGGCGCCGGAGACGACATTGATCAGCCGCTGGCGGCGATAGGAGAAGGCATTGCCGGAAAGTTCGGCCACCTGCCGCATCATGTCCTTGCCGTCGAGGCGCATGGAGCCGCCGGCATTGGAGATGTTTTCGAACACGACATCTTCGGTCACGCAGTCGAGCATGCCGTCAATGTCACGGGCATTATAGCTTTGGATATAGCGGGCAATTACGTCGTCGAGCATGGGGCAGGGGCCTCCATATGTGTCTCCGGGAGCCCCTTCGGTCTGCCTGACAGGGCCCGGAATGGCAACAGGCTTTGCGCATCGACTGGAAATGCGTCATAAGCCCGCCTCGAATGACGAGGAGCGAAAGAGCCATGGGCACACGGATTGCGATTGTCGGCGCGACAGGGAATGTCGGGCGTGAATTGCTGGCCATTCTGGACGAACGCATGTTCCCGGCGGACGAAGTCCACGCCGTGGCATCGCGCCGGTCTCTGGGCAAGGAAGTCTCCTTCGGCGACCGCACGCTGAAATGTCAGGACATTGAGAGCTTTGACTTTTCCAAGGTCGATCTTGTCCTGATGTCGGCGGGCGGGTCCACCGCGAAACAATGGTGCCCGAAGATCGCGAAGGCCGGCGCCATCACCATCGACAATTCCTCCGCCTGGCGGATGGATCCGGACGTCCCGCTGGTCGTGCCTGAATGCAATGGCGAAGCGGTGATGGACTACAAGAAGAAGATGATTATCGCGAACCCGAACTGCTCGACCGCGCAGCTCGTGGTGGCGCTGAAGCCGCTGCACGATGCCGTCGGCGTCAAGCGCGTCGTCTGCTCGACCTATCAGTCGGTCTCCGGCGCCGGCAAGGATGCCATGGACGAGCTGTGGAACCAGACCCGCGGCATCTATGTGAACGATGAGCCGACGCCCGAGATCTTCCAGAAGGAAATTGCCTTCAACGTGATCCCGCAGATCGACGTCTTCATGGATGACGGTTTCACCAAGGAAGAGTGGAAGATGCGCGTCGAGACGAAGAAGATCATCGACGAGAGCATCGAACTTGTCGCGACCTGTGTGCGCGTGCCGGTTTTCGTCGGCCACTCCGAAGCCGTCAGCGTGGAGCTGAACGCGCCGATGAGCGCCAAGGAAGCGCAGGACCTGCTGCGCGAAAGCCCCGGCATCATGCTGGTCGATGATCCGAAGGAAGACCTCTACATCACGCCGAAGGAATGCGTTGGTGACTGGGCAACTTTCATCAGCCGTGTGCGCAAGGACCCGACCGTTGAGAACGGCCTGATGTTCTGGTGCGTCTCTGATAATCTGCGCAAGGGCGCGGCGCTCAACGCGGTGCAGATCGCCGAGGAACTCCTGAACCGCGGTGTCATCAAGCCGGAGAAGCAGCCCGCCGTAACGGACTAGTCCGTTCCCGAATCAAACTTCGCTTTGCGGGTCTCGACCGTCACGTTGAGGTCCGCGGCGCTTTTGAGATGCAGGTCGCGCTGCGGGAAGGGGATTTCGAGTTCGTACTTCTCGAGCGCCGTATGCAGCGCCCAATTATAATCTGCCACCACGCGTGCCGGACGGGCGACAGCGGCGTCGGTGAGCCAGACGACGAGTTCGAATTCGAGAGCCGAGTCCCCGAACTTGGTGAGCCAGACCTGCGGCTGGCGGCCGGGCATGCCTTTCAGCGTCCACTCGACTTCATCTGCGGCTTCAAGGCCGGCCTTGCGGACAAGTTCCTTGTCGGATCCGTAGGCGACCCCGAATGGTACATGGGCACGCCGGCGGGCTTCGCGCAGGGTCCAGTTGATGACCTGCGCCTTGATGAACTCCTCATTGGGCACGAGGATGTCGACATTGTCGTTTGTGGTGACCAGCGTGGAGCGGATATTGATCTCGCGCACGAGGCCGGTGACACCGGACTGAAGCTCGATGAAGTCGCCCACTTTGACGGACTTTTCGATCAGGATGATCACGCCCGACACGAAGTTCGAAAAGATCGCCTGCAGGCCAAAGCCGATACCAATACCGAGCGTCCCGGAGAGGATCGTGAGGGCGGTCAGGTTCACGCCAACCACCTGGAGCGCGATCAGGATGGCGATGATGATGAAGGCGATCTTCAGGACCTGGCCCAGCAGGCCTGCCATGGAGGGCGTCAGTTTCTTCGAACTGCGCAGCTGGGCCTGGGCGGCGTCCCCGGCGATCCGGCCGAGCCAGAGGGCGAAGGCGGCGACAGCAAGACTCGTCAGCAGGCGCAGGATCGAAAACTTCACGCCGCCGAAGTCGATGATCGTGGAGTCGAGCGACTGGGTCACTGGCTGCAGCAGTCGCAGGATGTAGAGCGCGGCGATCAGCCAGGCGAGCAGGGCCAGCGTATTGGCCACCATCCCGTCACGGATGTTCGACGTGATCAGGCGGACGATAATCCACGCATTCAGCAGGCTGGCGGCAACGCGCAGGATCTCGTTACGCAGGCCGAATTGTTCAAAGGCCGGCGTGGTGATCCAGAGCAGGAGGGCGGTCACGACCGGCCAGACAATCCGCGCCGATGAGATCGCGGCGTGGAACACGACATCCGGCCGCTCGCGGCTTTCAGCCAGTTTCCGGAGCCGGGTGACCGGCACACGCGACAGGAAGAACCCGGCAATGCCGGCAATGATGATGGCCAGGAACTGCCATAGCGACGCGTAGGAAATGAACTCGGCAGCCAGGTTGACGACATCATCGCGGATGGACCGCAACACGTCTTCAAACTTCAGCGTATTGAGAAGCGTGGGGGATGTTTCTTCATCCATCAGGCGGGATGTCTCCGTCGGGTTTGGGGGCCGTTTCCCTGAAATCTAGACCAAGCGGGCAGCAAGGCAAACAGCGCAGGAATTCGTGACTATCCAAGGCGCATGGGTGTTGATACAGCGCGGCGCATGTCTTCGAGCCAGCGCTTCGGATTTCTTGTCGGCCTGACGGCCTATTTCATCTGGGGCAGCTTGCCGCTGTACATCCGGGCGATGCGGCATGTCCTGCCGCAGGAATTGCTCGCCCACAGGATCATCTGGTCGGTGCCGACGGCGCTGCTCCTCATCGGGCTGGCGGGCAATTGGCGCGATATCCGGACCGCTTTCCATTGGCGCACGGCAAAATGGCTGATCCTGTCCGGTCTGGTGATCGGAGCCAATTGGGGCGTCTATATCTGGGCGGTGAACGCCGACCGGACGATTGAGGCCTCGCTCGGCTATTTCATCAATCCGCTGGTCAGCGTGTTGTTCGGCATGGTCTTCTTCACCGAGACGCTGCGCCCGGCGCAGTGGGCATCGGTTGCGATTGCGGCAATCGGGGTGGCAGTGGTGACGGTCGCGTATGGCCATGTGCCATGGATCGCGCTCTTCTTGTGCATGAGCTTTGCGTCTTATGGCGTGATCCGGAAAAAGATGGCGGTCGACAGCCGGGCCGGCTTCCTGATGGAAGTCGTCGTCCTGGTGCCGCTGGCGCTTGGCTGGCTGATCTGGTTTGCGCAGCAACCCGGCGGGCGGCTGATGGGGCAGGGCGGCTGGGACATCCCGTTGCTGATGGCGGCCGGGCCGATCACGGCGTTTCCGCTGATCCTGTTTGCGCTGGCAGCCAAGCGGCTGAAACTCTCCACCGTGGGCATGATGCAGTATATCGGGCCGAGCATTCAATTCCTGATTGCCGTCTTCATCTTCCGCGAGCCGTTCGGCCTGACATTGGCGATTGCCTTCGGGTTCATCTGGCTGGCGCTTGCGGTGTTCACCATCGACTCCATGATGGGCGAGGCCAAGGCAAGGCGACTGGCGCGGGCGGCCCGGCCTGTCTGATTTCAGGATAAAAAAATGCCCCGGGCCGAGGGATTGGCGCCGGGGCGTGTCAGTTTCTGACAGATAGAGATGGGAAATCCTATCTGAGGGCCTATCCTGCAACAAGCAGGCCAGATTGCGAAGAATTCGCCCGTCAGGGCCGCGCGGTCGACATGGCGATCCACAGGGCCACCACCGCCAGCGCCAGACCGAAACCGAGCCGCGCGGCGAAAGATGTCCGCCATTTCTCCAGCAATGTGCCCAGATGATCCGCCACAAGGACGATGGTCACATGGACGATCAGCGACAGCAGAATATGCAGACTGCCGAGGATGAGGATCTGTAACCAGAGGTGGCCGAGCTGTGGATCGGCGAACTGGCCGACGACAAGCAGGTAGAACACCAGTGCTTTCGGATTGAGGAGGTTGGCGATCAGGCCGCGCCGGAACCCGGCGAGCTTGTTCGCCATGGCGGGCGGAGCAGAGCCATCGTCCCGGAAGGCTTCCCAGGCGAGGTAGAGCATGAAGGCCACCCCGCCCCAGCGCAGCGCCTCATAAAGCGTGATCGACCCGGCAAGTACGGCGGACAGGCCGGTCGCCGCCGCAACCAGTTGCACGGCGAGGCCCAGCGTGATGCCGGCGACCGCTTTCAGGCCATGCTTGCGGCCCGCCCGGGCCGACAGGGTGGCCAGCCATCCCATGTTCGGGCCGGGCGTCAGTTCCACGGCCAGCATGGCAACAATAAAGGCAGGCCAGTCGAGCGAGGCGAACATGTCAGAGGGCGGCGTAGACGGCTTCGACGAGGCGCACGGCACGCGGATCGCCGACCAGCACATTCGACTGCCTGTTCATGACATAGGCGCAGGTGAGTTCCGCGTCCGGATCGGAGACCGCCATCGATCCGCCCCAGCCGGAATGGCCGAGCGTGGCCGGGTTCGGGCCGAACAGGCCGTGCGTGTTCAGCATGATGCCGGCGCCGAAGCTCGTCTCCAGTGGCAGGACGAGATCGGGCCCGTGCGTGCGCGGGCGGATCAGGTCCTCGAAGATGCCGGAGCGGAGCTTTCCGCCGCCGCTGCGGGCATAGTGATGGTAAATCGCCCCGACGCTCTCTGCTGTGCCGTGGCCGTTCGCAGAAGGGATTTCGATCTCGCGCCAGATGGCGCCGCCGCGGTTGGGGGCCGACCATTTGTAGACGAAGGCGGCCTTGCGGTAATCGTTCAGCTCACCAAGGTCTGCGAGGGCGTTCGGGCGTTTGATGTCGGCGCAGCGATCATGTTCGCTGGCGGGCAGGCCAATATGAAAATCCACATCCGAGAACATGGATTTCAGCGTCGTGCCCAGCGACTCGCCACTGATCCGGCGGGCGATCTCTCCGGCGATATAGCCCCAGGTCAGCGGGTGGTAGCCATGCGCGGTGCCCGGCGGCCACATCGGCGCGAGCTCTGCGATGGCGGCGGCGCAGGCGGACGGGTCCAGCCAGAGCTCGGGGTCGATCTCTTCCGGGAAACCCGGCAAGCCTGCCTGATGACTCAGTGCCTGTCCGATCGTGACGGCGTCTTTGCCATTGGCGGCAAATTCCGGCCAGACGGTTGCAACGGGCGTTTCGTAACCGTCTGGCAGCGTATCGACGAGAGAGGCGAGCACGAAGGCGGCGATGCCCTTGGTTGTGGAATAGACCGGGACCAGCGTGTCGGCGCCCCAGGGGGTCGTTTTCTGCCGGTCGGCCCAGCCGCCAAGCAGAGAGGCGACCAGTTCGCCGCGGTGGTAAACCGCGAACCCGGCGCCGAGTTCGTCGGTTTCATTGAAATTCGCCTCGAATGCGTCGCGAACGGATTCAAGGCCTGGGGCGGTAAAGCCGGAAATCGGGAAGTCAGTCATCCCCCGGCCATACGGCCTATTCTGCGGCGTTGTCGAGGACGTTTACCGCCAGTTTGTCAGCCTGGGCGTCGTCCATTTCCTGGAGGAAGTCCTCCAGTTCCATCTGCCACTCGAAGATCTGAGGGAAGCCAAACTGCACATCGTCCCGGAAATCCTGCTGCAGGCGAATGCAGACGACCTGTCCGAACCATTTCTCTTCGGCATAGGCAGCCGCGTTCTTGTAGCCGGCATTGTGCGCATTCGCGACTTCCAGCGCTTCGATGCGGGAAAAGCCCGGCATTTCGCGGCAGGAGACATAACGGATCGCTTCACAGGCCTTCTGTGGGCCCGCGCAATCGCGCAAGATCGCATCGAAGCTCTGCCCCAGCATTTCTCCGGTCATCACCGGGTGCCCATCGAGATAGGCAATATCGAGCGCTTCGGCATCGCGCTTGGCGAACTCGTCCCGAAGCTCGATGATGGTAATCGGCTCAGCGAAGGCCTGCAGTGCAGGCGCGGCAACCGCAGGCAGCATTAGGAGCAGGGCACGCCAATTCATTTAAAGGTTCCGGGATATTTGAATGGATCGGCGAGCTAACCGGTTTTCTTGCCGGGAAGCAATTGCCGCAGTTGCACCAGTTGCAGTGCAGGGCGATAGTCCGCGCGCTTGAAAAGGGATTGAACGACCATGGCTTCACAGACGCACCGCCCGCGCCGCTCCTGTCTCTATATGCCGGGCGCCAATGAACGGGCCCTCGAAAAGGCCCGCGGCCTGCCGGCCGACACGCTTTTGCTGGACCTCGAAGATGCTGTGGCGCCTGACGCCAAGCTCACGGCGCGCGAAGCCATCGTGAGCGCCGTGAAGCAGGGTGGTTATGGCCATCGTGAGATCGTCATCCGTATGAACGGGCTGAACACGGAATGGGGCGAGGATGACCTCAAAGCCGCCGTCGCGTGCGGCGCCAAGGCCGTTTTGGCGCCCAAAGTGGAATCGGCTGCAGACATCATGACCCTGGATGCGGCGCTGACTGAAGCTGGCGCGCCGAATGATTTCGGCCTCTGGGTCATGATCGAAATGCCGAAGGCAATCCTCAGGGTCGAAGAGATTGCAGCGGCGTCTGAAGACACGCGCCTGACCACGTTCGTGATGGGCACCAACGATCTGGCCAAGGAATACCGCGCCCGGATGACACCGGACCGGATTGCTTTCCAGACGGCATTGCAACTCTCCATCGCGGCGGCGCGCGCCTACGGCCTCTATGCGATTGATGGCGTCTTCAATGACATCAAGGATGAGGATGGCCTGATCAATGAATGCGAACAGGGCCGCGACCTTGGCTTTGACGGCAAGACGCTGATCCACCCCTCGCAGCTGGAAACGGCCAACCGCGTCTTCGCGCCGAGCCAGCATGATGTGGAGCAAGCCAAGGCCGTGATCGAAGCCTTCGCCGACCCCGCCAATGCCGGCAAGGGTGTGCTGAAAGTGAATGGCAAGATGACCGAGCTGCTGCATCTCGACGAAGCCCGCCGCACTGTGGCGATGGATGAAGCCATCCGCGCATTCGAAACGGCCTGAGCGAAAGAGGGGAGACGCTGATGACCTATACGATCCTGCACAATCCGAACTGCTCCACCTCCCGCAAGGGACTGGACATGCTGAAAGAGGCCGGTGTTGAGCCTGAGGTGCGCAAATACATGAACGCCACCGAACGGCTTTCGGTTGAGGAACTGAAAGACATCGCAAAGAAGATGGGCGGGGTCAGCCCGCGCGCCTTCCTGCGCGCCAAGGACGCCCCGGCGGCCGGCATCGATGCGGATGCCACCGATGAGGCGGTTTTCGAGGCGATGGCGGAGAACCCGAAGCTGATCCAGCGCCCGATCGGCATCAAGGGCAAGAAGGCCGTGCTGGGCCGCCCGCCGGAAGACCTGCTGAAACTCGTCTGAAAACTGCGAATTCGGGCCGAAATGGCCCGATTCGATCAAATTTCATCGATTCCTGTCGCTGGATATAAGCCATTCCGCGCGAATCTTGCGGCATGATGATGTTTGCTCTTCCCGCCGCTGCAGTCCTTTGCCTGGCCTTTGCCGGTTTTTGCTTCTTCGGGCTGCCATACCTCGTGTCCGGTCCGCACATGCTGGACCGGCTGCGCGTGCGCCTGACGGACAAGGCGATGTTGGGGGGCTTGCTGACTGCGGCGATTTCGCTGGTTTGGGTGCTTCAGGCGTCTCCGGCCTTGATTTCCCATGGCACGAACGTGCAGGTAATGGCCGATCAGATGACGGGCGGCGGCTGGCAGATCTAGGGAGATCTGTCGTCCAGCAGCAGCCCCGCAACCGAGGCTGCCATGACCGCACAGACCAAATCCAATCCCGGCAATTATTTCGAGGACTTCTCGATCGGCATGGAACTCGTCCATGCCACGCCCCAGACGGTGACCGAGGGGGACATCGCGCTCTACCGCGCGCTGACCGGGAACCGCTACGCCCAGTATTCCTCGGCTGAGTTTGCCCGGGCCGCTGGCCTGCCGGGCCTCGCCATCGATCCGATCCATGCCTTTCATGTGGTCTTCGGAAAGTCGGTCCCGGACATCTCGCTGAACGCGGTCGCAAACCTTGGCTATGCCGATGGCCGCATTCGCCGTCCGATCATGCCGGGCGACACGCTGAACACCGTGTCGGAAGTCATCGGCATGAAGGAAAACTCCAACAAGCGCACCGGCGTTGTCTGGGTCCGCACACGCGGTTTCAACCAGAATGGCATCGAGGTCATGTCGTTCGTGCGCTGGGTGATGGTGAACAAGTGGGAAGAGGATGCCGCCGTACCGCCCACCCACATTCCGGACCTGCCGGACGCCGTGCCGGGAAATGAGCTGGAAGGCTTCGCCCCGATGGAGGACTGGGACTTTTCCCTCGCAGGTTCGCCTTACGGCTATGAAGATTATGAGACCGGCGAGAAGATCAATCACGTCGACGGCATGACGGTGGAAGAAGCCGAGCACCAGATCGCGACCCGCCTCTACCAGAACACCGCGAAGGTCCACTTCGACGCTCACGGACAGAAATCCAGCCGTTTCGGCAAACGCCTCATCTATGGCGGTGTGGTGATCTCGATTGCTCGCTCGCTCGCCTTCAACGGTCTCGCCAATGCGGGCCAGGTGCTGGCCATCAATGCCGGCACGCATGCCAGCCCGTTGTTCGCCGGCGACACGATCTATGCGTGGAGCGAAGTGCTGGACAAGGCGGACCTGTCGGACAAGGCAGGGGCCCTGCGCCTGCGCCTTGTGGCCGTGAAGGACCAGGACCCGGGCGCCTTCGCCTACAAGACCGGCGACGGCAAATATGCCGACGGCGTGCTGCTGGACTTCGACTATTGGGCTGCCATCCCAAAGCTCAGCGGCCGTTGATCTTCCGGAACGGGCCGCCCACGCCTATATGCACGCCATGAGCGGGTATGGCCCTTTTGACGGATTTACGCTGATGGCCATCGCACTCGCGGTGTTCCTGTCGGCATTGGTGAGCCTGATCGGCACTTCGGGCCGCAAGCGGAACATTGCGCTCGGCGAGGCGCAGGTCGGCGATCTTGCCGAAATGACCGGTATCCGTGATCCGAAACGCCTTCAGGAAGTGTTCGGTCCGCCGGACATGGGCCGTGTCTGGCGCAGCGTGACATTGCTGGATGTCCGCCGGGCCCGCACGCCGGAAGGCTGGCTGATGTCGTCGGACCTGGTCGACTATGGCTGTATGGCAGCCGCTGCGCTTTCGATGTTCGTGTCGCACCGTCTGGTCCCCGCCATCCTGCTTCTGGCGCTTGGCATTCAGGTCGCCGGATGGATCGTCTCGACGCGGCTGCCGCGATAGGGCAATAGAACCCGCGACGCAGTTGCGTGAATACCGGAGCCGGAAACGTACATGAAAATCTGGAAGATGAACGGGGCGGGCAACGCGTTTGCCATTTTCGACGCCCGGTCTGTGCCGTTCTCCCCGACGGAGGATCAGGTGCGCCAGCTTGCCGAGGAAATGAAGGCGGACCAGGTGATCGCGCTGGAGCGGGATGCCGCGCGCGACGTATTCATGCGGATCTGGAACAAGGATGGCGGTGAGGTTTCGGCTTGCGGGAATGCCAGCCGCTGTGTCGGCCGTCTCCTGCTGGACGAGACCGGCAAGGACCGCATCACGATCCAGACTGAAGCCGACATGCTGCGCGCCTTCCGCGCCGATGACGGGCTGATCACGGTGGACATGGGTTCGCCCCTGATGGGCTGGGAAGACATTCCGCTGGCGGAAAAGATGGATGTGCGCGGTGTCGACGTGAAAATCGGCCCGATGGACAATCCCATCCTGTCGCGCCCGGCGGTTGTTTCCATGGGCAATCCGCACGCGGTGTTCTTCGTCTCCGATGTCGATGCTTACGACATTCCGGCGCTCGGACCGCTGGTGGAGTGGCATCCGCTGTTCCCGGAAGGGACCAATGTCGGCTTCGCGCAGGTGATCGACCGTCAGACGATCCGCCTGCGCGTCTGGGAACGCGGGGCAGGGTTGACCAGGGCGTGTGGCACGGGCGCATGCGCAGCACTCGTATGTGCGGCGCGGGCCAAGCTCACCGACCGCACGGCGAAGCTGATCCTTGATGGCGGCGAATTGCTGATCGAATGGCGCGAAAGCGACGACCGCGTCTACATGACCGGCCCGGTCGAACTGGAATTCGAGACCGAAATCTGAGCCTGAATGCTTGATTCGTGTCCGTTCCGGCGCGATGTGCGCTGGACGATATCGCCATGACGAAGCCTGAAACCCCCTCCAGCCCGACGCTGATAACGCTCGGATGCCGCCTCAACTCCTATGAGTCCGAGGTGATGCGTGGCCATGCGGCTGACGCAGGGCTTTCCGATGCGGTGATCGTGAACACCTGCGCGGTGACGGGGGAGGCGGTGCGCTCTGCCCGCCAGGCCATCCGCCGCGCGGCGAAGGATCATCCGGGCGCGCCCATTCTGGTGACAGGCTGCGCTGCCCAGATCGATCCGGACATGTTCGCGAAGATGCCGGAAGTCACCCGCGTCATCGGCAATCATGAGAAGATGAAGGCGGAGACCTGGAAACCGGCAGACCTACTGGGCGGACACGAAAAGGTCCGCGTCAACGACATCATGTCGGTCAAGGAAACCGCCGCCCACCTGATCGACGGGATGGATGGGCGCGCGCGGGCCTATGTTCAGGTCCAGAATGGCTGCGATCATCGCTGCACCTTCTGCATCATTCCTTACGGACGTGGGAATTCCCGCTCCGTCCCGGCGGGTGAGGTCGTGGAGCAGGTCCGCCGCCTTGTGGAGACCGGGCACTATGAGGTCGTGCTGACGGGCGTGGACCTCACCAGCTGGGGCGCGGATCTTCCCGGCACGCCGCAGCTCGGCAATCTGGTCCAGCGCATCCTGAAACTGGTGCCGGAGCTTCAGCAGCTGCGCATTTCCTCCATTGATGCCATCGAGATCGACGATGCTCTGTTCGAGGCGATGGGCGAACCGCGCCTTGCGCCCTTCATGCATTTGTCCCTGCAGCACGGGGACAATCTCATCCTCAAGCGGATGAAGCGCCGCCATTCGCGGGATGACGCGATTGCGCTGGCTGAGAAATTGCGCGCCTTGCGTCCGGATATTGCACTCGGCGCAGACATCATCGCAGGGTTTCCAACCGAGACCGAGGCGCATTTCGAGAACTCGGTCCGTCTTGTGGACGATTGCGGCCTCGCCTTTCTGCACGTCTTTCCTTACAGCCCGCGGCCCGGCACGCCCGCCGCGCGAATGCCCCAGCTGGACAAGGCCGTAATCAAGGAACGCGCCGCGCGCCTGCGCGAAGCGGGCGAAAACGCGCTCAAAACCCATTTTTCGCGCCATATTGGCGAAACCTGTGACGTTCTGGTGGAGCGGGAAACCTCCGCGCGCCTGCCCGACTTCACCCCCGTAAAACTGTCGCGGGATCCCGGCCAAGCTGGACGGCCCGTGCGGGCCCATATAACCGGGCATGACGGCAGGCAGCTGATCGGAGAAATAGACACATGATCCTCTGGTTCGGGAAGAAAAAGAAGAAAGAGGAGATGAAGGCGGCGGGCGCGGAGATGGCCTCGCCGGAGCTGTCGACTGAGGAGCTCGCCGCGAAGGAGGCCGCTGAGGCCGAAGCCGCGAAGGCGGCTGCCGAAAAGGAAGAAATCGAACGCGTCGTCGCCGAAGCCAACCGTGCCTGGGAAGAGCGTCAGGCCCGCGAAGCGGAAGAGGCTGCGGCCGAGGCCAAACGCCTGGAAGACGAAGCGCGCCGGGCGGAAGAGGCCGCCGCGGCGGCCGATGCGGAGGAAGCCGCCCGCCTTGCAGAAGAGGCGGAAAAAGCCCGTAAGGCGCGCGAGGAACGCGCCGCTCAACAGGCGAAAGCCGAAGCCGAACTGAAACTTCTGGCCGACCGGCGCGAGGCCGAACGCCTGCGCGCGGAAGCCGAAGCAGCCGCCCGCGCGGCGATGGAGGCCGAAGCCAACAATCCGGGCTTCGTTGCGAAGCTGGGGCAGGGCCTGTCGCGGTCTTCCTCCCGCCTGACGGAAGGCCTCGCGGCACTCGGCCGCCGCAAGCTCGACGATGATACAATTGAGGAACTCGAAGACCTTCTGATCACGTCGGATCTCGGCTCGAAAGTTGCGGCCCGGGTCACGAAAAACCTCTCAAAAGAGCGGTTTGACCGCGAAATCAGCGAAGAAGAGATCAAACTCGCGCTCGCCAGCGAGATTACAGACGTGCTGAAGCCGCGTGAGAAAATCGTCGATTTTTCCGATGGCACCAGCCCGCGCATCGTTCTGTTTGTCGGCGTCAACGGATCCGGTAAGACAACAACGATCGGCAAGATCGCGTCGAAACTGAAAGAACAGGGGGCGAAAGCCCTTCTGGTGGCAGGCGATACGTTCCGGGCCGCGGCCATCGAGCAGCTGACCGTCTGGGGCGACCGCGCCGGAATCCCGGTCATGTCGAAGCCGACGGGCGCTGATGCGGCGGGTCTCGTCTATGAGGCCATCGAAAAGGCGAAGGCGGAGGATCTGGACCTCGTCCTGATCGACACGGCCGGGCGCCTGCAGAACAAGACCGAGCTGATGTCGGAGCTTGAGAAAGTCGTCCGTGTCATCAAGAAGCTCGACCCGACTGCCCCGCACGATGTCATTCTCGTCCTGGACGCGACGGTTGGCCAGAACGCGCTCAGCCAGGTGGAAGCCTTCCGCAATACGGCCGGTGTGACGGGCCTCGTCATGACCAAGCTGGACGGCACGGCGAAGGGCGGCGTGCTGGTTGCGATTGCCGAAGCCTATGACCTGCCGATCCACTTCATTGGCATCGGGGAAAAGGCAGAAGACCTCCGCCCGTTCAGTGCGGAGGCCTTCTCGAAAGCCCTGGTGGGCGTCAGCGCCTAGGCCGCTTATTCGGCCGCTTCGGCAATCTCGGCCTCATCATCGAAGATTTCCTCAATGCTCCGCCCGAACAGGCGGGCGATGGCGAAGGCCAGCGGCAGGGACGGGTCATACTTCCCGGTCTCGATGGCGTTCACGGACTGGCGGGAGACGTCGAGCCGGTCGGCCAGCTCGGCCTGGCTCCATCCCCTTTCTGAACGCAGAATGCGGAGAATGTTCTTCATACCCAGCCCTACACCGTCCGGCCAAGGCATTCCGGCAGGCGAGCCAGGCCGAAGGCAAAGAAGAAAAGCGGCCCGAACCAGAACACGTCGAGACTGCCGACCACGTCGAAAATCTGCAGGAAGCCGAACAGGAAGATCACGCCGCAGGTGATAAGTCCGGCATCGCGCAGGGCTTTCATATAGCGCATGCGCGTATATTCGTCCGTCTCATCGGTCTGGCGGCGGATGGCATAAAGCGTTCCGAAGATCGGCAGCGTGGCTGCGATGGCGCACGCGGCATTCAGCCATGTCGGCGCGGATTCGTCATCGATGAAGAATTTCGCCCCCAAAACCACGGCCACATAGATGCCCATCATTGTCCAGAAGAGAAATCTGTAGCGGCGATTGGCCGTGCGGAAACCACGTGTCTGGGCCATAAGTCAGGTCCTTTTGTCAAGTTACCCTGACAATATGACAAGCAGGCTTTACTTTGTCAAGCACCCTTTACAAAGGTTCTATTCCGCCGCGATGGCCGCGGTCTGAAGGGCCTGCGCTCCGCGGATCATCCGGCCCGGCTTTGCGCCGGTCGGGTCGCCATCCCGGTGCGTGATCTCGCCTTTGAGGATCGTCGCGGTGTAGCCGGAGGCCCGCTGCATCAGGCGCCGTCCGCCGGCTGGCAGGTCGTATTGCACTTCCGGCAGGTGGAGTTTCAGGTTTGCCAGATCGATCACGTTGAGGTCTGCGCGGTAGCCGGGCGCGATCACGCCGCGGTCGTGCAGGCCCATCCACTGAGCCGTGTCCTGCGTTTGGCGCTTCACCAGATACTCGATTGGCAGCTTCGGCCCACGCTGGCGGTCCCGCGCCCAATGGGTCAGCATCGTCGTGGTGAAGGAACCATCGCAGATCATGCCGACATGTGCCCCGCCATCGGACAGGCCGGGCAGGGTGGCCGGGCTCTCCATCATCGCCCGGATGGGTTCGAGCGAACCCTGCGAGTAATTGAGGAAGGGCAGATAGAGCACGCCATGCCCGTCGCGCTCCAGCATCAGGTCGAGGGCCATCTCCTCCGGGCTGATCCCGCGCGCATTGGCCATGTATTCCAGCGTGCTTTCCGGGCCGGGCTCATAATTCACCGGGTCACGCAGCTGGAACATCTTGCCGAAGCTGCGCAGCATGACTTTCAGGAACGGATTGTCCGAGGCCGGTTCTTCCGACAGCAGCTTTTCGCGGAAAGCCGGGTCGCGTAGCGCGGCAACCCGTTCGGCCAGCGGTTGTTTGGCAATCGCCGCATAGGACGGATGCGCGCTGAACGGGTTCATTGTCAGTTCAAGGCCAAGCAGCACGCCCACGGGTCGCGGCGCCACCTGTGCCCGCATCGGAAGGCCGTCATTCATGGCTGCCTCAATCGCGCCGAGCAGGGCCCGCCAGCCTTCCGGCGCGACATCGGCCTGAGCGAGGGAGACGGATAGCGGCCGTCCGGATTCTTCGACGATCCGGCGCAGCATGGCGGCTTCTTTCTGCGGATCATTGAAGTCAGACACGAACTGCAACACGCCGCGGCCTGCTTCCTTCAGACCTTCCGCAATGCCGATCAGTTCTGCTTCGCTGGCTGTCAGGGTCGGCGTCGGCTGACCATCGGACGTGCGATGGTTCAGTGTGCGGGAGGTGGAGAAGCCGAGCGCGCCGGCCATCACGGCCTCCTTCGCCAGCTGTTTCATGGCGGCGATGTCTTCGGGGGTCGCGTCTTCGCGGTTCGCGCCGCGCTCGCCCATCACATAAACACGCAGGGCGGCATGCGGCAGCTGGGCGCCGATGTCGGTGTCGAACTGGCGGGACGACAGAAAGTCGAGATAGTCCGGGAAACTTTCCCAGCTCCAGGGCAGGCCTTCGGAGAGGACGGGGAAGGGGATGTCCTCCACACCCTCCATCAGGCGGATCAGCCGGTCATGGTCTTCCGGACGGCAGGGTGCAAAGCCAACGCCGCAATTGCCCATGATCACGGTTGTGCAGCCATGAAGGGAGGACGGGCTGATCGCCTCGCCCCAGGCCGCCTGGCCGTCATAATGGGTATGAATGTCGACAAAGCCGGGCGTGACGACCTGTCCGCGCGCGTCAATCTCTTCGATGCCCTTGCCGGAAACCTTGCCAATGGCGGTGATCTGGCCGCCGGAGACCGCCACATCGCCTTCGAAGGGTGCAGCGCCTGTGCCGTCCACGATTGTCCCGCCGCGGATAATCAGATCGCTCGTCGCCATGGTTTCCTCCTTTATCTTTTCCGGAAGGATGCCAGAGCAGCCGGGCAGGAGAAAGCCTGACCGCGCGTCAGCAGTTTAAAGGGTTCGGAAACTCGGGCATGAGACGGGCCTTCCTGCTGCCTCCCGGAACGACATGCCTGTCTCTGAAATCCTCCCTATTGCGCTCTGCCTCATGTCGGCGATCACGCTGGCGACTACCAATGTCCTGGTCAAAGGCGGCGGCGACATCTTGACCGGACGGATGCTCGTTCAGGTCACCGCGGCGCTGATCGTCCTGCCCTTTGCATTTGTCTTTCCGATGCCGCCTCTGAGCACCTGGCCGCTTCTGGGCATCTCCATGGTGTCACACTGGTTCTATCAGGCCTGCCTGATCCGGGCGATGCACCGGGGCGATCTTTCGCTCGTCTATCCGGTGATGCGCGGGCTTGGTCCGCTTGCCACAGCGGTCTTCGCGACATTCCTGTTGCAGGAGCATCTCGCACCCATGCAGCAGATCGGCCTGTTCTGCGCGTCCTTTGCCATTCTTTTCTTTGCCCTGCCAACCGCTGCGACGCGGGAAGGGCGCAGCCTCGACCGGCGGGCTCTGTTCTGGGCCGTGCTGACGGCGGTGGGGATCGGACTTTACGCCGTCAGCGACACGCGCGCGGCGCGGGCGATGCCGCACCCGATGACCTTCGTCATTATCCTGTTCCTGGTCGACTGGGTTGGTGTGACGCTCGTCTTCCTCTGGCAGCGGCGCGGACGGTACATGCAGACGATCCGCCCACAGCTCCGCTCCGGCGTGATCGGCGGCATTGTCGGGTGCCTGTCATATGGCATGGCGATCTTTGCCTATACGATGACAGATGCAGCCATGGTGACGGCGCTGCGGGAGACCTCCGTCGTCTTCGCGGCCATCATGGCGGCCGTGTTCCTGAAAGAGAGTTTCGGTGCCCGGCGCATCGTCGCTGCCTCGGTTCTCGCCACCGGTCTGGTCCTGATGCAGGCCGGCGCAGTGTGAGACTCGCCGTCTGTGACATTTCGTGCGACAGCGGTTTTAACAAAACCGCAAGCACGGATGGTGCGTAGGAAGTACATGACCGAGTTTGATCAGAAGACCGCGACCCACCCGGACGATGACCCGCAGCAGGCGAACGTCAAGGATGCTGCCGCACGTGCCGGGGGAATCTGGACCGAACTCGGCCCGACGCTGGCCTTCATTGTCATCTACAATGTCATGCTGCGCTTTCCGGAGGAGGGGCTGTTTTCCAAGGAAAACGCACTCTTCTGGGCCACGGGTGTTCTCATCGTGGCAACGACTGCCGTGATTGGCATGAAACTGATCCGTAAACAGAGAATTCCGCCATTCCTGCTCGTTTCCTCAAGCCTGATCGGTGTTTTCGGCGTTCTGGGCATCGCGTTTCATTCCAAGCTTCTGCTTTTCCTGAAGCCCACCATTATCAATCTGATGTTTGCCGGTGCGATTTTCGGCGGTCTCGCTGTTGGCCGCAATATTTGGAAAATGCTGTTCAACGAGCTTTTTCATCTGCCGGACTATGCCTGGCGTGTGCTGGCTATCCGTTGGGGCCTATACTTTATCGCAATGGCGATATGGAACATCGTGGTGTGGCAGGCCTTCGGTGAGGCTGCCTGGGCGAACTGGAAGATGGGCAACATCGTCATTGGCTTTTTGTTCGCCCTTGCGAATACGCCTTATACCCTGAAGCATATGCAGACGCACCCCAACGATCGCTAACTCGCCTAATGGGTGAGCTTTTCAGTTCCCGGAGGGTTGGCGAAGGGCGGAAAGGCGGGCAGGTGCCGGGTTTCCGCATAATGGGTCAGCGCCCAGATGACAGTCGGAAAAGCGAGTTCCGACCAAGGGATGTCCTTCCAGGCGAATAATCCGACTTCCTCACTCTCCGGCCCGGCGGCAATGTCAGACATCAGCTCCGCCCGGAACATGACCTGAACCTGTGCGATGCGGGGAACAGAGTAAACGGCGAGTAACTGTTGGATCCGGATATCCGCGCACGCTTCTTCCTGGGCTTCCCTCCGTGCACCTTCCTCGACCGTTTCCCCTTCTTCCATGAATCCGGCCGGGAGGGTCCAGTAACCTTTTCGAGGCTCGATTGCGCGCCGGCAGAGTAAAATCCGGTCATCTTTGGTCACAACCGACCCGGCAACGATTTTTGGGTTCACATAGTCGATAAACCGGCAATGCGCGCAAACACGCCGCAATTTATCGTCTCCTTCGGGCGTTTCCATGTGAAAAAGGGGCGAAATGAAAGGATTCGATAATTGATCCGTCATCTGTTGTTATCCAATCGCGTTCTAAGAGAGGGGTATTGATCCGCACACGGGCCTCTGCTTTAGGGGGCTTGTGGGTGGGTCGGCCGCCGATCTAGTTAAGTCATCCCTCGAAAGGTAAACGAAAATGTCATTCAATCTCAATGCTTCGCCAAGCCACCTGCTGCACCGTGCTCAGCAGGCTGCTGCAAACCACAGCGCCAAGGCGCTCCGCTCTGCCGGCATCACGCTGCGCCAGTTCTCGCTGCTCGCAGCCCTGGACGGCAATGAAGGCGCCAGCCAGTCCGACCTCGTCAATGCCACCGGCATCGACCGTTCGACCCTCGCAGACATGGTCGCCCGTATGGAAACCAGCGGTCTTATCAAGCGTGCTGCTTCGAAAACCGATGCACGTGCCAAGTCTGTCTCCCTGACGGCAAAAGGCAAGAAAGCCCTGGATAAGGCCCTTCCGGCTGTTCAGGCTGCTGACGCTGCGCTCTTCTCCGGCCTCGCGAAAGTGAAGCAGGACGCCCTGATGTCCGGCCTCGTCGGCCTGACGGAAGAAGAAGCCAAGCCGGCCCCGGCTCCGAAAGCCGCGCCGAAGGCTGCTGCACCGAAGAAGGCTCCGGCCAAGAAAGCACCTGCTGCGAAAAAAGCTCCGGCCAAGAAGCCGGCTGCCAAAAAGGCTGCTGCACCGAAGAAAGCTGCCGCAAAACCGGCCGCCAAGAAGGCCGCTCCGAAAAAAGCCGCTCCTAAAAAAGCTGCACCGAAGAAAGCCGCTGCTGCTGCAAAAGCACCGGCCGTGAAAAAAGCGCCTGCCAAGAAGCCGGCCGCTCGTAAAGCCAAGAAGAAGTAATCTGGCTTAAAGGGTTCAGGGGCGGGGCGCGCTGAGCGCCTCGCCCACCCGTTTCACCGCGTCCGCATCCAGCGGCCCGGCAATATGCTCCAAAATCTCGCCATCGGCTGAGATCACAAAGGTTTCCGGCACACCTGTCAGGCCGAAGTCCAGACCGCCCTGACCATCCGGATCCAGCACGATATCGGCATACGGATTGCCAAGTTCGTCCAGGAATTTCCGTCCATTGGCCGGTGTATCCTTGTACAGCACCCCATAAACCTGCCCCGGATGGGCTTTCGCCAGCGCTGTCAGACGCGGATGCTCGGCCTCACAGGGCGCACACCAGCTCGCAAACAGGTTCACGGCGATGGTCTCCCCGGTCGGACTGGGCGCGAAACTCAGCGTGCCGCCTTCCAGCCGCTCGAAGCTCCGGTCCGGCGCCGTGCGGGAGACGCGCTCGAAATCGCCTTTCGCCGGATGGCTGAGTTCCCAGCCGGCCAGGCCCGCAAACAGGACGAGTGCAGTGACCGGAATGGCCGCGAGCCAGCGTTTCATGCTGCGTCATCTCCGCGCAGGCGCGCTTCAGCCCGCTGCATTCTTGCCTGCGAAGCTTTCGCCCGCAGGGTGACGATCAGGATGGTCAGGCCAAGGCTGACGGCGCCGATGCCATAGCAGGCCCAGATGAAGACGGCATTCTTGTCGAAGTCCGGCAGCATGATTGCTCAGCCCTCCGCCATAAGTTTTGCATTCGCCTGTGCGGTGCGCCGGTCCCAGATCTCGGCGCGCATCAGCGTCTGCGTCAGGCCAGCGAAGAGCAGGGTGTGGCCAAGGCCACTGGCCAGCAGGGGCCAGAGATAGACGGCGGCCATTTTCGGTCCGTCCGCGGTGATGACGCTCGAATCCTGATGTAGCGAGGTGAAGAGGTCCACGGAGAATTTGATCAGCGGCACATTGATCGCGCCCACCATGGCGAGGATCGCGCCCGCCCGGGCCGCCTTTTGGCGGGTATCCATCGAGGCGCGCAGCGCCATGTAGCCGAGGAAGAGGAAGAACATGAACAGGACCGACATCATCCGGGCGTCATCCCATTGCCACCAGGTGCCCCAGGTCGGCTTGCCCCAGATCGATCCGGTGGCCAGGCAGATCGCGGTCCAGACTGCGCCCAGCGGGGCGATGGATTTTGCCGCGATGTCGGCCACTTCATGGCGCCAGATGAACCAGATGAAGCTCATCACCGCCATTGCCATATAGCTTGCCATGGCGAGCCAGGCGGCCGGCACATGCATGAACATCACGCGCATGATGTCCCCGCCCTGATATTCGTCCTTCGGAACCACCCAGAGGCCTTGCCACAGGCCCCAGCCGATCAGCAGCACGGCCAGTGCATAGCAAAGCGGTGCCAGCCAGTTCGACAGGCGCATGAAACGAAGAGGGTTTGCGAACCAGGAAAACATGGACTTGCGATACCGCTCCCTCAGTCTGCCGCCAAGCGCAAGGCTGCAGCCATGGCAAACGGCGCGACGGCCAGCGCGAACAGGGTTGAGGCTGCCAGGAACAGGGGCGCGCTTTCGCTGCCGGGGCCATGGGTCATCGAGAGCGCTCCGAAAATGGCGGTCGGGACATACAATGGCAGGGCGATGAGGCTGATCAACAGGCCGCCTCGCCGCACCGTAGCTGACAGGGCTGCGCCGACACCGCCCCAGAAATAGAAGGCAAGTCCGCCAAGGGCGTAGAGCGCTGCATTGCGCATGAGGTCAGCGGAGGCTTCGGCCTGGAACATCAGCGCAAGGAGCGGGGAGAGCAGCGCCAGCGGCAGGCCCGCGGCCAGCCAGTGTGCAAACGTCTTGGCCCCGGCAATCGCGGAGGCAGGCGCGCCCGTCTGCAGCCACAGGTCCAGCGCGCCGTCTTCCGTATCGGCCTGGAAGATCCGTTCCAGCGTGACGAGGCTGGAGAGCGCAAGCGCAACCCAGAGAATGCCGGGCCCCACGGCACGCAGCGTTGCCGGGTCGGTGCCGATGCCGAGCGGCACGAGTACGGCAGCGCCCGCAAAGAAGCCAAGCGGCAGCAGCGCGCCTGCCCCGCCGGCCCAGGCTTCGCCCAGCGCCTGCCGGAAAGCGGAGAGGATCGGCGCGGGCCTCACAACACGACCTCATTGGTCGGCACGAAGCCGGACTCGCCATGAATGGCCGCAATCACGCCGCCGCCGGATTTCAGATGATCCTCGATCAGCTCCAGCACCAGGTCCCGGCCTTCGGCATCAAGGGCGGTGTAGGGTTCGTCCAGCATCCAGATCGGGCGTTTCTCCAGCAAAAGACGTCCAAGGGCTGTGCGCCGGCGCTGCCCGGCGGAAAGATAGCGCGCGGGCACGTCGGCGGGACGTTTCAGTCCCATTTGGACGAGCACTGAGTCCAGATCGGCATCCGAGCCCCAGGCCTTCGCCCAGAGTCCAAGATGTGTACGCGGGGTCTCGTGCGGTTTCAGCCCTTCGCGGTGGGCGAACCAGTGATGCAGGCCGTTGCGGGTCACGTCGCCGGCTTCCGGCCGGGTCAGCCCGGCCAGAATGCGCAGAAGGGTCGTCTTGCCGGCGCCGTTCGAGCCGCGCAGGACAAGGCTTTCGCCCGGCGCCACCGACAGGCCGACGCTGGTGAACAACACCCTTTCGCCCCGAATCATGCCGAGGCCGGAGGCAGAGAGCAGGGTATCCGTCACGCCGCGCAGCACCCGTTTCCGCGCCCGGACTGGCGCAAATCAAGGGAATCTGGCGTGTGTGGGGACATCAGGATCTCCTACCTGCCTGTTTGAAGGCCCGTTTTATCGGCTCAGGCGCTGCAGGATAGTCCCTTTGTCCCGATTGCGTCAGCGCGTTCAGCCTTATATGAGACGGGCACGCGCCGCCCATTCCGCCAGGCGGCCCCGGATTCACATCTCAGACGCGAGGTTCCCCTCCCATGCCGTCCCTCGACAGCTTTAATTCCAAACGCACGCTCACCGCTGGTGGCAAGACTTACACCTATTACTCCATCGAGGCCGCCGCCGAGAACGGTCTCGGCGATGTTTCCCGCCTTCCGGCCTCGCTGAAAGTGCTGCTGGAAAACATGCTGCGCTTTGAAGACGGCAAGACCGTCACCAAGGACGACATTCTCGCGTTCAAGAAATGGCTCGATAACAAGGGCAAGGACGATCACGAGATCGCCTACCGCCCGGCGCGCGTTCTGATGCAGGACTTCACCGGCGTTCCGGCCGTGGTCGACCTCGCCGCCATGCGCGACGCCGCCAAGAAGCTTGGCGCTTCGGCTGAAGCCATCAATCCGCAGGTCCCGGTCGACCTCGTCATCGACCACTCGGTCATGGTCGACAGCTTCGCCGGCCCGGACAGCTTCAAGAAAAACGTCGAGATCGAATACAAGCGCAACCAGGAGCGCTACGAGTTCCTGCGCTGGGGCTCGACCGCGTTCGAGAATTTCCGCGTTGTGCCGCCCGGCACCGGCATCTGCCACCAGGTGAACCTCGAATATCTCGGCCAGACCGTCTGGACGAAGGAAGAGGACGGCGAACTGGTCGCCTATCCGGACACCTGTGTCGGCACCGACTCGCACACGACCATGATCAACGGCCTGTCCGTCCTTGGTTGGGGTGTCGGCGGGATCGAGGCTGAAGCCGCCATGCTTGGCCAGCCGGTCTCCATGCTGATCCCGGAAGTCATCGGCTTCCGCCTCGACGGCAAGATGGCCGAAGGCGCCACGGCGACCGACCTCGTGCTCACCGTCGTGCAGATGCTCCGCCAGAAGGGCGTTGTCGGCAAATTCGTCGAATTCTATGGCCCGGGCCTGTCGAACCTGACCCTGGAAGACCAGGCGACCATCTCCAACATGGCACCGGAATACGGCGCGACCTGCGGCTTCTTCCCGGTCGACCATGATACGGTGAAATATCTCAGCAATACCGGCCGCGATGCGGACCGTGTCGAACTGGTCGAAGCCTATGCCAAGGCGCAGGGCTACTGGCGTCCGGACCAGGCCGAGCCGATCTTCACCGACACGCTGGAACTCGACCTCGGCGCCGTTGTGCCGTCGATCTCCGGCCCGAAACGCCCGCAGGACCGCGTGCTGCTGTCCGAAGGCGATATCGCGTTCGCCGAAGCCATGTCGAAAGAGTTCGGCAAGGCGTCCGACGCGGCTGAGCCGATCGCCGTGGAAGGCGAAGACTACACGGTCACCCATGGTGACGTGTTCATCGCCGCCATCACCTCCTGTACCAACACGTCCAACCCGTCCGTGCTGATCGCCGCGGGCCTCGTGGCCAGGAAGGCCCATGAACTGGGCCTCACCCGCAAGCCGTGGGTGAAGACGTCGCTGGCGCCCGGATCGCAGGTCGTCACCGACTATCTCGACAAGGCCGGCCTGACCGACGACCTGAACGCCCTCGGCTTCAACCTGGTCGGCTATGGCTGCACCACCTGTATCGGTAACTCCGGCCCGCTGGATCCGCCGCTGGCGAAAGCCATCGCGGACGGCGACCTCGTGTCCTGCTCGGTTCTCTCGGGCAACCGGAACTTCGAAGGCCGTATCGGCCCGGACATCAAGGCGAACTATCTCGCCTCGCCGCCGCTGGTCGTCGCCTATGCGATTGCTGGTACGCTGCGCAAGAACCTGACCAAGGATCCGATCGGCACCGACAAGAATGGCAATGACGTCTACCTGAAAGACATCTGGCCGACCTCGCACGAGATTGCCGAAATCATGGCCAAGGCCGTGACCCCGCAAATGTTCGCCGAGCGTTATTCCGACGTCTTCAAGGGCGACGAGCACTGGCAGGGCATCGAAGTCTCCGGCGGACAGACCTATAGCTGGCCGCCTGCCTCGACCTATGTCCAGAACCCGCCTTACTTCGAAGGCATGACCCTCGACGTGGATGCGCCGACCGATGTGAAGGATGCCCGCGTGCTTGCCGTCTTCGGCGACTCGATCACCACCGACCACATTTCTCCGGCCGGTTCGATCAAGGCCTCCAGCCCGGCTGGCATCTACCTGCAGGAACACCAGGTCTCGCCGCTGGACTTCAACTCCTACGGCTCGCGCCGGGGCAACCATGAAGTCATGATGCGCGGCACCTTCGCCAATATCCGCATCAAGAACCAGATGGTTCCGGGTGTCGAAGGCGGCGTAACGATCCACTATCCGGACGGCGAACAGATGCCGATCTATGATGCCGCCATGAAGTACGAGGCTGAAGGTACGCCGCTGGTCGTGTTTGCCGGCGACCTCTACGGCAACGGATCTTCGCGTGACTGGGCTGCCAAAGGCACCGTCCTCCTGGGCGTCCGCGCCGTGATCGCTGGCAGCTTCGAGCGGATCCACCGCTCCAACCTGATCGGCATGGGCGTCCTGCCGCTGGAGTTTGCGGAAGGCGAAAGCGTTGGCGCCCTCGGCCTGACCGGCAAGGAGCAGGTGACCATCGAAGGCATCGGCAACATCAAGCCGCGCCAGTCGATGGAAGTGAAGATCACCCGTGAAGACGGCACGACCTTCACCGCCAACACGGTGGTCCGCATCGATACCGAGAACGAGCTGGACTACTACCGCAATGGCGGCATCCTGCACTATGTGCTGCGCAACCTGGCGCGCGGCGCTGCCTGAGGCGGCTGACCGGAACACATCTTCAGAACCCCCGCAGCAGGCGCTGTGGGGGTTTTTTGCAGCCCTCACACCGCTGTGATTGTGTTGTCAGGGCAAGGGTGATCTATACATAAAACCGCTATGAAACGCCTGCTCGCAGCCCTTTTCGTCCTGTCGCCCGTCGCCGTCCCCGCCGCCCAGGCGGAGTCGCCGACCCTCATTGAGCTCTTCGCATCCCAGAATTGCCGGGCCTGTCCGAAGGCACATGCGACGCTGAAGGCGGTGGAGGAAGCCCGCGACGATGTCCTGATCCTCACCTGGTCGGTGGATTACTGGGACTATCTGGGCGGCAAGGACCCCATGGCCATGGGTGAGTCGAAAGAGCGCCAGCGCGCCTATGTCGACCGGTTCCGCCTGCGCGGGCCCTATACGCCGCAGACCGTCTATAACGGCGTCGAACAATGCCCGGGCAACAAGCCCGGCAAGGTCGAAACCGCCATCTCCAAGGCCAGCAAGGAAACGCCGGCCGGCGTGCGTCTTGTGCGCAAGGGAGAAGGGGTGGAGCTGAGCGGCAAGGCCGATGGCCTGACCGACATCTGGTATGTCGATTACCTGGACGGCGAAGACAACACGACCGACATGGTTCATCCCGTGACGCAGGTTACCGCGCTCGGGCCCTGGCTTGGCGGGCGCACCCAGATCACGCTGCCCGTCTGCCATTCGCATTGCGCGCTGATCGTGCAGGAAGCCGGCTTCGGGCCTGTGCTGGCCACGCTGCCGCTGGATCCGCCGGCCGCAGAGTAAGCTCAGGGGGCTTCCGGCACCGCGATTTCCGGCGGACGGACGATGGAGCTGACCGCCGGTGTGAAATCGTTCCAGTCATATTCCGACAGTTCGAATGCCCAGCCTGTGGCCTTGTCATTGATCGTGCTGCCCCGGTGGGCGCCTTCGCCGGCCTCAATGGCGCGAAGCGTGACGAAGAAGCCATCGGGCTCGCGATAGGCTTCGACTTCCACTTCCAGCCCGTCATGCGTTTCCGTGATGTGCCGTCCGACCGGGCGCGTCGTCAGGTCGGCCGCCGGTTTCACGCCGATGGGCTGGAAACGCGTCAGGGCGAGGGCAGGGGTTGAGGCGGCCAGCCGGCTGATCAGGCGGAAGTCCTGATAGGGCGGCCCGGGACGGAAACTGCGTTCGCTCGTCCCGACGGCGCGCTGCAGGTAAAGGCTCTCGCCATATCTGTCGAACAGGCGCACGGCGGAGACGGCATCCGGGCTGATGTCGATAATATCGAGGTCCAGCCAGGCATCGCCATTGTAGAGCGGTGGCAGGTCCCCGGTGACGCGATAGGCCTGCATCTCGTCCGGCCGGCGCGCATAAAGATGCTCTCCCTTGCGCCCGGTGACGATGGATGCGGTCACCTCACCATCGCTATTGGCCAGCTCGATCAGCGCGCCGGTGCCGCCCTTGCGCGGATCGCCGAGGCCGACCCGGTTCAGCTTGTCCGGATCGCGCGTGCGCGCTTCGCCCCAGGTCAGTTCGCCAAGCCCGGTCGCGAGGTCCGCCAGCCGGTCGGCGCGGACGGGATAGCCATTCGACCCTTCCAGCGTCCAGCCATCGGCCGTGTTCAGCAGACGGTAGGATTCGTCGGCCAGCGTCACACGGATTTCCGTCGCTTCGGCGCGGGTTGCGGCGAAGTCCGGCAGAACGGGCTGGCCGGTCCGTCCGGTCTGCGCCGGGCCACCCCGGAAATCCATATTCACGAGCACGGCGAGGACTGTCAGCACGGCTGCGGCTGCGCCGAGGATCTGCAGGCGTTTGCGCCGCTGGCGCTGGCGGAGCTCTGTCATGACTCCCTCCGCGCGCGGGCTTGCTGGCGGCGCCAGACGAGCAGGCCGGCCAGCGCAATCAGGATCGGGCCGCCCCAGATATTGATGGCTTTCAGCGTCGCTTCCATCCGGTCGATGTCGTGGCGGTAGTCGCGTTCGATGGCCCGCAGTTCGCCGCGCAGCGTCACGATCCGCTCGCGCAGCTCGGCCAGTTCGGTCCGCTCGTCGTCGGTCAGATCAGCGGCCTCGTCGCCCTGGAAGAAGCCATCGGTGGAGCCGATTGCCTGCAATTCCTCCAACCGGCCCTGGGCTTCGTTGAGGCTCGCTTCCAGTTCGGCCTGCTGACGGAAATAGATCGCTTCAGCAGACGCGCGCATATCGTCGATCCGCGTCATGGGCCTGAGGCTCGGCGCGCGTGAGCGCAGACGGGAAAGTTCCCCGCCGCCCGCGAGCGCGTCCAGCGCATTCAGGACCAGCGCGCCATTGTCGGCCACCACGATGCCGCGTCCGGGCACGATGTAGAAATCGTCCGCAATGAAATCGACATCGGCGATGAAGACGAGTTCGGCGTCCGTCTGGCTGGCGGAGATGTGCGGCGGGGCGTTGGCGGCGTCGGCCCGCGCGAGCTCGGCCATGACGGGGTCGGACGGTTCCTCCAGCGCTGGCGCACCGGCGGGGAAGGCGGTGACCAGCGGCCCGGAGAGGCGCGCGGCCAGCACCAGCGGCCCCGGCTGGGTCTGGTAGGCTTTCAGTGTGTCGGACGGGGTCATGTCGCGCACGGCCCGGTCGGCATCGATATAGGAGGGGCTGGGCCCGGTCTCGATCAGGGGAGAGAAGGTCACGTCCGCCGGCAGCTCGGAGGTGACCAGCGCGCCCGGCGCGCCGAAATTGACAGCGCGGGTTAGGTCGGCGGTGATCAGGTCGTCCTGGTTCATGTCGCCGGCCGGCGCGGCGATGAACAGCGGGTGGGCCTGTTCCTCGACCCGGCCATCGCCCAGATCAACCGGCACGGGCAGGGACCCTGCCGCATCGGCGACAGCATCCATGGACAGCGAAATGCCCCAGGAATCGCCCAACAGTCCGAGATCGGACTTCGCCTCCGCGGTGGACACGTCGAACAGGCCCTGTCCGACGGCCGTCTTGGCCGCCGGGTCAACGAGGAACACGGCGCGGCCCTTGCGCAGCACGAACTGGTCGATCAGCCATTCCTGACGATCCGACAGGGGCGGGGGATGTGCGACCAGAAGGACGTCGAGATCGGATGGCAGGGACTGGAAGTTGTCGGCAATCGGGACGATCTCGAAAGACCGGTCGATGTCCGCCAGAAGCGTGTAGCCGCCCTGTCCGCCCGGCGCGGACATGCCTGGCAACGTGGTCAGGATACCGACGCGCGGCGGGTCGGGATCGTCCAGACGCGCGACCATGCGGGTGAGATCATATTCCAGCGTGACTTCCCGTTCCGGCGCAAGGAAGGGGATCACCCGCTGGTCGTCGATCGTGTTGTGCCCGATGATTCCGAAATAGAGCGGATCGTCACCATTCGTGTCGATGGCGGTGATCCCGGCCGCCAGCGCTTCGTCTTCCGCGGTCGAGAAGGGAGAAGGATCGATCTCCCGCACCCGGACATTTCCGCCGGACTGGGCCTCATAGGCTTTCAGCAATTCCCGCACGCGGGCGGCATAGGCACGCACGGCCGGATAGTCCTGTCCGACGCTGCGCGAATAGACGAGCGTGATGTCCACCGGTTCGGCAATGTCCGACAGTTTCTCCTTTGTCGCCTTCGACAGCGAGTAAAGGTGGTTCTGGGTGAAATCGATCTGGACGCCGGTCAGCACTCTCTGCGCGAGCAGGTTTCCCGCCACGAAAATGACGGTCACCAGCGCTGTTGCAATGAGGAGGTAATGCTTCGACTTCATCTCAGCTGAGCCTCTGGCGGGCGGCCCAGAGGCCATTGAGGATGGACCAGAAGGCGGTGAAGCCGAGGAAGAACATGACCGAGCGTAATTCCAGCACGCCGCGCTGGGCGCCCTCGAACTGGGTGAGGAAGGAGAACTGCGCGACAAGGTCGGCAAAGCCTGTGCCGAACACCGCTTTCACGGTCGAGAGCACCAGCGGCCAGCCGGCGGCGGTGAAGGCAAAGGCGATCAGGACACTGATGACGAAGGCCGTCACCTGGCTGCCGGTCAGGGCCGACACGGCCGATCCGATGGAGAGATAGGCGCCCGCCATCAGGAAGCTGACCAGATAGGTCAGCGCGATGGCGGTATTGTCCGGCCCGCCAAGGTAATTCACCGTGATCCACATCGGGAAGGTCAGCAGCAGGCCGACACCGGCCACTGTCCACGCCGCACACAGCTTGCCGAGGACCAGCCCCGGCATGCCGAGCGGCAGCGACAGCAACAGCTCATCCGTTCCCGCGCCCTGCTCGTCTGCCCAGAGGCGCATCGCCAGCGCCGGCAGGAAGATCATGTAAAGCCAGGGGTGCCAGACGAAGAAGGTCGACAGGTCTGCCGAGCCTGCGCCGAAGAAATTCCCGGCCTCCCAGGTGA
Source organism: uncultured Hyphomonas sp. (assembly GCF_963675305.1). Lineage (NCBI taxonomy): Bacteria > Pseudomonadati > Pseudomonadota > Alphaproteobacteria > Hyphomonadales > Hyphomonadaceae > Hyphomonas > uncultured Hyphomonas sp. The sequence continues at coordinate 3,283,528 of NZ_OY776147.1, read as the reverse complement.
ACACGCCGACGGCAAGCAGGAAGACGGCGAGGAAGACATAGGCCATGGGCGTGGCGAAATAGGCGCCAAGCTCACGCCGGTAGGTCGCGCCGAAGCCGCCCATCTGCTGGCGAAGGAACTCCATCATCGTGCGTTCGCCTCGGCCTGGTCGGTCAGGCGCATGAAGGCGCCTTCCAGCGATCCGTCATCGGATTTCTTCGCCAGCTCTTCCGGCGTGCCGTCGGCAACGATCATGCCGCGGTCGACCACGATGGCGCGTGTGCACATGGCGGGCACTTCGGTCAGCGTGTGGGTGGAGATGAGGATTGCCTTGGTCGGGGCCATCCGCGCGATCAGGGCGCGCACGGCGCGTTTCTGGTTGGGGTCGAGGCCATCGGTCGGCTCGTCCAGCAGCAGGACCGGCGGGTCGTGCAGGATCGCCCCGGCGAGGCCCACACGCCGGCGATAGCCCTTGGAGAGTGACCCGATCCGCTGGCTTGCCACGGTCGTGATACGGGCGTCCGCAATGGCGCGCTCGACGGCATCCTTGCGCTTGCTGCGTTCGATCTTGCGGGCGGCGGCCATGAAATTCAGGAATTCCGGCGGGGTCATGTCTTCATAAAGCGGCGCGCCCTCCGGCAGATAGCCGAGCGCGGCCTGCGCCTGCCGGCGGTGAGAGACGATGGATTTGCCATTGATCAGCGCGTCGCCCGAATCCGGCTCCAGAACGCCGGCAATCATGCGCATGGTTGTGGACTTGCCGGCCCCGTTCGGACCGAGAAAGCCAAGCACCGTGCCCTTCTCAAGCGTGAATGAAACGCCCTGCACGGCGCGCTTGGCGCCAAAACTTTTCTCCAGACCTTGAATGTCGAGCATTCTCTGGTTCAGACGCCTCTTTCCATTGGAAGATTCTGATACCGCCCTTGGCCGCGTCTGGCCAGACTTTGGAAAATTACGCTGTCAGTAAGGTTGGGTTACGCCGCGAAGCGTTTCACCTCGTCCAGAACGGCTTTCGCGGCGGCCTCGACGATCTTTGCCCCGTCTTCGGCATTCGACTGGGTCGGGTCCGAGCCGATGCGGCCATCCGGGAAGTCGCGGCGGTATTGCACCGCGTCGCCGATCTTGCCGTTGGGCGCGATTTTCGGGCTCATTTCTACCTCCGGCCGGGCCCGGTCCGGATAGCCGAAATAGGTGACCGATACTTCAGACGCCGTCGCGTGGCTGCCATGGCCGACCGGATAGAGCTGGTTGCAGAGCTGCATGACCGGCGAGAAATCCCACCAATTGCGCAATTTCAGCTCCAGGCCTGGGCGGTTGTCTGCGCCGCGCGGGTCGAAGCTGCGCCGGGCATGAATCTCGGAGAAGGCCGCCTGGATCGTGGCGACGTTCCCGCCATGGCCGTTCAGCCAGTAGATCCGCTCGAAGCCGTGCCTGATCAGGCTCTCGGTCCAGTCCGCCATGGCGGCGATCATCGTGGAGGGGCGCAGCGTGATCGTGCCCGGAAAGCCCAGATGGTGCTGCGCGCAGCCGACCGAGAAAGTCGGGCCGACCAGAATCTCGTCTGGTGCCTTCGCTTCGGCATGGCGGGCGATGATTTCCGGGCACAGCGCATCGGTGCCGATAAAGCCGTTCGGCCCGTGCTGTTCCATGGACCCGATCGGGATCAGGATGGTGCGGGATGTTTTCAGCCAGGATTCGATGTCCTGCCAGGTCGAAACGGGAAGCAGCATGGCGTCAGTCCTAGGTTTCAGGCCTTCCGGGGGGCAAGTCTGCGGGTGATGTGGCCCATCTTGCGGCCGGGGCGGGCCTCGTGCTTGCCATAAAGGGTCAGCACGTCGCCGGGGGCAAGGGTGGCGGGGTCCACATTGCCCGCCTCGCCGATCAGGTTTTCCATCTCGGCATCGAACAGGCGGCGCGTATCGCCCAGCGGCCAGCCGCAAATGGCGCGGATATGCTGTTCGAACTGGCCGGTCTGGCAGGCTTCCGGCGTCCAGTGGCCGGAATTGTGCACGCGCGGGGCAAATTCATTCGCCAGCAGGCCGCCATCCGGCAATACGAACAGTTCCAGCGCCAGCACGCCGACATGGCCCAGCGCATCGACCAGCGCGATGGCTTTCTCCCGGGCGGCCTGTTCCACGTCCAGCGGCAGACCCGACGGCGCGGTGGAGGTGGCGAGAATGCCATCCCGGTGCACATTGCGCGGCGGGGCCCAGGTGGCGGTCTCACCCTGGCTGGAACGGGCGACGATGACAGAGATTTCGCGCTCGAACGGGACAGGCGCTTCCAGCACGCAGGGCGCAGCGCCGACCCCGGCCCAGGCGGCGGCGATGTCATCGGGGGAGCGAACCCAGGCCTGGCCCTTGCCGTCATAGCCGTCGCGGCGGGTCTTCAGCAGTCCGGTTCCGCCCAGCTCCGGCAGGGCTTTGGCAATGTCATGATCTGAATTGATCACGCGATAGTCCGCCGTGGCGATGCCGATATCGTTCAGGAAGGCCTTCTCTTCGGCCCGGTCCTGCGACACCGCGAGCGATTTGGCCCCGGGGTAAAGATGGTGGCCTGTGGCCTCAATGACGTCAGCGGCGATGACGGGGATGTTCTCGAATTCCAGCGTGACAACGGCGCAGGCCTCGGCGAACTCGGTCAGCAAGGCCTTGTTATCATAGGCGCCTTTCCAGTGATGGCGGGCCACACGGGCGGCGGGCGGATTGTCTTCCGGGCAATAGATGTCGACATCGAAGCCAAGGCGCTGCGCGGCGTTGGCCAGCATGCGGCCGAGCTGGCCGCCGCCAAGGATCCCGATAACGCTGCCTGGCGCGACGGGGGTCATCCTTCCGGCGTCTCCCCGACCCCATCGGTCTGCGCCTGACGGTAGGCGTCAAGCTTTGCCGCGACGCTGTCATCTTCCAGCGCCACGATGGAGGCGGCCATGATGCCGGCATTCACCGCGCCCGCTTCGCCGATGGCGAGGGTGCCGACCGGCACGCCGCGCGGCATCTGGACAATGGAGAGCAGGCTGTCGAGGCCGGACAGGGTTTTCGATTGGACCGGCACACCCAGCACGGGCAGGGGGGTCATGGACGCGGTCATGCCGGGCAGGTGCGCAGCCCCGCCGGCGCCCGCGATAATCACTTTCAGGCCGCGGCCCTTCGCGTCCTTGGCATAGCTGACCAGCCGGTCCGGCGTGCGGTGCGCTGAGACAATCCGGGCTTCATAGGCCACACCAAGCTCGCCCAGCAGGCGAGCCGCTTCCTTCATCACGGGCCAGTCCGACTGGCTACCCATAATGATGCCGACCTTGGGGGATTCGCTTGTTGCCATGGCTTCCTCGCTGGCGGAAAGCGCGCACCATATGCAGGCGGCCTGCCTCGTCAACTGCCGCCTGCTGGGAGAACTCGCTCTACAAGGCGCGGGACTGCAAGTATCGTCATGAAATGGCAGATGATGGCTTTTCCCTGCAGGCAGACCGGCGGCGCGCGCTGATCGACATTCTGGGGGTCGATCTTGAGGCGGTGGACCGGCACACCCGCGCGGCAATCGAGGCGCTGTGCGATGAGGTGATTTCCTTGCGCGAAGAGCTGGCCGGGGCACGCAAGTCCCTGTCTGAGGCCGAATTGCTGGCCGACAATGATGCCCTCTGTCCGATGTTCAACCGGCGTGCTTTCGAGCGCGAAGTCCGCCGGGAGATCGCGCTGGCGAGCCGGTTCGGCACGCCGCTGAGCCTGATTTTCACCGATCTCGACCATTTCAAGCCAGTCAACGACATTTACGGCCATGCCACGGGCGATGCAGTCCTGCTGAAAGTCTCGGAAATCCTGCTGGGCCTGACGCGGGACACCGATATTGTCGGCCGCCTCGGCGGCGACGAGTTCGGCATCGTCCTGTCGCAGGCGACGCTGGCCGATTCAGAGCGCAAGGCCCTCCAGCTGACCGAGCAGATCGATGCGTTGACGGTGCGCGGCGCTGACGATGCGCCAGACCGCGGCTTGCGCATCGGTGCCTCCTGCGGCGTGGTCGCCTGGCAGCCTGGCGAAGACGCCCAGCACCTCATCGCACGGGCCGATCAGGCGATGTTTGCACAGAAGGCGCACAGGAAAAGCGGGCGGTCTGCCCGCAAGTGAGGCGGAGTCCGAATCTAAAGGAGGATTCATTTGAGATCAGGGTGACGAACCGCAAACCTTGTGCTTAAGTGTTGCCGTTAGGACACAGCCACTTAACTAGCAAGAAGGAGGCAGATATGTCGCTACAGGGCCGGATCAGTGAGCTCGCAAACAAGCACCGTAAGCTGGACCAGAAAATCGAAGAAGAAGAAAAACGCCCGGCTGCAGACGCCCTCCGCCTCAAAGACCTCAAGCGACGGAAACTCAAGATTAAAGAAGAGCTGCGATGGCTTGAAGCCAGCTAACGGCTGAATGGACCTCAGGTCCTTTCGCCGTTGATTGCAGCAGGCGAAAGGACCGGTTCCATGCGGGACATTTTCGATCAGGACAAATCGCTCAGCCTTGGCGTGATCCGCCAGGCGGCGGGTATTTTCAATCTTCTGCTGGCCGCCCTGGGCGTGGTGGCAGTGCTACGCGGGCTCGGGCGCTTTTTCACCGGGCATTTCATTAGTGCCTGCGTCGAAGTTCTCGGCGCCGCTGTTTTTCTCGCATTCCTGTTCCTCGTCGTGCGGCTGCTGACCGAGCTGCTGGCCGCGATGCACCGGCTGAATGACCGGCTGACCGTGCTGGGCGACGATCTGCGCGCAGTACGCGACACGGAAGAAGATTGACCGCCGTGGGCTCTCCCGTAACCGCCATCCTAGGACTGGGCCGCGAAGTCGGCGATGCCGTCGCGCGCCGGTTCCACGAACTGGGGCACAATGTGCTCGCCGCCGATTCCAGCGGTGACCGTATGCTGACGGCGCAGAACGCCATGCCGGAGAAAGTGCTGCTGCATCTCGGCGACCTGCATACGAAGCTGGGCCTGCGCAACGCCGTGGCCGCGGCCGTCGAAGGCTTTGGCCGGATCGACAATCTGATCGTCATTCCCAGCATCGACGATCCCGATTCGATCCATGATTTCCAGCAGGAGAAATTCGACAAGGCATTGGCCCGTACCGTTCGCGGCGCCGCCCAGAGCCTCAAGGTTTTTGCCGAGCGGATTGCCGATCAGGCAGACCTGCCGACGAGCGGAGCCGAACGCATCCGCCAGCGCGGTACGGTGACCTTCGTCCTCTCCTATTCCGCCCTCGCCACCATGCCGGGGCGGTTCACCGAATCGGTGACGCAGGCCGGTGTTCTGGGGGTTGTCCGCGCCGGATCGCTCGACCTGGCCGAGGCCGGTATCCGCGTGAACGCCATCGTGGCGATCCGTCCGCGTGAGGAAAAAATGGAATCCTGGACCGGCAAGCGCACACCGCTGGGCCGCGCCGCGCTCGCCGACGAGATTGCCGATGCCGCCGCCTTCCTGGCCTCTCCGGAGGCCGCCATCATTACCGGCGAGGTGATGCACCTCGATGGGGGCCGGTCAGGCCTCGCCGGTATTCTGGACTGATCAGGCGGGTTTAAGGTCTGTCATGCCGCCGTCTTCGGCTTCGGCTTTCCATGCCGAGACAGATTCCAGCGTCCAGTCATTGCTGAGGATGCCGGAGACTTTCTTGAACTCCGCATGCGCTGTGTCCGGGGTCAGCGTCATCACGATATAGCCATGGCCGAACGGGTCGTGCCAGTCGACTTCCTTGTTGGCGTCTGTGAACAGCTGGCCGAGGTTCGGCACGTCCTTGATGACGGATCCCATGCCAGGTGACGTGATCGAGGTGCAGCCGAATTCCACGCCGCGCTGGTCGCCCGCTGCGTCGTGCAGCGTGTTGGCCCAGGCCGTGTGCGTGTCGCCGGTGACCGTGACGAGGCGCGCGCCGGTTTTCTTCGCGGACGTGTAGAGACGTTCGCGGGCGGCCGGGAAGCCGTCCCAGGCGTCCAGATTGAACGGCAGGCCGAGGGCGGAGAAGCCGACCATGCCTTCGACATAGGGGCTGTCCTGCGCGGCGATCTGTTCGGGCGTGAGGACTTCGCCCATCTTCGGCAGGGCCACCTTGGCCATGATCACCTGATTGGCCAGCACCTGCCAGGTTTTTCCGTCGGCGACGGATTTGCCAAGCTCGCCTTCCAGCCAGGCTTCCTGTTCGGCGCCCAGCATGGTGCGGGTGGGATCGTTGACTTCGGCCAGTTTCGCCTGAATCCGGGCCATCATCTCTTCCTGAGACGGATTACCGGTCACGACCGAGTACCATTCCAGTTCCGGCGAGCGGCCGGTCAGGCGCGATTCCAGTGCGTGGACCGAGGCCACATCACCGAATTCGAAGCTGCGCCAAACGGCGGACGTGATGTTGCCGGCTTCCGGTTCGCGGATCGGGATCCATTCGAAATAGGCCTGGATGGCGGCCATCTTGCGATCCGACCAGCTGCCTTCATTCTCTTCCGGATTATGGTTCTGCGCGCCGGTACGGTAGGAATCATTGGCGCTTTCATGGTCGTCCCAGGTGCAGATCCACGGCGCGGCGGCATGGGCGGCCTGCAGGTTCGGGTCGGTCTTGTACTGGGCGTGACGGCGGCGATAGTCCGACAGGGTGATACATTCCGTAATCGGATCGTGCTGCCGGCCGAGCTTCTCGGCGATCTCACCGCCATAGCCGTCAATGCCGTATTCGTAGATGTAATCGCCAAGGTGCAGGATCGCATCGACATCGGGCTCTTCCGACAGGGCTTTGTAGGCGTTGAAATAGCCGAACTGCCAGTTGGAGCAGGAGATGACGATCATCTTGACCGGCGTATCGCCGGAGGCCGCCGTGGTGCGCGTGCGCCCGGTCGGGGAGGTGACATCGCCGCCTTCGGTCATGGCGGTGAATTTGTAGGTGTAGACCGTTGCCGGCTTCAGGCCTTTCGCGTCGGCCTTGACGCAGAAATCATGCGCGGCATCGGCGCTCAGCATGCCGGAGGTGACGAGGCTGCCGTCCTGGCCGAACACTTCGTATTTGACCGGGATGGCGCCGTCGCCGGTTTTTGGCGTCACGCGGGTCCACAGGATAACGCGGTCGGTCAGCGGGTCGCCGGAGGCCACGCCGTGGAGGAACTCGACTTCACCGGCATAGCCGGCCGGGGCGGTTTTCGGGGCCGGGGTGGCGCAGGCGGCAAGGCTGAGCGTTCCGGTGGCGGCAGCACCAAGCAGGCCGCGGCGTGTGACGTTTGTCATGGGGTATCCTCCAACTGGGCGGGGCCGGTCTAGCGCCGGTTCGAGACAATAGCATGACGCACGCCTCACCTTTCGTCTATAAGCCGCGCGATGACCCGCCCGACTCACAAACTGACCTTCACCGCTGCGCCCGACGATGCCGGCAAACGCCTCGATGTTTTCCTCGCCGCGGCGGCCGACGACCTGTCGCGCTCCCGCCTGAAAGCCCTGATTCTAGACGGGGCGGTGACGATGGACGGCACGGCAGAAACCAATCCGAAAAAGCCTGTCGTGGCGGGCGCGGAATATGCCGTCGCCGTGCCGGAACCGGTGGCCGCCACACCTGAGCCGCAGGACATCCCGCTCGACGTGCTGTTCGAGGACGAGCATCTGATCGTCATCAACAAACCGTCCGGCATGGCCGTGCATCCCGCGCCGGGCAGCCATGACGGGACGCTGGTCAATGCGCTGCTGTTCCATTGCCAGGGCCAGCTTTCAGGCATCGGCGGCGTGGAGCGGCCGGGCATCGTGCACCGGATCGACAAGCTGACGACGGGCGTCCTGGTCGCCGCCAAAACCGAACCGGCCCATCTTGGCCTGTCGGCCCTGTTCAGCATGCACGACATCGAACGCGCCTATCTCGCCGTGACGCGCGGGGCACCGAGACCCTCGCAGGGTACGGTGGACGAGCATCTCGCGCGGTCTTCAGGTGACCGGAAAAAGATGGCGGTGGTCAAGAACCCCGAAGCCGGGTTCGGGCGCCATGCCGTGACGCACTACAAGACGCTGGAGACGTTCGGCATCCGCGAGAAGGGCACGAATTTTCCTTCAGCGGCGCTGGTCGAATGCCGGCTGGAGACCGGGCGAACGCACCAGATCCGCGTTCACATGGCGCATATCGGCACGCCGCTGGTCGGCGATCCGATCTATGGCCGCCACAAGGGCGTCTCGGTGCTCGGCAGCGGGCCGGGCCGGGATGCCGGCTTCGATGCCGCGCGCGCCTTTCCGCGCCAGGCGCTGCACGCGGCGGTGCTTGGCTTCATCCATCCCATAACGAAAGAGGCGCTCCGGTTCGAAGCGCCCCTTCCTGAGGATATGAGTGACCTGATCGCGGCGCTGAGGCGCCTGCCCAAAAAGGTCTAGTTCTCTGCCACGTTCTGTCCGGCCGCTGCCTCGGTTGTCACCAGCGGTTCGAAGCGCAGGGTCTTCGCCGTCAGGGTTACATCACCGATTTTCTTGGAATCGGCGGCAATCTTGATCGGGACGGAGGCGCCATTGTCCAGCGGGGCGAGCCACATGCGCAGCGGGCCGTCGATGCCGGTCAGATTGTCATTGTCCGCTTCGCCCTTCTTGTAGCCGGCGATCTTGTCCATGGTGACGTGGCACTCGATGGCCTCGCCAGTCCAGACCGGCGTATCGACCCGCTTCGTGCCCGCATTCTTGAGGTGGAGATAGGTCAGCTGCCGCCCGTCAAAGATACGGATCGGGCCGCCGCACGGGTCTTCGCCCGGGGCGCGGGGCTCAAGCGCGAAGGTGATCAGCGCGGTGATCGGATCATTCGTCTTCAGCACCTGTTCAGTGGTTGCGGCGGGATCGCCGAGATTCCCGAAGCGCGGGGTCGCGTTCATGGTGAAGTCGGTCTCGCTGATGGCGAGCTCCACCTTGCGGTTCTTTTTCCCGTCCTTGTTCTGCGAAACATAGGTGCGGGTCTTCAGTTCATTGTCCCGGGTTTCGCCTTCGGCATGGATGTTCATGTCGTAATTGACGAACCAGTCCGCGATGCCGGTGACCTTCACGCGGGAATCGATCGTGTAGCGGTCGGGCATCAGGTCTGTCGTGAACGTTGCCCGCCCGGTTGCCGGAATGAAGAAGATATAGGCCTTGGCGCGCAGTTCATACTCCATCCGCGTCGGCGTGCCGGCCTTCACATTGGTGAGGATGGCGCCGGACGCATTGGTCGGGGCGGGGGACTTGTCCGCAGCGGCGAGGCCGGCCGTGGCGAGCCCTGTCAGGGCAAGCGCGGCGGCGGATGCAAGGAAGATCGAACGTTTCATCATCTGAACTGTACCGTTTCCTGTCCGGCGGAAGGTCCGGACACTCTGTTTTGCCCTATATAAGCATTGGGGGCCAACGCTGCCTGAACAAGGCTGCCGTTTTCACGCCGCAATCTGGCGGATTTGAGGTCAAACCTTGTGACAAGCAGTTACAGGCCGCCGGAACTGAGGAATCGCCGCAAAGCAGAGTTGACAGGCAGGCCTCCGGCGTTTTAACAGCGCGCCTTCGAGATAAGACCCATTTATTGGAGCGAGACCATGTCCCGCGAGTGTGAACTTACCGGCACCAAGCCGATGGTCGGCCACCGTGTCAGCCACTCCCAAGTCAAGACGAAGCGGATTTTCCGTCCGAACCTTGTGCGCGTCACGCTTCACTCCGAAGCGCTGAACCAGAACTTCCCGATGCGCATCACGGCTTCGGCCCTGCGCACCGTCGACAAGCTGGGCGGCCTCGACGGCTTCCTGGCCAAAGCCAAGGACGACACGCTGTCGGCCAAGGCCCTCAAGATCAAGCGCGATATCGCCAAAAAGGCCGTTGCCTGATATCTGCCCATAGCTGCGGTGAAAATTGCAGAAACGGAACAGCGCGCCAATTCTGGCGCGCTTTTCTTTTGCCCGCCATCAGAACACGTGGCAGGACAAGGGCCGATGATCGATGGAGGTCCTAGATGTTGCGCATTGCCAGTCTCGCCCTAGCCCTGACCCTTGCGGCCTGTAGTACGGGCCAGACACCAGAGGCGGCAGAGACAGAGCCGGCGCAACGCCTGACCGTCTTCACCGGCGGCACGATCTATACCGGAAATCCTGATCTTCCGACCGTCGATGCCGTCGTGGTCGGCGAAGATGGCCGCATCGTCGGCACGGCGCCGCCGCTGTCGGAAGACTGGGACGAGGCCGAGATCGATCTCGTCGATCTCAAGGGCGCCTTCATGTATCCGGGCTTTACCGATGCCCATGCCCACCTGATGGGCATTGGCCAGCGGGAGCTGAACCTCACCCTCGAAGGCACGGCCTCCATTGCGGAGCTGGTCACCCGGATCGGCGCCGAACTTGAGGGCATGGAGCCGGGCGTTCTTCTGTACGGCCGCGGCTGGATCGAGACCGGCTGGCCGGAAGGCCGCATGCCGTCTGCGGCAGACCTCGATGCCGTCAGCCCGGACAATCCGGTCATCCTCTCCCGCGCCGATGGCCACGCCATGGTCGTGAACACTGCCGCGTTGACGGCGGCCGGCATCACCGACGAGACCGAAAACCCGGATGGCGGCGCCATCGAACGCGATGCGGACGGCCACGCCACTGGCATGATGATCGACAATGCGCAGCGCCTGCTCTCATCCTTGTGGACCGAACCGGATGCCGCCGCCAAGGCGTTGGCTCTGGAAACCGGTGCGAAGGTCTATGTCTCGCGCGGCTGGACGGGTGTGCACAATATGAGCGTCGGCCCGGACGAGGCGCCGATCATGCTGGAACTGGCCGGGGAGGGGAAAATGCCCCTCCGCCTTTGGAACGCCTTCGACGCGACCGAAGAGGGCATGGCACTGGCCGCCGCGCAGGACTATGAGGCGCCGACGATCACCAACCACGCCATCAAGCTCTATATGGACGGCGCGCTCGGCTCGCGCGGGGCCCAGCTGATCAAGCCTTATTCCGACCGCCCGGACACGTCCGGCCTCTCCCTGATTACCGATGAAGACCTGGCTGACTTCATGAAACGCGCCGACGAGGCCGGCATTCAGGTGGCGGTCCACGCCATCGGCGATCTCGCCAATCAGCGCCTCCTCGATATCTATGAGGCGGGCGGCTACCCGCCTGAGAAGCGCTGGCGCATCGAACATACCCAGATCCTCGCCCCGACCGACATTGCCCGTGTCGGTGCGCTTGGCCTGATCGCCTCCATGCAGCCGAGCCATGCCATTGGCGACCTTCACTTCGCCCCGTCCCGCCTCGGCATGGACCGCCTGGCCGGCGCCTATGCCTGGAAAACGCTGATCGATGACGGCGCTGTTGTGGCCGGCGGCTCCGATGCCCCGGTGGAAGTCGGCTCGCCGCTGATCGAGTTCTATGCCGCCGTGGCCCGGAAAGACCTGAAAGGCTTCGAAGGCGAAGGCTGGCACCCGGAACAGAAGCTGACCCGCGAGCAGGCGCTCGCCCTCTTCACCTCGGCCGCCGCCTATGCGGCCTTCCAGGAAGACGACCTCGGCACGATCGAAGCCGGAAAGCTCGCAGACTTCACCGTCTTCGACATCGACCTGATGACCGTGCCGGAAGCGGAAATCCTCGATGCGAAAACCGTGATGACTGTTGTCGGCGGCAAGATCGTGTATGATTCCAGCACGGCTGAGGGCCAGTAGGGGTACAAATCAAAGGAGAGGCGCATGCCTCCTTTTAAGCTGCGTCTCATCGCCCTGCCGGCGATGGGCCTTGCCGCTTGTGCCACCGTTTCCGCCCCCGCCAACACGGAACAGGCGCTTCTCGCCGCCGACCGGGCCTTTGCCGCCCGGGCACTGGAGATCGGCGCCGGTCCGGCCTTTGTCGAGTTCGCCGCCGAGGATGTCACGATTTTCCCGTCTGCCGGGGTGCCGGAAACGGGCAAGGCCGCCGTCGAAGCGTGGACGTCCCAGTGGCCGGAGGAGATGATCGTGGAATGGGCACCGGAAGCCGCCCATGCCGGGCAGGGCGGCGATTTCGGCTATACTTGGGGCTACGCCACCTACACACGGGAAGGGCAGGAAGGGGCATCCTACGGCAAATATATCACGGTCTGGCAGCGTCAGGAGGACGGCAGCTGGAAGTGGATCGCCGATATGGGCTCTGGCGCACCGGCCCCGGAAGACCGCTAGCTGGCCGAAACAGCTGCAGGATTTACCCTACGTCGCACTAGCCCGGACACGTAGCCGTGCTAGAAGCCTAGATGTATGATTAGACCTCCCGAAGCCTGAGATATTTGCAATGACCGTAATGAGTGACACCACCGCCCTGGACGGCATGGAGCCGACCGAGAAAATCAATGTCCGCAAGGTGTTCGGCCTCGATACGGACATGGTGGTGCATGGCTTCAAGACCCGCACCGAATATGTCCCGGAGATTGACGACGCCTACCGGTTCGACCCGCAGACGACGCTGGCGATCCTCGCAGGCTTCGAGCACAACCGCCGGGTCATGGTGCAGGGCTATCACGGCACCGGGAAATCCACTCACATTGAACAGGTGGCCGCGCGCCTCAACTGGCCGATGATCCGGGTCAACCTCGACAGCCATGTCAGCCGGATCGACATGGTCGGCAAGGACGCCATCGTCCTGAAAGACGGCCAGCAGATCACCGAATTCCGCGAAGGCATCCTGCCATGGGCCCTTCAGCGCCCGGTGGCGATCACTTTCGACGAATACGATGCCGGCCGTCCGGACGTGATGTTCGTCATCCAGCGCGTTCTGGAAAGCTCCGGCAAGCTGACCCTGCTGGACCAGAACCGCGTGATCGCACCGAACCCGTATTTCCGCCTGTTCTCGACCACCAACACGGTTGGCCTCGGCGATACGACGGGCCTCTATCACGGCACGCAACAGCTGAACCAGGGCCAGATGGACCGCTGGAACATCGTGACCACGCTGAACTATCTGGAGCACGATGCCGAAGTGGAGATCGTGAAGTCCAAGGCCACCGGCGTCGACGACGACACGCTGGCCAAGATGGTGACGCTGGCAGACCTGACGCGGAACGCCTTCATGTCCGGTGATCTCTCCACCGTGATGAGCCCGCGGACCGTGATCACCTGGGCAGAAAATTTCGCCATCTTCGGCAATCTCGGCCATGCCTTCCGCATGACCTTCCTCAACAAGTGCGACGAGCTGGAGCGGCCTCTGGTGGCCGAGATGTACCAGCGCTGCTTCGCGGAGGAACTGCCTGAAAGCGCCCTGATGGTGAAGGTGGCCTGAGATGAACACCAAGGTCATCGAGCTGACGAGCGGTGACGGCTTCCGGTTCAATGCGCTGCATGTAACGGCGCAGGGCGCACGCAAGGGCGGCCTTGTTCTGGTGCAGGAAATTTTCGGCGTGAATTCCTACATGATCGAGGCGTGCAAACGTTTCGCCGCCGAGGGCTATGAAGTGCTCGCACCGTCCATGTTCGACCGGCAGGAGAAAGGCTTCTCCACAGAGAGCCATTCGCCTGACGCCATCGCGCAAGGCGGCGGCTATGCCCGCGCCAATGGGCTCGACAATGCGATGGCGGACATTGCGGCCTGCATCGCCGAACTGGAGGCGCCGGTCTTCATCACCGGTTTCTGCTATGGCGGGTCGATGGCCTATCTCGCCGCCTGCCAGCTGGACGGGCTGTCGGCGGCCAGCGGTTATTATGGCAGCCTCGTGCCCGGCGCGAAGGACCAGTCGCCGAAATGCCCCACCATCGTGCATTTCGGCCAGCATGATGCACACATCCCGATGGATGGCGTGCGCGCGTTCGAACAGGCCCGGCGCGATGTGCCGGTCTATATCTATGACGCCGGCCACGGCTTTGCCCGGCGGCGTTCGGACGATTACGACGCCCATGCCGACGAACTCGCTTTCCGCCGCACGCTCGACCTGTTCAACCAGGCCGCGGCCGATGCCGGCTTCTAGACTGCGCTGAAGGCGCACAAGACAAGACTTATATGGCCAAGGACACCACCCCCCAGGAACTCTTCAAGCAAGCGCTCGCCGTGACGACCAAGGCGATGAGCGCCGACCGGGACGTGGAAGTCGGCTTTGGCAATGACGCAGGCGCGGATGCCGAACGGATCGTCCTGCGGCCGCCGCCTGTCACGCTGCCGGCTGAGGTCGCGGCGCGGATCCGCGGCGAGGCAGACGCTGTCGCGCTTCGCAAGGCGCACCATGATGCGAGCGCGCATATGAAGCATCGTCCGCAGGGGGATCTGCCCCGGCAGGTCTATGATGCGGCCGAAACCGCCCGGATCGAAAGCCTCGGCGCAAACGCCATGCGCGGCACGGCGGACAATCTGGACGCCGTCCTGACGCATCGCTGCGAGTCCGGCGAGTTCGCCATGGGCACCGAAGAACCGGAGGCCGTGCTGGCCCCGGCGATCGAATTCCTGCTGCGTGAGCGCCTAACCGGCCGGGCCCTGCCGGAGGCAGCAAGCCGCGTCGCCGATGTCTGGCGCGAGCAGGTGGCCGAGAAGACCGGCGACGCGCTCGACAAGCTGATCTCCCAGCTGCACGACCAGCCCCAATTTGCCCGCACCGTCCGCGACATGATCCGCGACCTGACGGCCAGTGATGTGCCCAGCGACGACGCTGAGACCAGCGAGGACCAGCAGGACAGCGAAATGGAGTCCGAGCAGCAGCCGGACCAGGGCGATCAGGACATGCAGTCCGAGGAGGAGATGGGCGCCTCCGCCGAGCAGATGGAAGCCGGCGACACGGATGAAATGGAAGGCGAGGAAACCAATGTCTCTGTCGATCAGGACATGGACATGGAATCCGACGACACGCCGGATGACGAGGAAGACGGCACCCAGCCGCTGCGCCCGAATTTCCGCGATGGCGACGACAAGGACCGGTTCACCTATTCGGTCTTCACGCGTGAGCATGATGAAGTCGCCCAGGCGCCTGACCTTTGCGACGCCGAAGAACTGACGCGCCTGCGCGCCTATCTGGACCACCAGCTGCAGGGCCTGCAGGGCGCGGTCTCGAAACTGGCGAACAAGCTGCAGCGACTGCTGATGGCGCAGCAGAACCGGTCGTGGAGCTTCGACCTGGAAGAGGGCGTGCTGGACACCGCGCGCCTCACCCGCGTCATCACCGACCCGACCGCGCCGCTATCCTTCAAGCAGGAAGACGATTCCGAATTCCGCGACACGATCGTGACGCTGCTGCTGGACAACTCCGGCTCCATGCGCGGGCGCCCGATCATGGTGGCCGCGCTGTGTGCGGACATTCTGGCCCGTACGCTGGAACGCTGCAATGTGAAGACCGAGGTCCTCGGCTTCACCACCAAGGCGTGGAAGGGCGGCCTGTCGCGCGAGGACTGGGTGAAGGCTGGCAAGCCGTCTTCTCCGGGGCGCCTGAATGACGTACGCCACATCGTCTACAAACAGGCCGACGCCCCCTGGCGCCGCGCGCGCCGGAACCTCGGCCTGATGATGCGCGAAGGCCTGCTGAAAGAGAATATCGACGGCGAAGCGCTGCTCTGGGCGCATGACCGCCTGCTCGCCCGGACCGAGCAGCGCAAGATCCTGATGGTGATTTCCGATGGTGCGCCGGTCGATGATTCTACGCTGAACGTCAATGTCGGCAACTATCTTGAGCGCCATTTGCGCCAGGTGATTGAAGAGATCGAAACACGCAGCCCTGTGGAACTGATCGCCATCGGCATCGGCCATGATGTGACGCGCTATTACAAGCGCGCCGTCACCATTGTGGATGCGGAGCAACTCGGCGGCGCGATGACGGACCAGCTCGCCAGCCTGTTCGACGAGAACCAGCCAAACCCAAAGGCCATGGCCATTCCTCCGCTGACGGAACGCACCGTCCGCCCCGGCGCCGTCTCAGGCGCCGCCAGCGGCGCACCCTCCTACGGCAAAGGGAAGAAAGTCGACATTGGCCGCGCTGTGAAAACCACCAGCTTCCAGGAAGTGAAGGGCGCTAAGAAGTAACAGCGCTTTTCACAGGAAACCCGCCCGCCTTGCTGAGGGCTGAGCTGACCGGGTGCTGCAGCACCGTTTCCAGCCATTTCGCGGTTTCGATCAGTTTGCTGAGGTCCAGCCCCGTTTCGAAGCCGCCGCGTTCCAGCATGTAGACGACATCCTCTGTCGCCACATTGCCCGTCGCTGCCGGGGCGAAGGGGCAGCCGCCGATGCCGCCGCAGCTGGCATCGATGACATCGACGCCCGCATCCACCGCCGCCGCGACGTTGGCGAGGGCCTGTCCGCGCGTGTCGTGGAAGTGCATGCGCAGGTACACGTCCGGCGCCTCCATCCGTACCCGGTCGATGGCGCGGCGCACGGCCCACGGATCGGCCACGCCAATTGTGTCGCCGAGGGCCAGTTCCGCGACGCCTGCGCGCTGCGACTGGGCGGCAAGATTGGCCACCACGCCGAGATCGACCTCGCCATCATATGGGTCGCCGAAAGCGACCGAGATCGTGGCGGAGAGGGGGATGCCTGCCTCATGGATCAGCGGCGCGCACTGGGCCAGCATGTCGGCGCTGTCCTGCGGGCTCATGCCCTGGTTCTTGCGGCCGAAGGTTTCACTGGCCACCAGCACGAAATTGATCTCGTCGGCCTGCGCATCGATCGCCCGGCGTACGCCCTTTTCATTCAGGGCGAGGGCGATATGGCGTGTCGGCTTCGACCGGTCGAGCCCCGCGAAGACGGCCGGGCTGTCCGCCATTTTCGGCACGGCCTTCGGATTGACGAAACTGCCGGACTCCATACGCTTCACCCCGGCCTCTTCGAGGCGGGAAATGAATTCCAGCTTCTGCTCAACCGTCAGATTGGCGGGATCGTTCTGCAACCCGTCACGCGGGCCGACTTCCACAATGTCGATGCGGCGGGTCATGTTGCTCCTATCGTCCTTTGAATGCCGGGTCGCGGCGCTCCACAAAGCTCGCCACGCCTTCCTTGAAGTCGAATGTGGTGAAGCTTTCCTCCATTGCAGCATCTGCCTCTGCAAGAGAGTCACCGAAACTCTGGAAATAGGTCTTACGCACCTGCTGTTTCATCACCGCGATGGAGCGCGGCGAGACCATATTGGCGAGATGGTGGGCAGTGTGCTGGACATTGCCCATCAGTTCGCCGGTCGGCAGGGCGTGGTTGACGAGGCCCAGCTCAGCCGCCTCGGCCCCGGTAAACTTGCGGGCGGTGAAGAGAAGGTCCAGCGCCTTCGCCTCGCCGATCAGGCGCGGCAGCAGCCAGGCGATGCCATGCTCGGCAATCAGGCCGCGCTGGGAAAAGGCCGTCGTGAATTTCGCCTCGGCCGCGGCATAGCGCAGGTCTGCGAACAGGGCGAAGATCAGCCCGATCCCGGCGCAGGCGCCATTGATCGCCGCGATGATCGGCTTCGGGCAGGCATACATATAGCCGAACCGGCCGGGATAGAGATCGCGCACGTCGGACGGGGCCTCCTCGATCTCCGTCAGCCGGTCGCGCGCGCCGCCCTGAATGCCCTGAAGCACGTCCATGTCCGCCCCGGCGCAGAAGCCGCGCCCGGCGCCGGTCAC
Source organism: uncultured Hyphomonas sp. (assembly GCF_963675305.1). Lineage (NCBI taxonomy): Bacteria > Pseudomonadati > Pseudomonadota > Alphaproteobacteria > Hyphomonadales > Hyphomonadaceae > Hyphomonas > uncultured Hyphomonas sp. Next base: position 3,266,076 of record NZ_OY776147.1, on the reverse strand, counting down.
AACGATCACGCGCACGGCGTCATCGCTGCTGGCGGTGACGATGGCATGCTTCAGCTCATTGTGCATGACATCGGTCCACGCGTTCAACCGGTCGGGCCGGTTGAGGGTCAGTGTCAGCACCCCGTCTTTCGTGTCGCTCAGGATCTGCTCATAGTCCGCCATGGTCATGCCTCCGTCATGGGTTGGTCCGTTATGGACTCGTATCATCACAGCCTAGACTCTGGCTGGCGCGAAGGGGAGGGGTGACGTATGGAGCGGGCATGACTCAATTTCCGCCCCCCCTTTCCGGCAGCGCGCAGGACGAGACGCCCGACCTGCGCCCGAAATTCAATGCCGACGGCCTGATCGCCGCGATCGCGCAGGACGCCGATACCGGCGATGTGCTGATGATGGCCTGGATGAACGCCGACGCACTGGCCGCGACGCTGGAGACGCGCCGGGCCACTTACTGGTCCCGTTCGCGCGGCGAATTGTGGGTGAAGGGCGAAACCTCCGGCCACACGCAGGAAGTGGTCGAGGTGCGGATCGACTGCGACCAGGACGCGGTCCTGCTGAAGGTAAAACAGACCGGCGGGGCCTGTCACACCGGCCGGGCGAGTTGTTTTTACCGCATTGTCCCCTTTGACGGGTCTGCGCTTTCCCGCGATCCGGACATGGGTTAGGTTTGCCCTCATAGGGTTTTTCAGAGAACTGAAGGGGGTTCCGATGCGCCTGTCACATGCGCTGCTCGCCACAACTGCGTTCCTGCTTGCACCGGCCTGTGCGCCGAAGGCAGCCCCGGCGGATACGCCGGCAGATACGCCCGCCACCGAAGAAGTGGCCGAGGCCGAAGCGCCTGCGCCGCTGACGGTAAACGTGCTGGACTGCGGCACGATCAATGTCCTCGATCTCGATGCCTTCTCCAGCGCCGGAGACTATGCCGGCCAGACGGACACATTCACCGACACCTGCTACGTCATCAACCATCCGGATGGCCGCCTGCTGTGGGATCTTGGCCTGCCGGGCATGCTGGCCGGTGCCGGGGAGCAGAATCTCGGCGGCATCTTCAATGTCTCGCTCGACAAGACGATCACCGCGCAGCTGGCCGATCTCGGCCTCACGCCGGACGATATCGACTATGTCTCGCTCTCGCACGACCATTTCGATCATATCGGACAGGTCGGCCAGGTTCAGAACGCCACCTGGATCGTGCAGGAAGACGAGTACAACGACATGTTCCCGCCGGAAGGCACCGAGTCCAATGCCGACCCGCAGCTCGCGGCGATGTGGGCGGCCTTCGCCCCGTTGAAGGTGGAGAAGATCAGCGGCGATTATGATGTTTTCGGCGACGGCACGGTGAAAATCATCGAAATGCCAGGCCACACGCCGGGCCATTCGGTGCTGTTGCTGGACATGCCGGAAAGCGGCCCGGTCCTGCTCGCAGGCGACCTGTATCACCGCAAGGAGAGCCGCGAGCTTCGCCGCGTGCCCCGCTTTAACTGGAGCGAGCCGGAAACGCTGGCCTCCATGGACAAGTTCGAAGCGCTGGCCGACGAACTCGGCGCGAAAGTGATCCTGCAACACGAACCGGATGATGTTGAGCCGCTCGGCGGCATGATCCGGTAGGGAGGCATGAAACGCCTCCTTGCGCCCCTGTTCCTGGCCCTGTTCGTCTCGGCCTGTGAAACCCCGACCTTTTCGGCGCTGGATGAACAGTCGCCGGAATGGCGTCTGGTGTTCCAGGACGAATTCAGTGGCAAGGGCCGTCCGGATCCGGACAAATGGATCTCCAAGGAATACAACCGCCGGCCCAACAGGAACGGGCCGGATGGCTGGTGGAACGCGGGCAATGCCTATCTCAATGGCCTCGGCCAGCTCGTCATCCGCACCAGCGTGATCGACAACCGGAACCCTCAGGAGGATTCCGATCCTTACGACTATGCCAGCGCGATGGTCTCGACGGAGGGCAAGTTCGAGCAGGCGTTCGGCCGGTTTGAAGTGCGTGCGAAACTGCCCCGGTCGGCGGGGTGGTGGTCAGCCTTCTGGCTGTTCTCCCGCTCGGTGCACAATGTCGACGGATCCGGCCGGGACGGGACGGAAGTCGACATCATGGAAACCTTCGGCTGGACCGACAAGGTGAACCACGCCCTGCACTGGGACAGTTATGAGGAAGACCATCAGTGGAGCGTGTTTGCTTCCATGCGGCCGGGTATCCGGAAGGGCTGGCACACATTCACGCTGGAATGGTTCCCGGACAAATACATCTTCTATGTCGATGGCGACGAAACCTGGCGCACCTCTGCCGGCGGCGTTTCCCAGGTGCCGCTCTGGGTGAAACTGTCCGGTGAGGTCGATACGACTGACGGCGCAGCGAACAAGTGGTGGGCGAATGTGCCGGACCCGGCAACTTTCCCGGACAAATTCATTGTCGACTGGGTCCGCGTTTACGAACACGTCCCGCCTGCGGAATAGACCGCCTGCAGACTGACAGGCCTGGAAAGGCGTGGGGGCTAGTTGCCCCCCTCGACCAGACGGCGCGCGATGACCATGGCCTGCACTTCGCCGGCACCCTCGAAGATGTTGAGGATACGGGCATCCTGCAGGATGCGGCTGATCGTGTATTCGAGGGCGAAGCCGTTGCCGCCATGGATCTGCACGGCATTGTCCGCTGCGGCCCAGGCCACGCGGGCGCCGAGCAGTTTCGCCATGCCGGCTTCCAGGTCGCAGCGCTTGCCTTCGTCCTTCTTGCGGGCGGAGTAATAGGTCAGCTGACGTACGCCGACGAGTTCGGCAGCCATCATCACCAGCTTGTTGGCGACACGCGGGAATTCGAAGATCGGCTTGCCGAACTGGTTGCGGTCGAGGGCGTATTGAAGCCCCGTTTCGAACGCGTTCTGCGCCACACCGATGGCGCGGGCAGCGGTCTGGATGCGGGCGCTTTCGAACGTGGCCATCAAATGCTTGAAGCCCTGGCCTTCGACGCCGCCGAGCAGGTTCTCGGACTTCACCTTGAATTCGTCGAAGCCGATTTCGTATTCCTTCATGCCGCGATAGCCGAGCACTTCGATCTCGCCGCCGGTCATGCCGTCGGCGGGGAAGGGGTTGGCATCGTCGCCGCGCGGCTTCTCGGCCAGGAACATGGAGAGGCCGGAGAAATTGTTCGTCGCCGGATCGGTCCGGGCGAGCAGCGTCATGACGTCTGCGCGCACCGGGTGGGTGATCCAGGTCTTGTTGCCGGTGATCGTGTAATTGGCGCCGTCGGCATCCTTCACCGCGCGGGTGCGCAGGGAGCCGAGGTCGGAGCCGGTGTTCGGTTCGGTGAAGACAGCCGTCGGCAGGATCTCGCCGCTGGCGATCATCGGCAGCCATTTTTCCTTCTGCTCCGCCGTGCCGCCGATCAGGATCAGCTCGGCCGCGATTTCAGACCGTGTGCCGAGCGAGCCGGTACCGATATAGCCGCGGGAAAGTTCCTCGGAGACGACGCACATCGCCGTCTTGCCCATGCCGAGGCCGCCGAAGTCTTCCGGAATGGTCAGGCCGAACACGCCGAGCTCTGCCATCTCGTTGACCACGTCCATCGGGATATAGTCGTTGCGCAGGTGCCAGCCATGGGCGTGCGGCTTGATACGCTCGGAGGCGTATTTGGCGAACTGTTCGCGCACCATGCTCATGGTTTCGTCGAGACCGGTTTCCTCGACCGTGTTGCGCGTCAGGGCGTCCGGCAGGAGGGCGGCAGCTTCGGCCATGGAGGCCGGCGTCTTGCCCTCGGTGATCAGCTTTTTAACCGCCGGATCTGCGAACAGCGTTTCGGACGCGTCCAGGCTGCCAAGCTCGTGCGGGCGGATGGTCTCGCCCTGGTTCATCGGAATGCCGCCGACGATCTGGGCGCAGTATTCGCTGAACAGGATCTGTGAGAGCAGGGCCTCGACCTGGCCGAACTTGCCTTCGGCTTCGAGGCGGGAGGCCCATTCGGACACCTGGCGCAGCGTCTCGACATAGGTGACCAGCCAGGACAGGCCGTGGGCGAGGTGCTGGTGGCGTTCGAACGCCTTCCGGTCCGGGCGGCCGTCTTCGCCGGCGAGCTGGCCGCGTGCGCCGGAAGTGGCAGCCGCGGCATATGTGTCGAGCGCGCCAAGGGCGTCGCGCATCGTGGCCGTGAGGCCGTCCATGACCGCAGATTGCTTTTCCTGAACCATTTCGCCGGTGCTCATATCCTTGCCCCTTTTCAGTTTTTTGCCCTTATAGGGGCCTCTTTTGGCTCTGTCAGTCCATATTTGTGCGGTGCAACAACGCAGGGACTCAGTCGATTTTGCGGAAACGCTTTCCCTGAGACCGTACCATGGCCCGGCCCAATGGTTCCGGCAGGATACGGGACAGGGTCGCCATTCCCTTGTTGACCAGGCCCGGCACAATTACCGGCTGTCCCCTGTTTACGGCCTCGATGCCCTGCCGGACGACCGGTTCTGCGTCCATCCACATCCATTTCGGCATCTTGTTGGTCTGCTCGCGCGTGCCATTGGCGTCATGGAACTCGCTCCAGGTGAAGCCGGGGCAGAGCGCGGTGCAGTGGATGTCCTTATGGCCCAGCGCCTCGCATTCGGCATTCAGGCTTTCGGAGAATTTGATCATGCCCGCCTTCACGCTGGCATACAGCGTGTGCCCGGCGCTTCCGGCGGCATAGCCGGCGAGGGAAGCGACATTGATGATGCGGCCATAGCCGCGCTCGGCCATGCCCGGCAGCACGCGGTGCGCCAGTTCTATCGGCGCGGTGTAGAGCACCTGGATGAAATCGCCCTGTTCCTTCCAGCTGGTGGAAAAGAAGGTGCCCGGCAGGCCGTAACCGGCATTGTTCACCAGCGCATCGACATGGCGGCCCTTTTCCTCCAGCGCGGCGAGGATCTTGGCCGGGGCAGACTTCTTGGCGAGGTCTTCGGCGATCACGATCGCCGTGATCCTGTGTTTTTCCTGTAGCTCGGCGGCGAGCGTCTCCAGCCGGTCGGCGCGGCGGGCGGTCAGCGCCACGTCCCAGCCGAGCGCGGCATACTGGCGGGCGAACTCCGCGCCGATCCCGGCGGAAGCTCCTGTAATCAGGCAAAGGCGTCGGTCCATGGGCGTAGCCCTCCTTGGCAGCAAATGTAGCGCATTGTGCCGCCGGGAACAGGGCCAGTCGGTTAAGACCGGTCAGAGACGCCTTGTCAGATGCGGCGGACGAGAAATCCTGCGCGCGGGAAGTGGACATGCACGGTCTCGGCTTCTTCCGAAAACCGCTGCAGGATCACGCGCTGGGAATCTGCGTGCACGATCTCGCCTTCCACCCAGACCTGCCCGTAATCGTCCGGGGCCACGGCCACCATGTCGCCGGGCGCGATGTCCTGCGGTTCGTATTTCGTCGTCGCCATGACAAGGCGCGGCGCCGCATGCTTGCCGATTTCCAGCGCCTCCTTCGACGAGATGGTTTCCGGCTCCTGGCCTTCAAACTCCCTCAGGCGCTCGAACCAGGCTTTTGTCAGGTCCGCCGTCTCGAAACACTTCTCCAAGAAGTTCGGCACGTTCTGGTGCATGAACCAGACATTCATATAGGCGTGCACGTCCACCAGGCCGGGCTTTGCGCCAACGAGGTACAAGCCTGCCCCGGCGCCCTGCCCGCCCTGCAGGCGTTCCTCCAGCAGCATCAGCCGGGCGCGCCACTGGTCGCGCATCATGGGTGCGACGGCTTTCATGGCCTCCAAGTCGAACGGACGGCCAGAGAGTTTTTCCCGGTCCTTTTTGAAGTCCTCGCCGACCTTGTCGCCCAGTTCACCGAAGATGACGGCGACAGACGACTGGAACCAGCGCCCGTCCGTCCAGCCGGCCACCATCTGGGCAAGGCCTTCATGGCCTGGCAGTTTCAGCGCCGGCATCGGATAGCGCGCTTCCAGTTCGCGCAGGATGATCGCCGTGTCGCAGTAAATGTCGGCGCCGATCTGCATGACCGGCGTGCGGCGATACCCGCCGGTCAGTGGCATCAGGTCCGGCCGGGGCATGATGACGGGGATTTCGACGCGCGACCAGGCAAGGTTCTTCAGGCGCAGCGCCAGGCGGATTTTCTCGGCATATGGCGAAGTAGGGTATTCGTGCAGAATAATGCTGCGTGCGTCCGCCATGGCCGTTTCACTCCGGTCTCTTGTTTTCGATCCTGTAGTCATGCCGGGCTTTTCGCAGGCAGGGAAGAGGCCAATTCTGACCAGGCCGCTTTGCGTCCATGCGCAAGAATCGGGTGGCCGGAACCTGGGGGCTCAGGCAGATTGCAGCCATGACGAACCGGATGCCCCCTCTCGATGAACGTGCTGCAGCCTATGACCGCATGGCGGAGGCCCTGTCCTATCTGGGCGACACCTGGCGCGACTGGCCGGACCTTGCCTCGGTGTCCGGCGCGATGGGCCTCAGCCCCAGCCATTTCCAGCGGGAGTTCACCCGCTGGGCCGGAATCTCCCCCCGCCAGTTCCAGTCGGCCATCGCCCATGCCGAGGCGGGCGAGCTGTTGCGTCAGGGCGCGAGCGTGCTGGACGCGACATTCGAGACCGGTCTCTCCGGGCCGGGGCGGCTGCATGATCTGTTCATCGCGCATGAGGGCCTGACCCCCGGCGAAGCCAAGGCCGGCGGGCGCGGGGCAGACCTCGTGCTCGGCCGCGCACCGACCCCGTTCGGGGAAGGGGCCTGGCTGATTTCCCCCCGCGGCCTCGTCGCCCTGGGCTTCATCGATGACGGGGCGCCCGAAAAGGCCGGCTTTGTCCATCCGGGCTATGGCGAGGATGCAGCCTTTGCCGATCTTGCCGGACGGTATCCGGATGCCGACATCCGGCGCGACGATGCCGCCGCCCGCAGGATGGCGGCGCAGGTCTTCGAACAGGGTGACCCGCTTCCCGTTGCGCTCTATGGCACGCCGTTCCGGCGCCAGGTCTGGCGCGCCTTGCTGGAAATTCCCGCCGGGACGACCTGCACCTATGGCGAACTGGCGCGGGCGAGTGGGCATCCGAAAGCGGCGCGCGCGGTCGGGGCAGCGGTCGGAGCAAACCCGGTCAGCTGGTTCATTCCCTGTCATCGCGCCCTTGCGGCGGATGGGCGTCTTCATAATTATCATTGGGGTGTGGCCCGCAAACGCGCCATGCTCACTTATGAACGCGCCCACGCCGCCTGAAAGCTGGCCAGGGCGCAAGCCCGGACGGCCTGCTCATGCTGATCTACTACTTCGCCATTGCCGGATTGCTGGTCTGGGGCATCAGCCTTGGCTGGCGCTGGAAAGAGACCAGGGCCTTCGCGCCGGACGTCCTCGCCGCGAAGAAGCGTGACAAGGAAATTCCGGAAGACGTCACCGATGTCGAATTCACCGATCTCTACCTGCGCAGTGAAGGCCCCCGGCGCGAGACCTATTTCTTCGCCTGCGCGGCGGTCCTGTTCCTGATGCTCGGCCCGTTCGTGGCGGGCTTCAATGCGGTGTGGAACATGTTCTGGCAGATGAGCGGCAAGTCGCCGGTGTTCGAGACCGGCACGCTGATCCACACATTCATGGTGTTCCTGACATTCATGTTCGCCACGATCGCCCTTCTGGCGATTGCCATGCGCCGCTATTACGCGCTGATGCCGCCCAATCTGAAACAAGTTATTCGCGATCTGAACGGAGGTGCCTCATGAGCATCGAATTCCTGCATTCCATGGTGCGCGTCACCGATATCGACGCCTCGCTCAAATTCTATTGCGAGGGCCTCGGCCTGACCGAAGTCGGCCGCTATGACAGCGAGGCCGGGCGGTTCACGCTGGTCTTCCTTGCATCCCCGGCCGACATCGAACGTTGCGGCGGTATCCCGGAAGGCAAGAGCCCGACCGAGATGCAGATCCCGATGATCGAACTCACCCATAACTGGGACCCGGAAGAGTATGGCGGCGGCCGCAATTTCGGCCATCTCGCCTATTCGGTGGAAGACATCTATGCAGCTGTCGAAAGGCTTCAGGGCATGGGCGTGACGATCAACCGCCCGCCGCGCGACGGCCGCATGGCCTTCATCCGCTCGCCGGACGGGATCTCGGTCGAGCTGCTCCAGCAGGGCAAGCCGCTGGAACCGAAAGAGCCCTGGGCCAGCGCGGAGAATATCGGCAGCTGGTAAAACCTTCCGCGGAAATCACCGCCGTATAGAGGGTGTATATAGGGTCCATAGACGGTGTTCTTGATGGTCCTGTTCAGGGCCCTGACGTGAAACGCCCCGCCTGGCTGAAACCGGGCGGGGCGTTCGTTTTAGGGGAAGGGCGCCTTACTCTTTCGGCGCCTGCTCACGCTGGTCGATGATCGGATAGCGCGGTTTCGGCGTGCCGTTCCGGACGGCTTCGAAATGCGCCTTGGTCATCGCGAACACGACCGGGCTGAGGAAGACCAGGCCGACAAGGTTCGGCGCAGCCATCATGCCGGTCAGCGTATCCGCCACGAGCCAGAACAGGTTCACGATGTTCGCCACCGAGCCTTCGAACATCAGCGCAGCAGCACCGAAGAAGGTGACCACGATCCAGCTGATGCGGAACGGCAGGATGGATTTTTCGCCGAACAGGTACTCCGCGCAACGCTCACCATAATAGCTCCAGCCGAGAATGGTGGTGAAGCCGAACACGGTCAGGCCGATGGCAACGATGTGCTCGCCAATGCCCGTCAGGCCTGCGTCAAACGCCGCAACTGTCAGCGGTGCTCCGGTATCGCAGCCGGCCGGCTGGCCGTTCGCCAGGATGTCGGCCGCATTGGCCGCGGTCGGGATACATTCGGTTCCGAGCACGCCGGAGGTCAGGATCACCAGCGCGGTGATCGAGCAGACGATCAGCGTGTCGATGATCGTGCCCAGCATGGCGACGAGGCCCTGATCGACCGGGTCCTGGATCTTGGCAGCAGCATGCGCGATCGGGGCGGAGCCTTGACCGGCTTCGTTCGAGAAGATGCCGCGTGCGACGCCTTTCTGCATCGCCAGCATCAAGAGGCCGATGGAGATACCGGTCCCTGCGCTGTCGAAGCCGAAGGCGCCCTTGAAGATCATGCCGAATGCGGCCGGAACCGCGTCGAGGTGAAGCGAGATCACCAGCAGGCCGCCGGCGAGATAGGAAATCGCCATGACCGGAACGAGCCGGCTGGCGACGCTCGCAATCCGCTTGATGCCGCCCAGAATAACCGCTGCCGCTGCAGCCGACAGAACGACTGCCGACACGATCGGCGGCACATTGTAAGTCGCATTCAGCGCATCCGCGATGGAATTGGACTGGATCGACGCGCCGGTGCCCCAGCTCGCCAGAATGCCCAGCGTGGCGAACAGGCCGCCCAGCCAGATCCATTTTTTACCCATGCCGTTCTTGATGTAATACATCGGTCCGCCGACATGGCGGCCGTCATGGTCGATCTCGCGGAAACGGACGGCCAGCACGCCTTCGGAATATTTGGTCGCCGTGCCGACGATCGCGGTGATCCACATCCAGAAAACGGCGCCCGGCCCGCCAATGGCGATCGCAGCGGCAACACCGGCGATGTTGCCTGTCCCGATGGTGGACGAGAGGGCGGTCATCAGGGCCGCGAACGGCGTGACGTCACCCTCTTCATTCTTGTCCGGTTTCTTGAACAGCTGCCTGAAGGCGAACGGGATTTTCAGGACGGACAACAGACGCAGGCCGATTGTCAGATAGAGCCCCGTTCCCAGCAGGAGCACCAGCATTGGCGGCCCCCACACGAAATCGTTTAGCGCTCGAATAATACTTTCCATAAGCCTCCCCGGCTCCTTTACTCTGCTTGAGGCCGACACTAACCCCGTTTGCCACTGTGTGAAGCGAGCATTGCAGGCATGTCATGCTGCAAGGCCTCCGCAATCGGCTGTGGAAGGCCAGCCTGTTTTAAGGCATAAGCCCGCGAATGACCGACCCCCGCGAACCCAAACAAGCCAAGGGCGTCTTCATCAAGACCTATGGCTGCCAGATGAACGTATACGACTCGGAGCGCATGAGAGATGTGCTGCGTCCGCTCGGTTATGCGCCGGTAGAGAGTGCGGACGAGGCCGACCTGGTCGTGCTGAACACCTGCCACATCCGTGAAAAGGCGACGGAAAAGGTCTATTCCGAACTCGGCCAGCTGAAACTGACCAAGCAGGCGCGTGGCGGCAATCTGACCATCGCCGTGGCGGGCTGCGTTGCGCAGGCCGAAGGCGCGGAGATCATGCGCCGCCAGCCGGCTGTGGACCTGGTGCTGGGGCCGCAATCCTATCACAAGCTGCCCGAGATGATTGCCCGGGCGAGCCGCGCCGTCGGTGACCGTCTGGAAACCGAGTTCGAGACGCTGGAGAAATTCGACGCGCTGCCGAAGACCCGCGAAGCCGATGGGCCGACGGCGTTCCTGTCCGTGCAGGAGGGTTGCGACAAGTTCTGTACCTTCTGCGTGGTGCCCTACACACGCGGGGCCGAACTCTCGCGTCCTGTAGACGATATTACGATGGAAGGGCGCAGCCTCGCCGCTCAGGGCGTGCGCGAAATCACGCTGCTCGGGCAGAATGTGAACGCCTATCATGGCGCCGCCCCAGCTCTGACCAATGAGGCCGACTGGACGCTCGGACAGCTGGTCCGCCACATCGCGAAAATTGGCGGGATCGAGCGTATCCGCTACACAACCAGCCATCCGCGCGACATGGATGACGACCTCATCGCCGCCCATGGCGAGGTGCCGGAAATGATGCCTTTCCTGCACCTGCCGGTGCAGTCCGGCTCGGACAATATCCTGAAAGCCATGAACCGCGGCCACACGGCGGACGAATATCGCGAGATCATCCGCAAGGTCCGCGATGCCCGGCCGGATATCGCGATTGCCTCTGATTTCATTGTCGGTTTTCCGGGTGAGAGCGATGCCGATTTTGAGGCGACGATGCAGCTGGTCCGGGATGTGGACTATGCGATTGCCTATTCCTTCAAATATTCCGCCCGTCCCGGCACACCGGCGGCGGAGATGTTCGGCCAGGTACCGGAAGAGGTGAAGGATGCGCGCCTGCAGCAGCTGCAGCAGCTTCTGCGGGAGCAGCAGATCGCCTTCAACCGCTCCAAGATCGGCCAGACCGTGCCGGTTCTGATCACCGGCAAGGGCCGCAATCCCGGCCAGGCGCATGGCCGCTCGCCATGGCTTCAGGCGGTTCACTTCGAACTTCCGCATGACCAGGCCATGACCATAGCGGACCTGATCGGCACCATTGTGGACGTCCGTGTGATCGATGCGAGCCTCAACTCGCTCTCCGGCGAGCTGGTCAAAGTCCGCGAGGCCGCCCTGTGAGCGGAAAGCGCCGTCCGAACATGTCGCCGGAAGCGCCGGTGAGCCGGTTCTACGAAGTCAGCAATGCCGAGCGCCTGCGCGATCTGTGCGGGCCGCATCATCGCTACCTGCACCGGCTGGAAGACAAGCTGAAGGATTACGGCCTGCGGGCGGAAAGCCAGGGCGGCGGCATCCTGCTGGCGGGCACGGCAGAAGGTGTGTCCATCGCAGAGGCCGCGCTTGCGGAGCTGGAGCGCCGCATGCGGTCCGGCGCGGAGATTACCGACATGGACCTTGATGCCGCTGTCGAGGCGGCGTCCACCCCGGCGCAGAGTTTCGGCGGCGGCCTGAAAGGGCTGAAGAAGCCGATCACGCCGCAGACCAAGGGTCAGGCGCGCTACATCAATCTGCTGGCCAATCCGGACAATGGCCTCGTTTTCGGCATCGGTCCGGCCGGCACAGGCAAGACGTTTCTGGCCGTTGCTGCCGGTGTGGCAGAATTGATGTCCGGCGCGCGCCAGCGCCTGATCGTGACGCGTCCGGCGGTGGAAGCAGGGGAGAAGCTCGGCTTCCTGCCCGGCACGCTGGAAGAGAAGGTCGACCCCTACATGCTGCCCATCTGGGACAGCTTGCGCGAACTGATGGGGCAGGAACAGATGGAACGCCGCATGGCGCGCGGCGAGATCGAGGTGGCCCCCATCGCCTTCATGCGCGGGCGGACATTGAAGAACGCGTTCGTCATTGTCGACGAAGCGCAGAACACGACCGTCGCGCAGATGAAAATGGTGCTGACCCGGCTTGGCCGTGACAGCCGCATGATCGTGACCGGCGATCCGGGGCAGGTGGACCTGCCGGGCATTCAGACCTCCGGCCTGCGCCATGCGCTGCAGATCCTGTCGGATGTTGAAGGGATCAGCGTGCATACGCTGACCGCCGCAGACGTTGTCCGCCATGGTCTGGTCAGCCGCATCATCGACGCCTATGCCGCGGCCGGCGAGGGCAACTGAGCCGCCCCATGATCACAACAGACCTGATCGTTGAAGAGACCGGCTGGGAGACCGTGCCGGACCTCGCCGCCCTGTGCGACCGCGCCTTTGCGGCAGCGGCGGCTGTTGAGCCTGCGGAAGGCACCGTGTCGCTGCTGCTGGCGGATGACGCAGCGCTGCACCAGCTGAACCGGGATTTCCGCGGCAAGGACAAGCCGACCGATGTCCTGTCCTTTCCGGCGCATGAGATGGACCGGCCGCTGCTGGGCGACATTGCTGTCGCGCTGGGTGTTTCGGCCCGCGATGCCGAAGCGCAGGGCATCAGCCTCGCCGATCACCTGACGCATCTTCTGGTGCATGGCTACCTGCATCTTCTGGGGCATGACCATGAGGAGGAGGCGGAAGCCGAAATCATGGAGGGCCTCGAAATAAAGGCGCTTGCATCGCTCGGCATTCCAAACCCATATGGAACGGATTGAATTACAGAGACGATGAGCGATCCAGACCCTTCTGAACCCGCGCCGCAAAGGCGCCGGCGTAGTTTTTTCGGAATAGGCCGCCGGCATGATGCCGCGCCTGAAACCCCGGCCGGGACAAACGGAAATCCGGAGGCTTCGGCCCCTGCGACCCCGCAGGCCATGCGCCTGCGCGTCCAGGAATTCCAGGAGCTGCGCGTCGAGGATGTGATGGTTGCCCGGGCCGAGGTGAAGGCCGTGGAGGTGAACACCGAATTCCCGGAACTGCTGAAGATTTTCGCCGATTGCACCCATTCGCGCCTGCCGGTGTTCCGGGAAACGCTGGATGACCCGATCGGTTTTGTGCACATCAAGGATGTGGTCAGCGAACTGGCGAAAGGCGGCGAACCGCCCAAACGGCCGCTGGAACAGCTGCACCGCGAAGTCCTTTATGTGCCGCCCTCCATGAAACTGTCCGATTTGCTGGTGAAGATGCAGTCGACCCGCATTCATCTGGCGTTGGTTGTGGATGAGTATGGGGGAACGGACGGGCTGGTGAGTCTGGAAGACCTGGTAGAGGAAATCGTCGGTGACATCGAAGACGAACACGACGATGAAGAGCCCATGTTCGTCCGGCGCAGCGCACGGATCTGGGAAGTCGATGCGCGCACCGAAATACAGGATTTCGCCGAGGAGACGGGGATTGACCTCGAACTCAGTGATGAGGATTCGGAATTCGACACGCTGGGCGGCATCGCCTATGCGCTCGCCGGGCGTGTGCCTGTGCGCGGGGAAATCCTGCGCCACCCGTCCGGGGTGGAGATCGAAATCCTCGATGCCGATGCCCGCCGCATCCGGCGTTTGCGTCTCAGGACGCCCGAACCTGTGCCCGCGCCCAAGCCGCAGGAGTAGGACAAAATGAATACTGCTGTTCGCAGCCACGGGTTCACTGCGCTTGGACCCCTTCACGAAGCTTTTGCCCGGCTGACCGGCTGGGCTGCCGCCGGCGCCGCCGTCCTTCTGGGCGCGTTTTCGGCAGTCGCTTTCGCGCCGTTCCATTTCAGCGCCGTGCTGGCGCTGTCTTTCACCGGCCTGATCTGGATGATCGACGGGGCGCGCAGCCATCGCCGCTGGGGCAGGGCGGTGTTCATGCGGACCTGGGCCTTCGGGGTCGGGTTCACGCTGATCTCCATGCACTGGACGGCAGAGCCCTTCCTGGTGGAGCCGGAGCGGTATGCGGTCTTCCTCTGGATGCCGCTGATCCTGCTGCCGGCGGGCATGGCGCTCATCTGGGGCTTCTTCGGCGCCATGGCGGGGGCCTTCTGGTCGGCGTCGCCGTCGCGGGTTTTTGTCTTTGCCTTCTTCTTTGCGCTGGCGGAATTCGTCCGCGGGCACCTGTTCGGCGGCTTTCCGTGGAATCTGCCGGGCACGACCTGGGTGCCGGGCGGGGCGCTGTCGCAGGCGGCGTCGCTGGGCGGTATCTACTGGCTGACACTGTTGACAGTGTTTGTCATGGCGGCCCCGGCGGCCATGGTCGACACGCGCGACGCCCGCGGCCTGGTGCTGCGGATCGCGCCATCCTTCGGGGCGGTGATCCTTCTGGCGGTCGGCTGGGCCTGGGGGGCGCAACGGATCGCCGCGCCGTCGCCGCTGACCGAGCAGAGCGTGGTCCTTATGGATTCCGGCGTACCGCAGGACGAGAAATGGGAAGTCGGCCCGGATCCGGTGATGATCGAATATCTGCGCATGATGACCAATGGCGAAAGCAAGCCGGGTGACATCATCGTGTGGCCGGAAGGCGCGGTGCCGACCAGCCTGCTGAACGACATCAACGCCCTCGATGCCATCGGCGCCTATCTGGGCCCGCGCACCCTGATCGCCGGGACGACCCGCTACCAGCTGGAAGAGCAGAATGAGCGGGCCTATTTCAACTCGCTCGTCGTGCTGGACGAAAATGTCAGCCGGTCCGGCGCGGTAGCGCTCTATGACAAGTTCCGCCTCGTTCCGTTCGGCGAGCTTGCGGCGGCGGAGATTGTCCCCTTCGGCCAGGCACTGTCGGATTACCTGCCGGGCGCGATGCAGCAGCTTGCGCGCAACGGGTTCCGTCCGGGGACCGGTCCGGCCGTGATCTTTGCCGACAATGTGCCGCCTTTCGTTGCGCTGATCTGTTATGAGGGCCTCTATCCGGAGATCACGCGTGCCGCGAACCTCGCCGCGCGGGCTGACTGGATTGTCCTGGTCTCGAACGATGCCTGGTTCGGCGGTGGCATGGGCCCGGCCCAGCATTATGCCCAGAACCGCTATCGCAGCATCGAAAGCGGCCTGCCCATGGTGCGTGTCGCCAGCCGCGGCGCCTCAGCCATCATCGACGGCTATGGGCGCGAAGTGTTGCGGGCCACGCCGGTGCAGGATGCCCCGACAGGCTGGAACACGACCTTCGGGCGCGGCAAGCTGCCGGCGCCTGCAGAAGTAACCCTTTTCCAGAGCCGGGCAGGGATCGTGCTGTTCTGGCTGACCCTTGCGGCCTTTGTGGGTCTGGCGTTTGCGTCATGGCGCCGTTAGGAGTGCGCGCCGGACCAGTAACGTGCTGCGGGTAGGGGATTATGTCTGAAAGCAAGCTTCCGAGTGGAATAGACCGCGTGGTCGGCCAGCGTATCCGTTGGCGCCGCCGGGAGCTGAAGCTCTCACAGGAACAACTCGGCGAATTGCTGAGCCTCACCTTTCAGCAGGTCCAGAAATACGAAAAGGGCGTGAACCGTGTCTCCGCCGGGCGTCTGTTCGAGATTGCTTCGGTGATGGGCGTGAACGTCAATTATTTCTATGATGGCGCCGAAGGCTTGCTGGGCGACGGCCGGCACCAGGTGGCGGAAGACGGCCCGGAAAAGGGCGGTCCGGCCGCGCCCGTCCTCGATGCTGAAACGCTGGACCTGATCGCCGCCTTCCGGAAGATCGAGGACGATTCCCTGCGCAAGTCGCTGCTCAATACGGTGCGGGCGGCGGCCTCGGCGTTCGAGTCGAAGCAGGACGAGGATTGATTGCGCCGCCCTGCTCGGGCATCAGGCGCGCCATGACCGAGACTTCAGACAATCAGGGCGGTAAAGAGGGCCGCGATGCGGCGGCCCGCCCCATCCGGACGTTTGGCCGTATTGGCGGGCGGGCCCTGTCGGCGCGCCAGCAGGCACTGGTCGACGATCTGTTGCCGCGGCTGCAGGTTCCGGAAGGCTTGCGCGATCCGGAGGAACTGTTCCCCGGACGGAAGGAAATCTGGCTGGAGATCGGCTTTGGTGGCGGGGAGCATCTCGCCGAACAGGCCCGCCGAAATCCGGATGTCGGCCTGATCGGGTGCGAGCCTTTCATCGAAGGCATGGCAAAGCTGCTGACCCAGGTCGATGCGGACGGGCTCAGCAATGTCCGTTTGCGGATGGATGATGCGCGCCCGCTGATTGACGGGCTTGCCCCCGGCAGCCTGTCCCGCGTCTTCATCATGTTCCCGGACCCCTGGCCGAAGAAGCGCCAGCAGAAGCGCCGCCTGATCCAGCCGGACTTCCTGGACAGCCTGCACCGGGCCTGCCGGACCGGGGCGCGCCTGCGCTTTGCGACCGATGTGGCGAGTTATGCCGATGAGGCGCTGTGGCGGTTTCTGCAGCATGGCGGCTTCCGCTGGCTGGCGGAACGTGCCGACGATTGGCGCTGCCCGCCGCACGATCATGTGACGACCCGTTATGAGACAAAGAAGCTCGGTGATTGTGCCCCGGTCTGGTACGATTTCGAGATCGTCTGACCTCTGCGGATTTTCTTGACGCAAACCCCGAACCCGTGTACAAAATGTCGCATCGAATTCGGTCGGTCTGAAATATCAAGACCCCGTCAGACCGACGGCCATGACTTTCTTCCTACCCGTTTCGATAGGCAGACCTTCCCATTCCGGGATCGGCTGCTTGAATTGACACAAAGGACTAGAAGTAATGGCAACTGGCAAAGTGAAATGGTTCAACGACCAGAAGGGCTTTGGCTTCATCAAACCTGATGAAGGCGGCACGGACGTGTTCGTTCACATCTCCGCAGTTGAACGCTCGGGCCTCCGCACGCTGGCGGAAGACCAGGCAGTCTCCTACGAGCTCTACAAGGACGAGCGCCGCGGCAAGACCTCGGCGGTGGACCTGAAGATCCTCTAAGGATTTCCTGACTTTCAGGAATACGAACGGCAGCTCTCCGGAGCTGCCGTTTTTGTTTGTGGCAGGCCAGGCGTGCGCCCTTGACGGCGCTCTTCCGATCGGAAAAAGTTCACCCTTAGAGTGAGGGGTGAACAATCAGAATGAGACATTTATTTGGATGCGGCCTGGCAGTCCTGGGCATGGTTTTGTCCCTGTCCCTGCCGGCCCGGGCAGACATGCCGGCAGGGACGATCTCCGGTTTCAATGAGGCGGTCCAGTCCGATGACCCGGCGGTGATCGTCGCCGCAGCCAGTCAGATGGGCGCGACCGCGATCGCGCATCCGGAAGACCCGCAGGCGGCAGCTGCGGCATTCGAAGCGGCCAACCAGCTCTGCTTGCGCGGCGCCTGTGCCGATGCGGTGCCTATGGTGACCTTCCTGAGCCAGCGGGAAGAAAGCCCGCCGGTGAGCCAGGCTGAATTCGACGTGCTGGCGGCTTTCGCGACCTGGTCGGCCAGCGATGCGGGCGCCGCAGCAGACGATGCGTTCCGCGCCGCGCTTGCCGCAAATGAGGCGGCCCAGCCCAGCCTCCTGACCGTGACGGCGTTCGAGGCGTTCTATGTGCCGGCCACACAGACCTCGGACTGGGCTGAGATTACGTCGCGAACCCGTATGGCGGCATCCCATCTGAAGCCGGTCCGGGATCTGGTGCCGGACCGGTGGGCCGTCGCCGAGCTCCTCTCTGCCACCGCAGATTTCAACGAGAACCGGGATTTTGCCTCTTATGACAAGATCAGCGATCTTGCGGCATGGCTGCGCGGCAAGCGCCGCGATGAGGCACTGAAGGAGCCGTTACGGTCGCTTGAGTATCAGGCCATGGCGTGGAGAAATGCGCTCGGCGCGTTCTTCCGCTCCTATGACAATGTCAGTTTCAGCAATGTCAGCCGGGATGGGCGGTTCAAATATCAGGATGAATTCGATCAGGCAGAAGAAAGGGCCGAAGCGATCCTGGCAGAATTTCCAGAGGCCATGTCCGGTGAGCCGCCTTTCTGTTCCGGCAAAGTGGTCAAGCCGCCAAGGCCGACATATCCCAGCAGTGCAATCCGCAAGGGCTATGTCGGCGCAGTCCTGCTCGGGATCGATTTCGAGGATGGCAAGGTCAGCAATATTGAAGTGCTTGCGTCCATTCCGGATGACACATTTGCGAAAGCCTCGGTCAGGGGAATGAAGACGTTCCGCTGGAAATTCGATGAGGTGCAGGAGGAACCAGGTTGCACCCGCACGAAGCAGACAGCCATGATCTATCCCTTCGAATATGTGATGCGCTGAGCGTCCCTCTCGACAGCGGGCGCCTACAGCATTATATAGTCTATCAAGTCGAAACATATCGGCGGCGGTTCCGGAAACGGGGCCGCCGCTTTTCTTTACCGGAAGGTCCTCTGGCCCGCATGATCGCCCTGACCGAACAGGAACGCCGCATTCTCAGCCTCGTCACGCCCGTGGCCGAGTCGCTGGGCATGGAGATCGTGCGCCTGCGCATTCAGGGCGGGCGGCGCCCGCACCTTCAGATCATGGCCGAAAAAGAGGGCGGCGCCCCGACCGATGTCGAGGATTGCGCACGCCTGTCCCGGGCCATCGGTCCGGTCATGGAAGCTGAAGACCCGATCAAGGAAGCCTATACGCTGGAGGTTTCGACCCCCGGCATCGACCGGCCCCTGACCCGGGAAGGGGACTTTGCCCGCTGGATCGGTCATCTGGCCAAGGTGGAACTGGCGCGCCCGATCGATGGCCGCCGCCGCTTTACCGGCGTGATCACGGCGGAAGATGAGGACGGCGCGCATATCGAGCTGGACGACGAGGTCGAGCTGGTCGCGCACGTCCATGAGATGAGCCGTGCCAGCCTCATCCTGACCGATGAGCTGATCGAAGCGGCCCGCGCGGCTGGCAATCTGCCGCCGCAACCTGATGAAGACGACCTCGGCGATCTTGAGATCGACGAGACAGAAGACAACACAGACTCCAACGAAGAGACGGGAGACGTCACATGAGCGCTATCGGCGTTTCAGCCAACAGGCTCGAAATTCTGCAGATCGCCAAGGCCGTGGCCGAGGAAAAGTCGATCGATCAGAACATCGTCATCGAGGCGATGCAGGAAGCGATCGAAAAGGCTGCCAAGGCGAAATACGGCCAGGAGCATGACATCCGCGCCACCATCGACCCGGTGACCGGTGAGCAGACCCTGCTGCGCGTCCTGACCGTCGTGTCCGACGAGGACTTCGAAGACGAAGCCAAGCAGCTGCGTCTTGCCGAAGCCAAGAAAATCGATGCGTCGCTCGAGATCGGCGGTGAGCTGACCGAAGAGCTGCCGCCTTTCGATTTCGGCCGTGTCGCTGCTCAGACCGCCAAACAGGTCATCATGCAGAAAGTGCGCGATGCCGAGCGGGAGCGTCAGTACAATGAATACAAGGACCGCGTCGGCGAAGTTATCTCCGGCGTCGTCAAGCGCGTCGAATATGGCCATGTGATCGTGGACCTTGGCCGCGCCGAAGGCATCATCCGCCGCAATGACGGCATCCCGCGCGAGAACTTCCAGCCGAACGACCGCGTGCGCGCCTATCTCTACAAGGTCTCCCGCGAGACCAAGGGCCCGCAGATCTTCCTGTCGCGCGCTGCGCCGGAATTCATGGTCAAGCTGTTCGCCCAGGAAGTGCCGGAAGTCTATGAAGGCGTGATCGAGATCAAGGCCTGTGCCCGCGATCCGGGTTCCCGCGCCAAGATCGGCGTGATCTCCAACGACTCTTCGATCGATCCGGTCGGCGCCTGTGTCGGTATGCGCGGTGCGCGCGTGCAGGCTGTTGTGGGTGAGCTGTCGGGCGAGAAGATCGACATCATCCCCTGGAGCTATGACGACGCGACCTTCATCGTGAACGCGCTGCAGCCGGCCGAAGTGTCGAAAGTGGTGCTGGACGAGGAAGAGCGCCGTGTGGAAGTCGTCGTTGCCGACGACCAGTTCCCGCTGGCCATCGGCCGCCGCGGCCAGAACGTGCGTTTGGCCTCTCAGCTGAGCGGCTGGCAGATCGACCTAGTAACCGAAACCGCCGACTCCGAGCGTTACCAGCGCGAATTCCAGGAGCGGACCGAACTGTTCATGAAGGCGCTCGACGCCGACGAGACGCTGGCCCAGCTGCTGGCATCGGAAGGCTTCGAGACGGTCGAAGAAATCGCCTATGTGGCGCCGGAAGACTTCATCTCGATCGAAGGCTTCGACGAAGATGTTGCGGCCGAGCTTCAGGAACGTGCCCGCGAATATCTCGAGCGCCTGGCCGCCGAAAACGACGCCAAGCGCAAGGAGCTGGGTGTCGAGGATGCGGTGATGGAGCTGGAAGGCATGAACCCGTCCTTCGCGGTTCGCCTCGGCGAGGAAGGCGTGCAGACGCTGGACGATGTGGCTGGCCTGGTGCCGGACGACATCACCGGCTGGCGCGAGCCGGGCCCGGACGGCAAGCCGGTCTGGGTCGAGGGCATCCTCAAGAAGGGCGAAATGCGCAAGGATGACGCCCAGATGTTCATCATGAAGGCCCGCGTTGCCGCAGGCTGGATTGAAGCCGACGCCATCGATCAGATGATCGCCGCACAGCAGGAAGCCGAAGCCCCGCAGGAGCTGACCGAGGAAGAGCGCGCACTGCTCGCCCTCAACACGCTCGACGGCGGTGCTGAAGAGGAAATCGACCTCGGTGACCTTGGCGACTTGGGCGACATCGACCTTGATGCACTTGCAGCGGAGGGCGGCGATGACGAAGCCGCACCCAAAGAGTGATGTCGCAGTAACCGGCACTGAAGGAATCCCTGCGGACGGAGGCGATGCTTCCGTCCGGCAGTGTGCCGTGACGCGGGAGCGTCTCGGCAAGGAGGCGCTTGTGCGCTTCGGACTTTCGCCCGATGGCGTTGTCACGCCGGACGTGGCGGAAAAGCTTCCCGGACGCGGGGTCTGGATCAAGGCAGATCGCGCTGTTCTGGCTGAAGCGGTGAAGAAGAATGCGTTTGCCCGCGCATTCAAGACGGCCGTTCAGGTTCCAGATGGCCTTCCGGATACGGTGGAAGGCCTGCTGGTGCAGCGTTTCGTCGGCCTGCTGGGCATGGCGAAGAAGGGCGGCGACATCGTGATCGGCTTCGATCAGGTGCGTGATGCCCTGCAGAAGCGGGCCCCGGGGCTGCTTCTGGAAGCCTCTGACGGTGCAGAAGATGGCCGTTCGAAGCTGTATTTCCTCGCCAAAGGCCTATATAGCGGGGTGGAAGTTGCGGGTGCCCTGACATCAGCTGAATTGGGCATGGCATTCGGACGTGAGCGTGTGATACACGGTCTCGTCCGCAAGGGGCCTTTCGCCAAAGCTCTGAAGGCCGCGTATGCGCGCCTTGCCGGGTTTCGGGAGAGGCCGGAGCTGGACTGGTTTACGGATCAGGATCGGTAGCGGACAAACCGCCTTCGCGCCATGTGGGTGCGTCGGCCAGAATTGTGATATGTAGGACGAATGAGCGATACGAAAGACACTGGTGGCAATACGGGCGGGCGCAAGCCGCTCACTGTTTCCCGCAAGACATCGGGTACGGTGAAGCAGAGCTTCAGCCATGGCCGGTCCAAACAGGTCGTCGTGGAGACGAAGAAGCGCCGGACGGTCGGTCCTGGCGGATCTGAAGGGTCCGGTCCCGCGCCTGCGTCCGGAGGCGGAAAGGCCAAGGGCGAAGCGACGCTTGAACAGAAGCTGAAGGCCATCGCGGCCCAGCGTGGCATCACCGTTGCCGAACTGATCGCGCAGCAGAAAGCGCTGGCCGAACAGAAGAACAAGCAGAACGCGCGCGCAAAAGAGATCGAGAAAGACAAGGCAGCTCAGGAGCGCCTCCGGTCCGAACAGGAGCGCAAGCTTCAGGAACAAAAAGAACGCGAAGAGGCTGAAGCCCGCCGCAAGGCTGAGGAAGAAGCCCGCAAGGCAGCAGAAGCGGCCGAGAAGGAACGCGCTGAACGGGCGCCCAAGTCCTCCTCCCGCGCGAAGGCGGACTTCCAGCCGGCGCCGGATGGCGCCCCGCCGGCGGCAGACGATGGCGGTGGCCGCAGCAAGCGCAGCAAGTCCGGCCGTGACGACCGCAATGACCGTTCGCGCAGTGACGCGCCGTCCCGCGGTGGACGCGGTGGCGACTCCCGCCGCCGTGGCAAGCTGACCATTACATCCGCACTTGGCGATGATGCCGACCGTCAGCGGTCGCTGGCATCGGTCCGCCGGGCCCGCGAACGTGAACGCGAACGCCGCGGTGGCGGCGGCGATCAGCGCGAAAAAGTGTCCGTCGAGGTCACGCTGCCCGAAACCATCACGCTGCAGGATCTGGCCGGCCGGATGAACGAACGCGTCGCCGATGTCGTGAAGTTCATGATCCAGCAGGGCGAGATGCTGCGCGGCAACGATATTATCGATGCTGACACCGCCGAACTGATCGCCGAGGAATTCGGCCACACGGTGAAGCGTGTCGCCGAGTCCGATGTCGAGATCGGTCTGGAAGGGGCAGAGGACGATCCGAAGGATCTGGAACCGCGCCCGCCGATCGTGACGATCATGGGCCATGTCGACCACGGCAAGACCTCGCTGCTCGACGCCCTTCGCAAGACCGATGTGGTCTCGGGCGAAGCGGGCGGCATTACCCAGCACATCGGTGCCTATCAGGTGAAGCTGAAGTCGGGCGAGCGGATTACCTTCCTCGACACGCCGGGCCACGCGGCCTTCACGGCGATGCGGGCACGTGGTGCAACGGCAACCGATATTGCGATCATTGTTGTGGCTGCCGACGACTCGGTGATGCCGCAGACGATTGAATCCATCAATCACGCCAAGGCGGCCGGTGTTCCGATCATCATCGCGGTGAACAAGAGCGATCTTGAGACCGCCAATCCGGACAAGGTGCTGACAGACCTGCTGCAGCACGACGTTCAGGTTGAGAGCATGGGCGGTGAAACCCAGGCGGTTGCCGTGTCTGCCAAGACCGGTATGGGCCTTGATGAGCTGACCGACGCCATCTCTCTGCAGGCTGAACTGCTTGAGCTGAAAGCCAATCCGAAGCGGGACGCAGACGGCATCGTGGTCGAAAGCCAGCTCGACAAGGGCCGCGGCCCGGTTGCAACCGTGCTGGTGAAACGCGGCACGCTGCAGCGCGGTGACATTGTCGTCGCCGGCACCCAGTGGGGTAAGGTCCGCGCCCTGGTCGACGAGCGCGGCCAGCAGCTGAAAGATGCAGGCCCGTCCCAGCCAGTCGAAGTGCTCGGCCTCGATGGGGCGCCCGATCCGGGCGAAGCCTTCGTGGTTGTCGACACCGAAGCCCGCGCCCGCGAAATCACGGATTACCGTATCCGGACGAAGCGTCAGGTTGCCGGCAAGGCCGGTGTGGCCGCGCGTGCGTCGCTGGATCAGCTGCTGACCAAGCTGAAGGAAGGCTCTGTCGAAACATCCGAACTGCCGGTCGTCGTCAAAGGCGACGTGCAGGGTTCGGTCGAGGCGATCAGCCAGTCGCTGGACAAATTGTCCACCGAGGAAGTCCGTGCCCGCGTCATTCACGGCGCTGTCGGCGGTATCTCCGAGAGCGATGTGCTGCTGGCGAAATCGTCCGAAGCCCCGATCTTCGCGTTCAATGTCCGCGCCAACAAGCAGGCGCGTGAACTTGCCGAGAAGGAAGGCGTGGAAATCCGGTATTACTCGGTGATCTACGATCTGATCGACGATGTGAAGGCAACCCTGTCGGGCATGCTGGCACCGGAGAAACGCGAAACCTTCATCGGCTATGCCGAAATCCTGGAAGTCTTCAACATCACCAAGGTCGGCAAGGTTGCCGGCTGCAAGATCTCCGAAGGCAAGGTGCTTCGCGGTTGCGGCGTCCGTCTGCTGCGCGACGATGTCGTGATCCACGAAGGCAAGCTGAAGACGCTGAAGCGCTTCAAGGATGAAGTGAACGAAGTCACCGCCGGTATGGAATGCGGCATGGCGTTCGAACGCTATGACGACATCCGCGTCGGCGACAAGATCGAGTGCTTCCAGGTTGAAGAAATTGCAAGGACGCTCGACTAAGCTGGCCGGTAATGACTGAACCGCTCACTGTCGCCGGCCTGCTGACCGAAAAAGATGTCAGGAAACTGACACGGCTGGCGCGTGGCGGAACGGTTGGGCCGACAGCGGTTTACTATGCCGGTGTCACGGCGCCGATCATTTCGGCCAGCATGTCCGTCCTGATGCGCAATGCGATGATCATGGTCGGTGCCAGTCCTTACTGGCAATGGCTGATCGCCGCGCTGGTCGCGGCCTTTGCCGGGATTGCCTGGTACCTGATCTTCATTCGCTGGTCCTATCGCCATGCTCATGGACGCGACACCGAAACGTCGCTGGAGACGCAGATTGATCTGGAAGATGCCGCACTGATCGTCCGGCGCGGCGGGATCGAAACCCGCGCAGACTGGGCAAGTGTTTCGGACGTGTCCGCATCCGGAGGGCATATCACGGTCCGGCTCACAGGGACGGCACCGCTGATCATTCCCTATAACTGGTTTGGAAAGAACAAACCCGCGCGCCAGGCATTTCTGGCCCGGCTCAAAGAGAAGGCTCACCCTGATGGCCCGTAAAGCAGCCCCGCCCGGCATGCCGTCCCAGCGCCAGCTGCGCGCTGGTGAACTCGTGCGCCATGCTCTGACAGACATTCTTTCCCGTGAAGCGTTCCGGGATCCGGACCTTGAACAGGTCATGATCACGGTCGGGGAGGTGCGCTGCTCACCTGACCTCAAGCATGCGAACATCTTTGTTTCGCCACTCGGTGACGATTCCGAGGAGGGGCGGACAAAGCTGGCCAACGCGCTGAACCGGGCTGCCGGTTTCCTGCGCGGGCGTCTCGGCCGGGAAGTGGACCTGCGCTATACGCCGGAGCTGCACTTTATCGCCGACAAATCCTATGATGACGCGACCGCGATCGATCGTCTCCTGATGGACCCCAAGGTCCGCCGGGACGTCGAAGGCCAATAGGCGTTTCCGCCTCCGGCCGCATTCTGGACCCGATGTAAGTTGACTTACTCTGGCCACATTGCCAGCATTTCATGACAAGCTGACAAGGGGCCCCGAATGCGCCCGGAACAGGGGCCCGAGAAGGGGCAAGTGATGGATCGTCAGACGCTCGATATGGAAGGCGCCCGCCAGGGTGAGATTTCCGCTGCTTCCCTGCAGATGGGCGACGATACGATTGCCATCCAGCGCATTGCCACCATGACGGTGGAAGCGAATGACTTCTTCCCATGGGACACGCCAAAGAACCGGGTGACGCAGAAGGGCTATGCGACGGCCTTCGTCTCGTTGATGTTCTTCGCGCTGATGGGGATCGGCTGGTGGGCGGTGTTGCCGGGCCGGCCGGTGAGCATGGTGATGCTGGGCATCGGTGTCGTGATGCTGATCGGCGCCATGGTCTGCGGCCTGCGCGCGGGCATGATCGCGGCGAAGCTGCGCCTCAAGCAGAAATATTTCCGCCTCGTCATCGGCACATCCGATGCGCGCCAGATCCCGCTGGTGGACGACAATCGCGAGGTGCTCTGCAAGATCCGCGACGTGGTGCGCCACAAGATGGACACCGACGACCGCACGCTGGTCGGCGATTTTGACCTGAACCTCGACATCGTGAACCTCAAATCCCCGAACCAGCCCGAACCTGATCCGCCCCGTGGCCGTTCTGCCGCCGCGCCGGACCGGCCGGCCGAGCCGGAACCGAAACCGCTGCCGGAGCTGGACAAGACCGCCGACGACCCGCCCCTGCCGAAGCTCGCCCGCCGGCATGATGACGACCATCAGGACGCCCTGTTCGACAAGGTTGCCGAGGCGATGAAGCCCGCCTCCTGATTGGCTTCCTGAGGCCGCCCCGGACATCCAGCGCATTCCGCCCGGTTGACGGCGCGGGGCTGCCCGCTTAAGGCCCTCGCTTTCCATTCTGCCAGACCGCATCGCGGCGTCCGATCCGCCGGCCGGTGCAAGGGAGTTGATCTTGGCGAGACAACGCAAGCGCAAGGGCGATCCGGTCACCGGGTGGCTGAACCTGTTCAAACCCGTGGACATGACCTCCACCCAGGCCGTGGCGATCCTGAAGCGCCGCTTCAATGCCGCCAAGGTCGGCCATGGCGGCACGCTTGATCCGCTGGCAGACGGTATCCTGCCGATTGCCTTCGGCGAGGCGACCAAGACCGTGCAATGGGCCATGGACGCCGAGAAGGAATATGTCTTCACCATCCGCTGGGGCATCTCTACCGCCAGCCAGGACGCAGAAGGGGAGGCGACCGCCACCTCCGATGCCCGGCCCACGCGGGAAGCGGTCGAGGAGCTTCTCAAATCCTATGTCGGCACGATCGAACAGGTGCCGCCGAAATATTCCGCCATCAAGGTGGATGGCCAGCGCGCCTATGATCTGGCCCGCGAGGGGGAGGATTTCGAGCTGAAACCCCGCGAAGTGGACGTGTTCGAGGCCGCCGTGATC
The DNA here is from genome assembly GCF_963675305.1 of uncultured Hyphomonas sp. NCBI lineage: Bacteria > Pseudomonadati > Pseudomonadota > Alphaproteobacteria > Hyphomonadales > Hyphomonadaceae > Hyphomonas > uncultured Hyphomonas sp. The sequence goes on along the minus strand of NZ_OY776147.1, from coordinate 3,239,682 downwards.
GGCATGCCGGATGCGGACCATACGGTAATCCATGTCACCTCCGGCAAGGGCTTCTACGTCCGCGCGATGGCGCGGGACCTGGCGTTCGATCTTGGCTGCGAGGGCCATATCAGCCAGCTGCGCCGCACGCGCGTCGGCAATTTCGGCGCCGCGCAGGCCGTGCCGATCTCCAAAATCGAGGAGACCGAAGACAAGGCCGAGCTGCTCGCCCTGCTGCAACCGGTCCAGGCCGTGCTGGACGATATCCCCCAACTCACCATCACCCGCGGCGAGGCGGCCAATGTGCGCCAGGGCCGCGAGATCCAGCTGATGCCCCACCTTGTGGAACAGTGGCGGGCCGAACGCGTGGACGATGACCGCGCCGCCCTCGTCATCTGCGACGGCCACGCCGTGGCGATGGGTGAGGTGCGCGCCGGACGGTTCGAACCGGCCCGCGTGTTCGTCGCCTGACATCTCGCCCAGCACTTTGAACCGGCATGGCCTCGGCCATCCGGTGACGGAACATTCCGGCCCTGACGGGGCCATGGCGCAGCGGGCGCCGTGGCGCTCCGCCAGAAGTAAAGAGATAGGCTACGGAGTGGAGCGTTACCGCCCGCCGCGCCGACTGGAGATTTCGATATCCGCGGGCGCGTCCGCCGTTTCATGACAGGATGCACCTGCCATGCCCGGCCGGCCCAGCAACATCCCGAAAAGGATGAAACCGGATCCGCCATAGCAGTCCTGGCCTTGGTAGGCAGTCTTTCCCTTCGCCCCCACCCGACCGGATTCTCTAGACTTGCCCCCGGCCGTTACCCCGGGTGCAAACCAATCTCTCCAATCCTCCCCAAAGCAAACCGAACGGTACCGGCCCGGCCCCCGCCCTGAGGAGACGTGCAGAATGGCCGGGAAGTGGTGTCGGTTGGATTGGGGGTGGGGGAGGGGGGCGAGTTTGCCATGGTGGCGGGAGAGGACAATGGTCGTGGGTGTGGGATAGACGGCATTCTCTCCAATTTAGGCGTAATATCCTGCTACATGGCGAAGGCTCTTCAGACCAATTAATGGGCAGTATTGGAGAATCGTGTAAATTGAACATAACCCAATCATTGAGAGACTAAATTATTAGGTTCTGCACAAACAATCATGTTCACAAACGATACAGTAGTTTTAGTTGGTGCGGGTGCGTCCGCGGAGTTTGGTTTGCCGACCGGCGATGGCATCTACACGGCGGCAGCATCTGAAGATGAAAGTTTTTATTGTGAAAGCGATCAGAAGGCAGATTTCTTTCTTTCGACTTTCTGGGAATTTTTGCGTTTTCACAATTGGTTCGATGAACAGGATCAGTTCCGAGCACTGAACCGGCACCTGCAAGAAGATGCGGCGTATTCAATCGATCTATACGCATTTCGAAACCCAAGTCGTGCGTCGATCGCGAAACTGTTCACAGCTTGGATGCTCACAAAAAGCGTATTTGAAGCAGTAGATATTACTGGCTTTGGTGATGATCGTTACAGAGGTTTGAAGCGTCGTTACACTTGGAGAAAGCCCAATATTAGTGACCGCGATGGCAATCGAAAAAATTGGTTAGCGTGCCTTTGTAACAATTTTTTAGAGGGCGCCTCTGGCATTGATGATCTGGCGCAGAACCGCCTATCCATTGTTACATTCAACTATGATCGCGTCATTGAAGAGAGCTTTGAGTATTTCGTTCGAAATAGCGAGTTGTTCAGTGAAACGCCCGTCGAATATTTGCCAGAGGTCATCCACGTACATGGCGCTGTCGCCCCCATCGAAGAGAAAAATTTGAATGGCGCATACATCAAGGAACAGGCTCAAACTCTAAAGTTCATATCGGATTCACAACAAGATCCCGGAACCGAGGTCTTGAAAGCCGCAGATCGTCTAGCGAATGCCAATCGCATCTACTTGGTGGGGTTCGCGTGCGAGCCCCTCAACATGTCCCTTTTGAAGTCCGGGCAATGGGCCCCAAGAGCGATAGGATTGAACTACGATGGTGACACCGGGATTACCAACAATATGCGTATATCCGGCTTGAAAGAGGCAAACATCGTAATGGGAAGCAATTCTGAAAAGCTTCCCTTGGGTTTGGCTGCAAGTCGAGGCCTCTTCAAACAGAAGCCTAAACCCTAAATTCTATCATGCATCCCAGGGTCACCTGTCCGCACATCCGCCCCTTCCAATTCCCCCCAAAATACGCCATAAGCCGCCGCTTGAGGTGGGCCTCTGGACCTTGACCCTGCTGGACGACATCCCGGCTGTGGCCAATGACCCCGGAAAACACCGAAAAACCCCGCCAAATCAGGCGTTTATGTAAACCCCGCCGCAAGGCGACAGTACGAAAGATATTCGATGTCGATTACCGCTGAGAAAAAAGCAGAGCTGATCACGAAATTCGCCACCAAACCCGGCGATACGGGCTCTCCGGAAGTGCAGGTCGCGATCCTGACCGAACGGATCAACAATCTGACCGACCACTTCAAAACGAACAAAAAAGACAACCACTCCCGCCGCGGCCTGCTGGCCATGGTGGCAACGCGCAGAAAGCTGCTTGATTACGTCAAGGGCAAGGATGAGGCGCGCTATACAAAACTCATCTCTGAACTGGGCATCCGCCGCTAGGGCGACCCAAAACAAGCCCGCCGGGCAATAGGGCCGCGGCGGGCTTTTCGTATGTGAAGAAAGACAAGACGAAATGTTTAACAAGCAATCCGTGTCGCTGGAATGGGCCGGCCGCACGCTGACGATTGAAACGGGCCAGGTGGCCCGCCAGGCCGATGGCGCCGTTATGGTGACTTACGGCGACACGGTCCTCCTCGCGACGGCCGTTTTTGCGAAGGAAGCCAAGCCCGGACAGGACTTCTTCCCGCTGACCGTGAACTATCAAGAAAAATACTACGCATCGGGCCGCATCCCCGGCGGCTACTTCAAGCGTGAAGGCCGCCCGACCGAGAAAGAGACGCTGACCTCGCGCCTCATCGACCGCCCGATCCGCCCGCTGTTCGTGTCCGGCTTCAAGCATGAAGTCCAGGTCGTGCTGACCGCTGTGTCCTACGATCTCGAAAACGATCCGGACATCCTCGGCATGATCGGCGCCTCTGCCGCGCTCGTCCTTTCCGGCGCCCCGTTCATGGGCCCGATCGGCGCCGCCCGCGTCGGCTACAAGGATGGCGAATACCTCATCAACCCGAGCCAGATGGACCTTGAAGAGTCCGAGCTGGACCTCGTCGTCGCCGGTACTGCCGACGCTGTGATGATGGTGGAATCTCAGGCCAAGGAACTTTCTGAAGAGATCATGCTGGGCGCCGTTGTCGCCGGCCATGACGCCATGCAGCCGGTGATCGATGCGATCATCGATCTCGCCGAGAAAGCCGCCAAGGCCCCGTTCGACTTCGAGCCGGTGGACAATTCCGCCGCCGTCGCCGCGATTCAGGGCATTGTCGGCGGAGACCTCTCCGCTGCCTACAAGATCACCGAGAAGCTGGCCCGTCAGGCCGCTGTGGCCGAAGCCCGCGACAAGGCGAAAGCCGCGCTGGTGGGCACCGAAGACGAGCCGGGCGAAATGTCCGCCGAGACCTTCAAGGCCGCCTTCAAGGAAACCGAGGCCGCTGTGGTCCGCGGTGACATCCTGAAGACCGGCGAACGCATCGACGGCCGCAAGCTGGACCAGGTTCGCCCGATCGTGGCTGAAGCCGGCTTCCTGCCGCGTACGCACGGTTCCTCGCTCTTCACCCGCGGTGAAACGCAGGCGATCTGTGTGGCAACGCTGGGAACGTCTGATGACGAACAGTATATCGACAGCCTCGACGGCACGCGGAAGGAAAACTTCCTGCTGCACTATAACTTCCCGCCATACTCCGTCGGTGAAACCGGCCGGATGGGTGGTGCTGGCCGCCGTGAAATCGGCCACGGTAAGCTCGCCTGGCGCGCGCTGAAAGCTGTCCTGCCGGATCACGCGGAATTCCCGTACACGATCCGTCTCGTCTCCGAGATCACCGAGTCCAACGGCTCGTCCTCGATGGCGACGGTCTGCGGCTGCTCGCTGGCCATGATGGACGCCGGTGTGCCGGTGAAGCGTCCGGTCTCCGGCATCGCCATGGGCCTGATCCTGGAAGGCGAAGAATTCGCCGTCCTGTCCGACATCCTGGGTGACGAAGACCACCTCGGCGACATGGACTTCAAGGTCGCTGGTACGGAAGTCGGCGTGACCTCGCTGCAGATGGACATCAAGGTTGCCGGCATCACCAAGGACATCATGGAGAAAGCCCTCGCTCAGGCGAATGGCGGCCGGATGCACATCCTTGGCAAGATGGCCGAAGCCCTCGGCGAAAGCCGTGGCTCGCTGTCCGAGAATGCTCCGCAGATGGAAATCATCAAAGTGCCGACCGACAAGATCCGTGATGTGATCGGCTCGGGCGGCAAGGTGATCCGCGGCATCGTGGACGAGTCCGGCGCCAAGGTGAACATCGACGATGATGGCACCGTGCAGGTCTCCGCGCTTGACCGCCCGTCCATCGACAAGGCCCTGCAGATGATCAAGGAGATCGTTGCAGAGCCGGAAGTCGGCGAGATCTATCAGGGCACGGTCGTTGGCCTGAAAGACTTCGGTGCCTTCGTGAACTTCTTCGGACCGAAGGACGGCCTCGTCCACGTGTCGCAGATGGCAAACGAGCGCGTTGGCCATCCGAAAGACGTGGTCAAGGAAGGCGACAAGGTCTGGGTCAAGCTGCTCGGCTTCGACGATCGCGGCAAAGTCCGCCTGTCGATGAAGCATGTCGACCAGGAGACCGGCAAGGAAATCTCCGAAGACAAGGGCGGCGAAGAGGAATAATCCTCGCCCCCAACGGACTTCAGAAGGCCGCCCCGAAACGGGCGGCCTTTTTATTGCCCAGATGTTTTCCGGAACCCGCCCGCATTTCGCGCGTCAATTCGTTCAGCAACAAGAACTGACGAGCCGTAACCATGCCTGCCTGCAACACTCATGAAGCCTCCCGTATTGTCTTTGCCCCTGAAGAGACGGTCTATGGCGCGATGACAGACCTTGACCAGATCAGGGTCTGGCTGTTGCCGGACGGCGAAGACATCTGCATCGATACGTTCGATTTGCGGCCCGGCGGGCGCTTTCGCGTCAGTTTCGGCCGCGGGGGAGACTGCCCCGTTCAGGCCATCAATGGCCGGTTCATCGATATTGTCCGTGACCAGCAGATTGTGCAGGCCCTGGAGCTCGAATCGCCGTTGCGCGGCTTTACCGGCACAATGCGCCTCATCTGGAGCCTGGAAGATGTGCCTGAAGGCACCTGCCTGCGTCTTACGGCTTGCGACACGCCACCCGGCCTCGACGCCGAATGGCTGATCGGCCAGTTCGAAGCGACACTTGACCGGCTGGGGTTGCTGATCGAGCGCATGCCCAGCGCCAGCATCATCTATTCCGAAGCCGGCGCGCAGCCTTGCTAAGCGCCGGCATCTGACAGAACCTGTTTCACCGCCGCAATCGTTCGCGCGACATCTTCCTCATTTGTCCGCCAGCTGACGACGCTGATGCGCATGGCGCGCTGGCCGTTCCAGGTGGTGGGGGAGAAGAAGGCTTCGCCGCTGGCGTTGACGCGGGCGATGATCTCGTTGGTGAAGGCGTCATTCTCTTCCTTGGTAGCACCGTCCCGTTCGAAGCGGACGAGGCCCTGATTGAGGACCGGATCGTTGAGTGCTCGCGCGCCGGGCAAAGAGGCGATGCCGGAGACGAGCGCCCGGCAATGGCGGCAGCAGCGATCGACCAGGTCTGCCACGCCCTTGCGTCCCAGTTCCTGCAGTGCCGCATAGACGGGGATTGCCCGGGCACGGCGGGAGAGTTCGAGGTTCCAGTCATTCGGGTCGCGCGCTTCCCGGCTGGGGGAGAGATAGGCCGCGCCGAGCGCCATGGCTGCGCGGTGGGCGTCTGCATCCTGCACGAAGGCAATGCCGCAATCATAAGGCACGTTCAGCCATTTATGGCCGTCGGTCGCCCAGCTGTCGGCAAGTTCGATCCCTTCGGTCAGCGGGCGAAGCTGCTCGCTGACCCGTGCAAACAGGCCGAAGGCGCCATCGACATGCACCCAGGCGCCCGCAGCCTGCGCCACCGGGATCAGCGCGGCGAAATCGTCGAACGTGCCGACATTCAAATCCGCCGCATTCAGGCAGAGGATGATCGGCCCGTCATAATGGGAGAGTTTTTGTTCCAGATCGTCCAGCTGCATGTCGCCCATCGGGCCAGTGTCCACGTCGACAATGTTTGACTGGCCGATGCCGAGATAGCGGATGGCGGAATCGACGGAGCCATGCCGGTTGCGGCTGGTCAGCACGCGGATCGCAGGCGCGCCGAAGAGGCCGTCTTCCTCCACATTCCAGCCGGCATTGGCCAGCACGCGGTGACGCGCAGCGGCGAGCGCCGTGACATGGGCCATCTGGCATCCCGTCGTGAAGGCGAAAGACGCCTCACGCGGCAGGTCGAACAGATCCTTCAGCCATTCGCCCGTGATCTCCTCGATCATCGCGGCGGCCGGGGCGACGGAAAACAGGCCGACATTCTGGTCCCAGGCTGAGACCAGCCAGTCCGCGGCCGTGGCAGAGGGCAGGGATCCGGCCATGACCCAGGCGAAGAAGCGCCCGCTGGCATTCGCGTTAAGACCCGGCGTGGCCCGGGCGGCCAGATCGTCGATGATGGCGGCAGCTTCACGGCCGGTTTCCGGAAGGGGGCCGTCTAGGGCCGCGCGTAGCTCAGCCGCGCTCGCCTGTGCCCCGGCGGGGCAGGTGGAGAGATTGTCCAACCATTGTGCCGCGTGGAACCGGGCGCGATCGAGCGGGTCAGTCATGTCAGCACTCCTTGCCCCGCTGTCTTACGCCCGTGGCCGGGCAGGGCCAGCCGGAAAATGTCGTTCTCAGCGCAGGCCTGCGGCGGTTTCCCCGTTGAAGCGGTGGAACAATTGCCGCAAAAGCCAGTGCATGACCAAGCGCAAATCCTTCCTCATCGCGATGTCCGGCGGGTCCGGATCCGGCAAGTCCACACTGGCTGAGGCGCTGCTCGATCATTTGCCGGATGGCCAGGCCGTGATGTTCGGCGAAGATGCCTATTACCACCCGATGAGTTTTTACGGTGACCCGGCCAATGAGGAAGAGCGAAACGCCCTGATCGCGACGATCAACTATGACGCACCCGCCTCCAAGGAGGTCGACCATCTGGTGAAAGACCTGCGCGCGTTGAAGGCAGGGCAGGGGATCGACCAGCCGATCTATGATTATGACCGCCACGACCGCAGCACGAAGACACGCCGGATCGAGCCTGCGCCGGTGCTGATCCTGGAAGGCATCCATGCCCTGTCCATGCCCAAGATCCGGTCCCTGATCGACCTGTCGGTCTATGTCGACACGCCGGACGATCTGCGCCTCGCGCGCCGGATCCGCCGGGACGTGGTGGAGCGCGGGCGAGATGTGGAAAGCGTGCTGCAGCAGTATCTGGGCACGGTGCGGGCGGCGCATTATCGGTGGACCCATCCGGCGAAGTTCGAGGCAGATCTCGTGATCGCCGATGAAGGCCTGCCGGCCTATGGCAATGTACGGCCGACGGGCGAAGCGCTGGAGCGGATGCTCGCGCCTGTGCTGGCGCGCCTGCAGACGGCGGGCGTAATCTAGCCCCGTCCATGGACTGTCCGGGTTTGTAACTGTTCTGTTCATCTTCGGCGCGGTAGACTGCGCGGGCCATGAAGATGCGTGCGCTGTTTCTTGCTTCCGGTTTCCTGATTGCGGCCCTGCCGGCTGCGGCGTGCAACATGGATGTGCACCATCGCGGCGTGACCGTGGCGGACTATGTCGAGACGGTCCAGCCCTGCCTGCGCGCCTGGCCTTCGGGTTTTACCGCCGATGCGTCGATGGAGATGGATTTCTTCACCCGGGTGAATGAAGAGCGCACGGCCCGCGGGCTGAAACCGCTGCGCTACCGGCCGGAATTGCTGGACGCGGCACGGTTCCAGAGTCTCGACATGGCCTACAACAAGTTCTTCGGGCATGAGAGCCCTGACGGGCGCCACCATGATGCGCGCGTCGCCGCTTTCGACCGCAGCGCGCTGGTCGAATACAGCGCCGAGAATGTCGCCATGGTGGAAGTCATCGGCGGGCGGTGGAATTTGAATCGCAATGCCGTTGAGCGCCTGCATGGCAATCTGATGAACAGCCCCGGCCATCGCGCGAACATTCTCAATCCGGACATTACCGATGTTGCGATGGGGGTGGTGCGGACGGACTCCGGCGTGTGGGTGACGCAGGTTTTCGTCGAACTGTCGGGCGCGCTCCCGGCGCCGCTTCCGGTGCGCATGCGGCCCGGCCAGCGGCTGAACATGACGCCGACCTTGAGCGGGTGGAGCTTCCAGCATTTCGACGCCAAGCTTCCCGATAATCGCTACACGGTCATTAATGGATCGATCCCGAAAGCGCTCTCGGGCGATATAGAGCTGACCGCTTATGGCAAGATGCGCGGCGAGAAGCCGGGCATGTACTATATCATCCGCCTGCCGGGCCCGGCCGTGACGGTGGGGCGCTAGGCCTCAGAAAAACCCGGCGATTTCGTCCAGCGGCTTCTTGATGAGGGCGTGTCTGGGCACCATCGCGCCGTCTGCTGGGTGGCCTGCGACGAGGATGAGGAAAGGCTTCTCCGTCTCCGGACGGCCGCAGATGCCGTTCAGGAATTTCATCGGGTTCGGCGTGTGCACCAGCGTGGCAAGGCCCGCCTCATGGCAGGCGGCGATCAGCAGACCCGTGGCAATGCCGACGCTTTCATGGATGTAGTAATTCTTGCGGGCCTCGCCTTCCCGCACGCCGCCGCGGCGCTGGGCGAAGATACAGATCAGCCAGGGGGCGATTTCCATGTAGGGCTTGTCGGCATCGGTGCCGATCGGGGCGAGGGCGTCGAGCCATTCTTCGCCCGCGCGGCCGGCATAGAACTCGCGTTCTTCCGCCTCCGCCGCCTCTCGGATCTCACGCTTTTTCTCCGCGCTGCCGACGCAGGCGAAGTACCAGGGCTGGTGGTTCGCGCCGGAGGGGGCAGTGCCTGCCGTGCGCACGCACGCCTCAATGATCTCGCGGGGGACAGGCTTGTCAGAGAACTGACGGACAGACCGGCGGCTTGCCATCCGGTCATGGAAGGCGAGGGCGCGGGACAGCATCTGGTCTTCCGGATAGTGCGGAAAGCCGTCCAGCAGGACGTGGGTGTCGTCGGAAGTCTTCATGCGACCCGTGTTAGCACGGCCCTGCGGCCGGGCAACTCACGCCCGCGCGAGGCGTTTTGCGGCGGCCGCGCCGCGCGCCTCTGCCTTCTTCAGCCATTTGGCGATGGTGGCCTCATTCGCCGTCTTCACCGGGCCGACCTGCAGCAGGCGCATCGGCTTTATGCCGACGAAGTTCATGACCGGCTTCTGCACATGCTTCTTGGCCGCCCGGCTGTAGGTTAGCTGGTCGAACCAGACCGGGGCGTCTGACGTCATCAGCACATCGGCGCTGCGTCCGGCGAGCAGCCGGTCCCAGAACGGGTCCTTCTCGTGATACTGCATCGCGTAACCGGGCAGGAAACAGCGATCGAGCACACCCTTCATCTTGGCCGGCATGCCGCCCCACCATTGCGGATAGGCCCAGCAGGTATGGTTCGCCCAGGAAAGGTTCTCCCGCCATTCCTCCAGGCACGGCTCCAGCGTTTTGCGGGCGTGATAGCCTTCGGTGAGGTCCGGGTCGAAATCCATGTCGGAGAGGTGCATGCGCCGGATCTCTGCACGGTTCGCCTCGGCGCCGCGCTGGTAGGCATCCGCAAGGCCGTGGCTGAGGGAGGTGGCCCGCGGGTGGCCGACCCAGATGAAGATACGTGCAGGCATGGAGGGCTCCGATAAACAATTGAACAAAACGTTTATTGTTCATTATGGGCGCGAATGCAAGCGCTTTCGGGCGAATTGGCCAGGCGCCGCCGGATCGTCCCTGGCAGGACAAACCGGCAGCGCCCGGCCCGCTAGCGATTGTCGAACTCCGCGCGAACGAGTTCCAGCCCGCGCCGCGTGATGCGGTAAGGCTTGCCGCCCTGCGAGGCGATGGCGCGTTTGCGCTTCAGCTTGCGGAAGAGGCGGATGCTGAGGCCCGGATAGCGCCAGCCATCGCGGGTGAAGCAGAGCAGGTCTTCGGGCTTGTTGTGTTCGTTGCGGATGATTTCGATATGCCCGCCCTGTGCGAGCAGGTGGAGGATGCGCTGTTCTGCGCGGGAGATATCCATGTGTGGGTGGTCCGAAGTCGAGCGCCGCACTTCGAAGATGTGACGGCGCGCAAAAACGTTCACTGGCATCAAGTGCCAGCGGCATCGTTCTCGCCGGCCTGCCTGACGCTGACCCTCAGCGCCTCAAACGGCAGGCCCCTTACCGGGACTCGGACAAATTGGACATAAACACTCCGTTGTGCCGCTTATTTGGGTGAGCGGTTCACATGGGTCAAGTGCCGCTGACGTATCTGTTTCTAGTGAACGGTTTCCACGGGCTCGATACCGTAGAAACGTGCACCTTCACACGTGATCACAATTGACCGTAGTTCCGTTTCAGGAAATGCGGACTGATCGTAGGTTACGGTGACCTCTCCCGGTTTCGTGGAAACTACGTCTGACTCGTTTTGCTTCAGAGTGAAAACGTAGCTCGGCGGTGCTGACTCCTGAACACTTTCAAAAACAAGCTCGTATTTGTCTTCTGTATTCGGTGCGTCCACTTTGAACTCGATATGCAGAACCGGCGGCTCTACGATACCGGGCATCATGTCGATCCGTGCAATTCCATCCCGGGGATTGTATGCCGGGCATGTGAGAATTTCCTCAGATGCAGAGGGTGATCCAATTTCAGGACTACCCGCTGCGGTACAAGCCGCGAGAGCAGATGCTGCGAACACTGAAGTGATCAGGACACGTGACATTTCTTCCTCCCCAATAGATTGAGGAAGTATGCCACACAACCCAAGAGTTTAATAGTGTGCCCGCATAAATGGACAGGACGACTCTTCGCTATTCTTCTTCCGGAAGCTCCGGCACGCCGACGGCGTGGAAGCCGGCGTCGACATGGATCACTTCGCCGGCGATGGAGTGGCCGAGCTCCGACAGGAGGTAAAGCGCGCAGCCGGCGACGCCGGACATGCGGGTGTCTTCCTTGAGGAGGGACCAGTCGCGGCCGGTGCCCATCAGGCTCTTGCCGCCGCGGATGCCTGCGAGGGAGAGCGTGCGCATCGCGCCAGCGCTGATCGCGTTGACGCGGATGCCCTGCGTGCCGAGGTCGCGCGCGGCGTAGCGGGTCGAGGCCTCCAGCGCGGCCTTGGCAACGCCCATCACGTTGTAGGACGGCACGGTCCGCTCGGCGCCCAGATAGGTCATGCAGATCATCGCGCCGCCATCGGGCATGATTTCAGCCGCGCGGCGGGCGCTGTCGATGAAGGAATAGACCGAGATGTCCATCGCGCGGCGGAAGCCTTCGCGGGTGGTGTTCTCGACCATGGAGCCGACCAGTTCGTCCTTGCCGGCAAAGGCGATGGAGTGGACGAGGAAATCGATCTTGCCCCATTTCTCCTTCACGGAGGCGAAGGCGGCGTCCATCGAGGCATCGTCGGTCACGTCGGCCGGGATCATGAAATCCATGCCGATGGATTCGACCAGCGGGCGCACGCGGCGCTCAAGATTTTCGCCCTGATAGGTGAAGGCGATCTCGGCGCCCTGGGCGGCCAGCTGCTGGGCGATGCCCCAGGCGATGGAGTTCTGGTTGGCAACACCCATCACGATGCCGCGCTTGCCCTTCATCAGGGTACCTTCGGGCGGGGTCCAGTCATCAGCCATGGCGCGAATCCTTCCTGCTTGTTCTTGAAGAAAACGGCTAGGGGGGCGGCTGGCCCCCGTCAAGCGCGCCGGATCAGGCCGGCTGGTCCATATTCTTCAGGCCGACGCGCATGTCGGTGGCTGTGTAGACGTGTTCACCGTCGACATAGACACGGCCGTCGGCGATGCCGAGCACCAGCTTGCCGCGGCGCACGCGCTTCATGTCGATCTCGTAGCGCACCAGTTTCTTGTCCGGCGTGATCTCGCCGGTGAAGCGCACATCGCCCACGCCGAGGGCGCGGCCCTTGCCCGGGCTGCCCGACCAGCCGAGCCAGTAGCCGACGATCTGCCACATCGCGTCGAGGCCGAGGCAGCCCGGCATGACGGGGTCGCCCGGGAAGTGGCATTCGAAGAACCAGAGGTCCGGTGTGATATCGAGCTCGGCGACGACATGGCCCTTGCCGAACTGGCCGCCATCCATCGTGATCTCGGTGATCCGGTCCATCATCAGCATCGGCGGGGCCGGAAGCTGAGCGTTGCCGGGCCCGAAATAGCCGCCCTTGCCAGATTCGAGCAGGTCTTCCTTGGAGTAGGAGGATTGGGGCGTGTGATAGTCGTGCGGTCCGGACATGCGTAGTTTTCCTTAGCGTCAGTAACCGGTCCTGAAGGCACCGGACCGCCGGAATTGTCAACTCATGAGGCGCTGTTTTGGGTCAGAGACCAGCTTCGCCCGTGTCTGCGCCCCACAGGGAAGGTTGGGGCGCATAACCCCGGTAATCCTTCGCCTGGACCCGGCACCAGCCGCGCGAACAGGCGCCCAGATCGACCAGCACGCCGCGGCCAAGGTCGGCCACGGGCTCAGCGCCTTCCATCGGGTCCTGGCGCAGCACGGTGGGGGTTTGCACATAGGCCTTGTGGCCGTCTTCCAGCATGCGGGCATGGACCCAGACTTCGGTGCCGGACGGGTCACGCACGCGGCGCCAGTTCTGGCTTTCCTTGATCACCAGCAGGGGCAGGCCCTTGCGCTGGTATTCCCACAGGACCGGATGATCCTTGGATGGCCCGGCCCGGCCGTTGACCATGGCGAATTTCAGCGTTTCGAAACGGGGCACCGGCTTGCCGGAGAATCGCGACACGCGTACCAGTTCCGGTGCCTGCGCCATGGCGGTGCCGCCAATCAGCAAGACGGCCGAGATCAGGATGGGTGCCCACTTCATGTGCAACGGTTTCCAATACGAAATCTGCGACAAGATTCCACGCTCTGGTGAATTAGCCGTAAAATCTTCGCCATTGGCGTTCCGGCAGGGCTTTGCTAAGGCCTCCGCAGAGTCGATTATAAAAGATACAAAGGGTGCTCATGCCGACCAGGAAGCTGAAGATCGTCGTCACCCGCAAACTGCCGGCTGCGGTAGAGTTGCGGATGAAGGAGTTGTTCGACGCCCGCCTCAATGAGGACGATCACCCCTTCACGCAGGAAGAACTGGCCGAGGCGATGCAGACCGCCGACGTGCTGGTGCCCACCGTGACCGACCATATCGACGGCCGCCTGCTGGCCCGCGCCGGTGACCAGCTGCGCCTGATCGCCCAGTTCGGGGCCGGGGTCGACAATATCGACGTGCAAAGCGCCATCCAGCGCGGCATCACCGTGACAAACACGCCGGGCGTGTTGACGGATGACACCGCAGACGTGGCCATGTCGCTGATCCTGGCCGTGCCGCGCCGCCTGCATGAGGGCGCGCAGATCATGGATGGCGGCGGTTTCGATGGCTGGACGCCGACCTGGATGCTCGGCCGCCGTCTGGCTGGCAAGCGCCTCGGCATCATCGGCATGGGCCGCATCGGCCAGGCCGTGGCCCGCCGCGCGCGTTCCTTCGGTCTGCAGATCCACTATCACAACCGCAAGCCGGTCGGCGCGCGGATCGAGGAACAGCTGGAGGCGACCTATTGGGACAGCCTCGACCAGATGCTGGCCCGGATGGACATCGTCTCCATCAACTGCCCGCACACGCCGGCCACGTTCCACCTGATGAATGCCCGCCGGATCGAGCTGATGAAACCGGAAGCCTTCATCGTGAACACGGCCCGCGGCGAAGTGATCGACGAAGCCGCGCTCGCCCGCGCCATCAAGGCCGGCAAGCTCGCCGGGGCAGGGCTCGACGTGTTCGAACGCGAACCGGCCGTGAATGAAGAGCTGATCGGCCTGCCGAACGTGCTGCTGCTGCCGCACATGGGCTCGGCCACGATCGAGGGCCGCACCGAGATGGGCGAGAAGGTCATCATCAACATCAAGACCTTCGCCGACGGCCACCGTCCGCCAGACCGCGTGATCCCTGCAATTCTGTAGCGCTGGCGTCTGTCAGCGCGCTGCTTTTCCGAGATGCCGGGCACGGGCGCGGACGGAGGCGGCAGGATCCTTTTCCGCATGTGCAAGAGCGGTTTCTGCTTCGCTGCCAATGCCGTGATCGCGTTCGGCAAGATGGCAGAGAAGGTCCAGTGACCAGGCTCGCAGGAAAGGCCGCTCATGCGCCAGCAATGGCCGGGTAAAGGCGAGGAGCCGCCCTGCCGCTTTGTCCGGATAGGGCAGGAGACGGGCGCTCTGGCAGATGTGCAGTTGCGCATCCCAGGCCGTGATCAGGTCGAGGTGGTCTGCCAGCGTCACGCACTGTTCCGGGGCAAGCGCCTCACCGTTTTCGGCGTGATGCTTGATCAGCCAGGTCGCGCCGGACGAAACCGCATCGTCTTCATCCGCAGACAGATCTGCCAGCCTATCGAAATAGGTCTTGTCGGAACCATATATTGCCGCCGCCTCAGTGAGGACGGAAGGAGACTTCCGGTCAAAAGCGGCAAGCTGGTCTCGCAGCGCGTGTGGTTCCGTCATCGCGCTGCCGATACCTTGTCAGTCCAGCGCGCCGATATAGGGCAGGCCGCGGTATTTGCCGGCGTCGTCCATGCCGTAGCCGACGAGGTAGCGGCCCGGGGAATCGAAGGCGCAGAAATCGACGCCTTTTTCGCCGCGCGGCGCCCAGGGCTTCTGCGTTAGTGTGCAGGTGATGACTTCCTTCGCCCCTTTGGCCAGCAGGTGATGCTTGGCAAAGTCCAGTGTCCGGCCAGTATCGAACACATCGTCGAGCAACAGCACGCCACGATCTTTCACCTGGCGTGACAGATCTGCGCGCACGACCACACGGCCAGAGCTTTCGCGGGCATCCCGGTAGCTTTCCAGCCAGATCACATCCAGCATCGGATGGACGCCGCGCCGGGCGAGCGCCTTCATCAGGTCCGAGGTGAAGGGCGTCGCGCCGATCAGGATGGAGACAACCGTCCAGTCGCCGGTCAGGCGCGGCGCCAGCCGGTCGGCCAGTTCATCGATCCGCGCCATCAGCTGGTCTTCCGGAACGATGACTTCGATCTTCTGGTCCTGGCTCATTCGGTGTCTTCCCCGGCGGGTGTTTCATCTGCCGGTTCAGGCAGGGCGGCGTCAGCTGCCGGGGCGGGGGGCGCCAGCGCGTCCGGCGGGGCATCGGCCCGGTCGACGAGGGAAAGCTCGACCTGGAAACTTTCCATCGGCGCCTGTTCCAGCACGACCTGGAAATTGCCATCGCTGCCTGCAGCCAGCTGGGCAGGCTGGATGGCGCCATAGCGGGTGGCGACGGTGCGGCCGCGCTCGTCTTTCAGGTCCACCTTCACCAGCGGCGTGTCCACGGTGGAGCGGGCCACATTGACCGCCCGTCCGGAGACGGTGACGACCGGAATCGTGTCGTTGAAGGTGCGCGAGCGCTCGATGTCCGCGAATTCGATGCCGAACCGGTTCACCGTGAAGCCGGCCATCTTGTAGGCGGCGGCGGCGCGCGGGAACACTTTCACCACATCATTGCGGAACATGATGGCGGCCACGCCCAGGGCGAAAAACAGGACAGCCGTGCAGATCCATGAGAGCAGGGCGGCCGTCCGGCTCTTGCGGCGGCGCTGTTCGCGCACCCGTTCGCGGTAGATTTCATGAGCGGCCGCCGGGTTTGCCCGGGCCGGGTCCATTTCGAGCCCCGGCGGGGCAACGAACCATGAATGCCCGCAGGCAGCGCACTTCACAGTGCGGCCGCTTTCACCGATTGTTGAGTCATCGGCGAAATACTGTGTCTCACAATTCGGGCAGGTGAGGATCATGCCTTGGTCTTTCCCGCAATTCGCCCCAATAATCCAGCCATCCGGGCCAATCGATGGAGCCGATGACCCTTTCGAGACTCGACCCTTTTGACGATATTGCTGTGCGTCTGGATAACGTGTCGTTACGCTACGACACTTCGGATGACGTTCTTAGCGGTATTGATCTCAGCCTGAAACAGGGATCTTTCACTTTCCTGACAGGGGCGTCAGGTGCGGGAAAATCCAGCCTTCTGAAGCTGTTATACTTGGCGTTGAAGCCGACACGCGGGGAGGTCTCGCTGTTTGGCCGCCCGACGGGGCGCCTTGCCCGGGACCAGCTGTCGGCCATGCGCCGCCGGGTTGGGGTCGTGTTCCAGGAGTTTCGCCTGCTGGAGCATCTCTCCGCCTATGAAAATGTCGCCCTGCCGCTGCGCGTCGTAGGCCGCAAGGATTCGGACTATCGGGGCGATGTGGAGGAATTGCTGGCCTGGGTCGGCCTCGGCAAGCGCCTGCATGCAAAACCGCCGACCCTGTCGGGCGGGGAACAGCAGCGCGTGGCCATTGCCCGGGCGGTTGTCACCCAGCCGGACATCCTGATCGCCGACGAGCCGACCGGAAATGTCGATCCGGAAATGGGCTCGCGTCTGATGCGGCTCTTCCTGGAGCTGAACAAGCGCCGGGGCACGACGGTAATTATCGCGACGCACGACCTCGGTCTCGTCCGGCAGGTGGAGGCGCCGGTCTACCGGCTGAACAATGGCCTCCTGGTGCGTGATGTCGAATTCGGCGACGACGGCGCGGCCGGCCGCCGGCGGACTGACCCGGCAAAGGCGGCGGACTGATGGCGCGTGAAACACCCCTCCTGCCTGTCGAAGACGCGCGAGAAGCGGCGCTGTTCTTCGTCGTGGCCGCGCTCTGCTTCCTAGCGGCGCTGGCGGCGCTCTCTGCCAAGTCCACCTATGGCGCGGCGCGGTCCTGGACGGCTGAAGTGGAAGGCGAACTGACGGTCACACTGCAGGATGTCGACCGGCGCGCGGCCGAAGATGCCCGCAAGTTGATCGAGAAGACCGAGGGTGTGACCTCGGCGCACCTCCTGTCGAAGGAAGAGATCGACGAGCTGCTGGCGCCGAATTTCGGCAATCGCGGCCTGCCAGACAGTCTGCCCCTGCCGCAACTGGTCGCCGTGACCGCGGATCCGGGCGTGGTGGACATGGGGCCGACCCTGCAGCGCGTGCTGACCGAAGCGGGCTATGACAGCGCCGTGGACGAGCACGCCGACTGGGCCGGCGATGTACGCCGCGTGCTGGCAATCACCCGCCTGATTGCCCTGACGGCTGTAGCGCTGCTGGCCTCGACTGCCGTCGCCGTGATTGCGTTCGCGACCCATGCGGCGCTGCTGGCGCGGCGGGACATTGTCGATGTGCTGCACCTCTCCGGCGCGCGGGACCGGTTCATCGCCAGCCTGTTCGAGCGGCGCTTCTGGGTCCTCGGCCTGCGGGCCGGGGCGGTGGGCGCCTTGCTGGCGCTCGGCGCGGCAGCGGCTGCGATCTTCGCCGCCAAGGCCCATGGCGGGCATGCGGGCCTGCTGCCGGAACTCAGCCTCGACTATCTGGACCTTGTTGTCCTCGTCCTGACCCCGGTGATCGCTGGTCTGGCCGCGCGTATCGCCGCGCGGGTGACGGTGATCCGAGCGCTCAAGAGCATGATGTGAGCAAAGGCAGCCGTCCCCGGCGAGGGTCGACGACACGGTTCGGCACGATGCTGGCCGTGTTCGTGCTGGGCCTGCTTGCTGTCGACTTCCTGCTGTTTGCACAGCGGGCGGCGAACATGAAGCCGGACCCGGCGGCGAAGGGTGATGCCATCGTCGCCCTGACGGGCGGATCCGGCCTGCGCATCGCCGAAGGCGTGAAGCTCGTCTCCGAGGGCAGGGGCGGGCATTTGCTGATCTCCGGCGTCCATCCGGATGTGACGATGGAAGACCTGATCGAGCTGGCGGGCGGGGATCCGGATGTCTGGGCCTGCTGCGTCACCATCGGCCACGCGGCGGAGACGACACTGGGCAATGCCGACGAGACCGCGGCCTGGGCCTATGAGAACGGTTACCATGACCTGATCGTGGTCACATCGGACTATCACATGGCCCGCAGCGTGCTGGTCCTGCGGGACGCCATGCCCGACCTGACGCTGGAGCCATGGCCGGTGCGCACGGTAATCGACCCCTCGCATCTCTTCACCGATTACAGGTCGCTGAAGGGTGTCTTCCTTGAATGGGCGAAGTGGCGGGTAACGACGCTGGAATGATCGCGCGCGATTGGCTAAGCCAACGGGCATGCGAGTCTTCACCTCCCTCCTGTTCGTGGTCTGGCTGTATCTGTGGATGGCCATTCTCGGCATTCTCTTCCTGCCGGCCCTGATCCTGCCGCGCTGGGCGACGATTTTCGGCATTCGCACCTATACGCGGATCGTGCGGCTGGGCCTGCGCCTGATCTGCGGCATCAGCACGGAAATCCGCGGGCGCGAGAACATGCCGGAGGGGCCCGTTCTCTACGCGGGCAAGCATCAGTGCATGTATGACGTGTTCATTCCCTTCCTGGTGATGCGGGACCCCGCCATCATCATGAAGAAGGAACTGCTCTGGTATCCCTTCCTCGGCTGGTATGCGCTGAAAGCCGCGATGATCCCGATTGACCGGGCCGGCACGACAAAGACGCTGAAAGCCATGGTCGGGGAAGCGAAGATTCGGGCTGAGAACTACCGTCAGATTGTGATCTTCCCGGAAGGCACCCGCAAGGCGCCGGGCGCGCCGCCGGAATATCATGCCGCCGGTATCTCTGCCCTGGCGAAGGCCATCGAGGCGCCGATCGTGCCGGTCGCGACCAATGCAGGCCTTTGCTGGCCGGGCAGGGGCTTCCTGCGGCGGCCCGGAAAAATCGTCTATCAGATCCTGCCGCCCATTCCGGCGGGCCTGCCGCGCAAGGAGATGATGGCAAGGCTGCAGGGCGAACTGGAACCGGCGACCGACGCGCTGGTGAAGGAAGGCCTCGCCGTTCAGGGCCGCGAATTGCCGGCCGCTTAAAGGATTTTTCGAAGATGGCGTCACCCTCCACGATGAAGAAAAGCTCGCGCCTCGGCCTGTTCCTGCCCTTCGTGTTCCTGCTGCTCGTCATCGGGGGCTGGTCCGCCTGGTGGCATGTGGCCAGCGGCCGGATCGATCAGGCGGTCGATGAGTGGATTGCAGAACAGGACGCCAAAGGGGCCGCCTTCACCTATGCCGGCCGGCATTTGGGCGGATACCCGTTCCGCTTCGAACTCGTGTTCGATGGGCCAGCCTATTCCGGCGCGCCGGGAGAGGCCTCCTGGGAAGGCGACAGGGCCGAATTCGTCATGCAGGCCTGGAACCTCACCCACATGATCGGCCGCATGCCGGGCCATCATGTCATTACCGGGGCGGACGGCATCCGCAACAGCGTGGATTTCGACGGCCATGCGGCTTTCAGCCTGTCCTGGAACAAGGCGGGCCTGAACCGGTTCGGCTTCCAGTCCGGCGAGGCAGAGGCCCTGCTGGGCGGGCAGCTCTATGACGTGACCAATCTGTCGCTCAATCTCGCCCCGCGCCGGGAAAGCCCGGACGACCTGATGGTGGCGATGCAATGGGAGAAGCTTGCGCTGGAGGCCGCGCCTGCGGCAGCGCCTTATCTGGGTACGGAGCTTGGGCCGTCCCGCCTGATCGGGGAAGTGCGCGGTTTCTTCCCGGCCTATGAAGCGGCCGGACGCGAGGTGAGCGGTGTCTGGCCCGCGCTGCTCGAAGATGGCGGCGCGGTGGAAGTGGCCCAGTTGCTGCTGGACTGGGGGCCGCTGGATCTTGGCGCGCAGGCAGACCTGACACTGGCGAATGGCCGGTCCAATGGCGCCTTCAAGGTGCGCATCGAAAACGCTGACGAGCTGAAACAGGCGATGATCGATGCCGGTCACTGGAGCCAGCAGGAGCAGATCGTGTTCGGCACGCTGTCGCCGGCCTCGCGCGATGGCGGTTTCCTCACGCTGCCGGTGATTGACGACACGGTGTATGTTGGCCCGGTGCCGCTGGGCAAGCTGCCCGGCAACCGGTCGTGACGGCGCCCGCCCGGAAAGCCATCAAGGCCGCCTGCGAGGCCCTGTCAGACATCGATCCGGCGCTTGCCCGCGCTTACGATATTGTCGGTGTCCCGGACTGGCGGACGCATGAGGCGAGCTATGCGCTTCTGGCGCGGACAGTCGTCTACCAGCTGGTCTCGACGCGCGCGGCAGACGCGATCTGGGGCAGGGTGACGGATTTTCTGGGTGAGGTGACGCCAGAGCGCGTCCTCACCTGCGACCAGGATCAGCTCCGCGCCTGCGGCCTTTCCCGGCCGAAACTGTCTCACATGAACACGATCGCGGCAGCCATCGCAGAGGGCGCGCTCGACCTCTCCCGTGTGCAGGCGGCAGATGTGGGCGCAGCACGCGCCGAATTGCTGGCGGTGAAGGGGATTGGTCCGTGGACGGCGGACCTTTACCTGCTCTATGCCGCCGGCAAGATGGATGCCTTCCCGCATGGCGATGCGGCCCTGATGGAGGCGCACAGACGCCTCGGCGGCTATGAGGTGCGCATGGCAAACAAGGCGTTTACCGAACATGCGGAACGCTGGCGCCCGCACCGGGGCGTTGCGGCGCACCTCCTCTGGGGCTGGGTGAATGCCGAGCGAGCGAAGGCGGGTATTCCGCCTGCCTGACCGGAAAGCGTTGCAAAACGCCGCTCCTGTCATATTCTCTTGATAAGAATCGCCTAGATGCTTGGGCGAAACGAAGAGGAGCGTGCGCTTTCAGTCGGTTCAATCAACAGGTTTCCAGTCTCTGTCGCATGGGGGGTCACCATGGCTGAGATACTTTCGGCGCCGCCGCATGGACGGCCCGCACTGGTTCTGAATGCCGATTACAGGCCGCTTTCCTATTATCCCTTATCCTTGTGGCCGTGGCAGGAAGTCGTGAAGGCGGTTTTCCTCGATCGTGTCGATGTTATTGCAGAATACGACCATGTCGTGCGCTCTCCGAGCACGGAATTCCGCCTGCCGAGTGTCATTGCCCTGCGCGATTTCGTGCGTCAGGACCGCCCGCCGGCCTTTACCCGCTTCAATGTCTTCCTGCGCGACGGTTTCCAGTGCGCCTATTGCGGCGCGCATGACCAGCTGACATTCGATCATGTCGTCCCGCGTTCCAAAGGCGGGCGCACGACCTGGGACAATATCGTGGCCGCCTGCAGCCCGTGTAACCTGCGCAAGGGCAACAAGCTGCTGAACCAGACGGATCTGCACCTGCTGCGCCGGCCCTTCCGGCCGAACAATTACCAGCTGCAGGAAACCGGCCGGCGCTTCCCGCCCAACCACCTCCATGAGACATGGATGGATTATCTCTATTGGGATGTTGAGCTGGAGAGCTGATTAACCATCAGACCGCTGTATTTGTTACATATTCGCACCCGAACTGTCACAAAAACTGTATGAAATCAGGCTATCCGCCAACGGATGCCTTCCTCGCGTCAGAAACCCAAGCCAGACTACAAGGCGATTTTCATCTCCGATGTGCATCTCGGCAGTGCCGGGTGCCAGGCCGATGCGCTGTGCGCCTTCCTGAAAACGCATACGTCCGAGCAGCTCTATCTTGTCGGCGACATCATCGATGGCTGGCGCATGCGGAAGAAGTGGTACTGGCCGCAGTCCCATACGAACGTCATCCGGCGCATCCTGACGGCGGCGAAGCGCGGCACGGAAGTCACCTATATCATCGGCAATCATGACGAGTTCCTGCGGGCCTTCCTCCAGTTCCGGCTGGCCTTTGGCGAGATCAGCGTGAAGAACCGGGCCCTGCATGAGGGCGAGGACGGCAAGCGCTATCTCGTTGTGCATGGCGACATGTTTGACGGCATGATGCGGGCTGACCGCAAATGGATCATGCACCTTGGCGACCATGCCTATAATTTCCTTCTGTGGGCGAACACGAAGCTGAATGCGATCCGCCGCCGTCTCGGCATGCCTTACTGGTCGTTGTCGCAGGCGCTGAAGAAACGCACCAAACGGGCGCTGAACCATATCCACAATTTCGAAGGTCATGTGGCGGACTATTGCCGCCGCAAGGGCTATGACGGTGCGATCTGCGGCCACATTCACGTGGCGGAGATGCGCGAGATCAATGGCATCACCTACATGAATGACGGCGACTGGGTGGAAAGCTGCTCCGCCCTGGTCGAGCATCATGATGGCCGCTGGGAAATCCTCCACTTCCAGCCGCATGCCGTGAAGGCAGACGAGCCTGTCGCCAAAGACGCCCGCATAAGGGCGGTGGCCTGACGGCTGCCTAGCCCAGCACGGGCTTCAGCAGTTTGGTGACATTCTGGCGGACCCGCATGGATTCGATCAGGGCCAGGATCAGGACCGAAGCCCCGAACGCCGCGCCGAGCGACACCACGACCTGAATCTTCCACGGCGCGTCGGCCAGGTAGGTCTTCACCAGCAGGAAGACCGGCACGTGGATGCAGTAGAGCGGGAATGACACCTGCCCCAGATAGTCCGAGATCCAGTTGAACCAGCGCACCTGCGGCTGGATACGGGCGCCGACCGTGATCAGCAGCGGGCAGAGCACCGCAACGGCCAGGAACGGATAGAAGCCGGACATGTGGAAGGGGAAGAACAGCATGGCCAGCATGGCGCCATAGATGCCGAACGCCGGCAGCAGGCCGCGGCTGACCGGTAGCCGCCGCGTCAGGAATCTCGGGGATTCCTGGGTCAGGGCATAAATCAGCATACCGGCAAGGAAAGAGGTGAAGACCCGCGGGAAGCCCAGCAGGAAGTGTTCCGGCGCGAACCCGACGCCCGGGGTCAGCAAGCGGCCGGTGGTCAGCGTCACATAGCAGGCGCCGATGAACAGGATGAGGAAGCAGGCGAGGCTGCCGATCAGAAGCGCCCGGCGGCGCATGCGCACGAACCAGATGAAGCAGACGCTGGCGACGAATTCGAAGAAAATCGACCAGAGTGGTCCGTTCGAGGGGAAGAGTTCGAAAATGCCGGTGGCCGGGTCGTTGTAGTCAACAAGGCCCGGAATGAAGAGAAGGTGGCCGATATGGACCAGCGCGAAACGGGTCGCGTCCACTTCCTGTCCGGTCGAATTGTAATAGGCGAGCGTGGCGACCGCGCCGAACAGGACGCCGATCGCCACGGTTGGGGCGAGGCGCGCGAAACGCTGGTTGATATAGGTCCCGGCGCTCATGCCGCTGCGCAGGCGATTGGCGTAGGAATGGTAGATCACAAATCCGGACAGGACGAAGAACATGTCCAGCGCGATGTAGCTGTTCCAGAGGAAAGGATAATTTTCCGGCCCGACATAGTGATAGAGGACAACAATCAGCGCCGCGATGCCGCGAAACCCGTCCAGCACATAATAGCGCTGCACCGGCGCTGCTTTTCCCTGGTAAATTACGCCGCTCGCCACGTGTCATCCTCTTACGGTTCGCGTGACGAAACTGCAGGAATGGTGCCAGAACAGCCATGCGCGGCAAGGCGTGCGGCAGTGGAATGTTGACACGTGCCGCCTTCCTGCGCACCTGCTGCGCATGACTTCCTCCCTGAAGGCCATTCTGGGCCCCACCAATACCGGCAAGACGCATTACGCGATTGAACGGATGACCGGTTTCGGAACGGGCATGATCGGCCTGCCGCTGCGCCTGCTGGCGCGGGAGGTTTACGACCGGGTCGTGGAGCGGAAAGGCGAAGCGTCTGCCGCGCTGATCACCGGGGAAGAGCGCATTGTTCCGTCCTCTGCGCGATACTTCATCTGCACGGTCGAGGCGATGCCGGTGGAGATGCGCACAGACTTCGTGGCCATCGACGAAATCCAGCTCGCCCAGGACGAGGACCGCGGTCACATCTTCACCGACCGGATCCTCAACCTGCGCGGCAATCACGAGACGCTGCTGCTCGGCTCCGACACGATGCGCGGCATTCTGGGGGAGCTGAAGCTCGGCGCCGGGACAGAACCGCGCGAGCGGTTCTCCGAGCTTCGCTATACCGGTCACACCAAGATCACCAAGCTGCCGAAACGCACCGCCATTGTCGGCTTCAGCGCAGAGGAAGTGTACGCCATTGCAGAGCTGCTGCGCCGTCAGAAGGGCGGGGCAGCCGTCGTGATGGGCGCGCTCAGCCCGCGCACGCGCAACGCGCAGGTCGAGATGTTCCAGTCCGGCGAGGTGGATTACATCGTCGCCACGGACGCGATCGGCATGGGGCTGAACCTCGATGTCGACCGGGTGGTCTTTGCCTCCCGCTCGAAATTCGATGGCCGCCGCCACCGTCCTCTGACCATCGCCGAATGCGGACAGATCGCCGGCCGGGCCGGGCGCTTCCGGCAGGATGGCGAATTCGGCGAGACGGCCGATTGCCCGCCCTTCGAGGAAGAACAATGGCGCGCCATCGAAGCGCACCGGTTCGACCCGGTGGACGCGGTCCAGTGGCGCAATTCCGATCTCGATTTCTCGTCGCTCAACACGCTGATCCGCAGCCTCGAAAAGCCGTCCGGCAATCCGGTGCTGATCCATACGCCGCATGCGCTGGACGAATGGGTGCTGCGCCGGATGAGCGAGGATGGCCATATCGGGCCGAACATCTCTGGCACGCGCAAGGTGCGCCGGTTGTGGGATCTCGCCCGGTTGCCTGACTTCCGCAAGCTCGGCCCGGAGGGGCATGGCCGGCTGGTGCTGGGCCTTGCCGAAACGCTGATGGATCCGGATGCGCGGCTGTCGAATGCGGGCATGGAGCGCCGTCTGGATGATCTTTCCTCCACCGAGGGCGACATCGCCAAGCTGCAGCAGCGCCTTGCCAGCATACGTACATGGACCTATGCGGCCAACCGCCCCGACTGGTTAGAGGACCCTGCTTATTGGCAGGCAAAGACCCGCACGATAGAAGACGCCTTGTCGGACGCGCTGCATGAGGCGCTGACAGCAAGATTCGTGGACCGAAGAACAACAGCGCTGCTCGCCAGCCTGAAGAAGGAAGATGCTCTCGTGACTGACCTGACGCCGGAAGGCGACGTGACCGTCGAAGGCCACATCGTCGGACGCCTGAAAGGCCTGACCTTCGAACCGGTCCTGGATGCCCGTACTCTGGAAGGCAAGGCCGTGCGCGGCGCTGCGGCGGCGGCGATCCGCCCGATGCTGCTGAAACGCCTCGCGGAGATTGCCGGGGCACCGTCGGATGCCTTCACGCTGGCAGACGATGGCTCGATCGAGCATGGCGGCGCCGGTGTGGCGCGCCTGTCGAAAGGCGCCGGCTGGATGTCGCCGCGCGTCGATCTGATTGGCGCCACCGAGACCGAACCGCATGACCGCGAACCCGCACGTGCCCGGATCGAGGAATGGCTGCGCGCGGAAATCGCGCGCGTCCTGCCGGTTCACTGGAAACTTTCGGAAGAGAAATCAGGCGAGGCGCTGGATGGCCTGCCGCGCGGTCTCGCCTTCCGCGTTCTGGAAAGCGGTGCGGCCGTCGACCTTCGCAATGACGACCAGTCTGTCCGCCTGACCCCGGAACAGCGCGAGGCCCTAAAAGGCATCGGCATCCGCGCCGGCCGCGTCGCAGCCCATGTGCCGGATGCGCAGAAGCCGGCTGCCCAGCGCATGATCGCCATCCTGCGGGCGGTTTTTGCGGGCGAAGCCTTTCCGCTGGCGCCGGAAGGGGCAGGTTCCTTCCCGCTCGACGGCACATGGCCGGAAGAGGCGCTCGCCGCCAATGGCTATCTCCGTTTCGGCAAGCGCGCCGTGCGGGCAGACCTTGCCGAACGCCTTGGCTGGGAGCTGTCGAAACGCCGCCGTGAAGCCGCAAAGAGCGCTTTCGCCGTGCCGATCGACCTCGCCTCTGTTGTCTCCTGCCCGGCTGATGACTGGCCGGCCGTGCTGAAAGGCTTTGGCCTCGCCCCGGCTGAGAAGGACAAGGAAACCGGCGCTGTGACCCTGTGGCGCTACAGCGCCCGGTCCCGTCCGGAAGAGGGGGCTGGACGCCCGCCCCGCCGTGAGGGCGGGCAAGGACAAGGTAAACGGCCGGACAACCGGGGCGGCAATCGCTCCGAGAACCGGGGGGGCGGAAAGGGCGGTCCGCGCCGGGATGGCCGGAATGGCCAGCAGCGCGGCGGCGGACACCAGAGCCGCCAGCCGGATCCGAACAGCCCGTTTGCTGCCCTGGCCGCGCTCCTGCCGCCGGAACCGCCGCCGAAAAAGAAGCGCAAGCCAAAGAAGAAGGGCGGCCCGAAACCTGACGCAGCGGCCAAGGCTGCCGGGAGCGGCTTCATCTACACGCCGTTCCGCTGAGCCCGCTGAATGGCCGACACGCTGCGCCTTGATGTCTGGCTCTGGCGGGCGCGCTTTTTCAAGACAAGGTCACTGGCAGCCGGCCATGTGCGCAGGCGCGGGGTGCGCCTGTCTCACAACGGGCAGACCCGGCGGGTCGACAAGCCCGGCCAGGTGATCACACCGGGTGATGTTGTAACCCTTGTGCGCGGGGGGCATATAACGAGCGTTGAGATTCTGGAGCTCGGCACCCGCCGCGGGCCGCCCGCTGAAGCCCAGGCCCTTTACACATTGCTGGAAGGCGGAGCCGAATGAACATCCTCAGAAACCTTTTCGGGTCCCGGACCCCCGCCCAGCGGGATATGGACCCGCACCTTGCTGCGGCGGCCCTGCTTGTCGAAGCTGCTTTGGTCGATGGCGTATATGTGAACATCGAAAGCGACATGATCGCGGAAATTTTGCTGGACGCGTTCAACCTCGATGCAACGACGGTGGATGAGCTGATTGCCGAGGGCGAAACCCTCGCCGAAGAGGCTGTCGATTCCTACAATTTTACCCGGCATGTGAAGAAACTTCCCATGGAATCAAGGGTATCTGTGGTCGAGGGCCTGTACCGTGTGGCCCTCTCGGACGGCGAACGGTCGGATGAGGAGGATGCCTTTATCCGCCACGTTGCCTCGCTGCTCTATGTCGATGATGTGTCCCGCGCCGGTGCCCGCCAGCGCGCTGAAGCCCGCCGCACTGCCTGAAGCTAAACAGACGGTGCAGGACGCCGCATTGACAGCGCGGTCCGGGCGCGCCATTTCGCCCCTGCAAAAATCCTCTGAAGAGGCCTCCCTCCCATGACCTATATCGTTGTCGACGCCTGCATCCGCTGCAAATACATGGATTGCGTCGAGGTTTGCCCTGTCGATTGCTTCTACGAGGGCGAGAACATGCTCGTCATTCATCCGGAAGAATGTATCGATTGCGGCGTGTGCGAACCCGAATGCCCGGTCGAGGCCATCAAGCCCGACACCGAGGACGATCCGGATGGCAAGTGGCTGAAGCTCAATTCGGAGTATTCGAAGTCCTGGCCCAATATCACGCGAATGAAGGAGCCTCCGGCCGATCGCGAAGAGTTTGCGCAGGAAACCGGTAAACTTGAGAAATACTTCAGCGCAAATCCGGGTGCCGGAGACTGACAGTCTGTATGCCGGTAGTATCCCTGTGGGCCCAATGACTGCTGCAGAACCGGGGAAAAGTTAACGATTTCCGGCGGTTCGTTAATTTCATAGATGGTTAACGCTTGCGCAGACCTGTTGAAAAAGCTGCAGATTTGTGATACTGTTCAGACTTGAGCAATAAATGAAAAGAGCGGCAATTTCCCAACTCAGACCGTACACATAGCGGACTGGGGTGGGTTTCGTCGGCTCTTATATGCGTAGAAAAGGGCGATATCCGACATGGCGAAAAAAACAGATGCGTCACTGACGTTCGGGGTGGGTCAAAGCGTCGTTTACCCGGCACACGGGGTCGGCAAGATCACCGGGGTCGAGAAGCAGACTGTTGCCGGGATGGAACTGGAAGTTTACGTCGTCGCCTTCGATCAGGACAAAATGATCCTGCGCGTGCCGACCAATCGCGCCGAAGCCTCCGGCATGCGCGCACTGGCCGGCTCCAAGCTGGTGGACGACGCCCTTAAGACGCTCGGCGGCAAGGCCCGCGTGAAGCGGACCATGTGGTCGCGCCGCGCACAGGAATATGAAGCCAAGATCAATTCCGGCGACCTGATCTCCATCGCGGAAGTCGTGCGCGACCTGCACCGCGGCGAAGACCAGCCGGAACAGTCCTATTCCGAGCGCCAGCTCTATGAGAGCGCGCTGGACCGGATGGCCCGCGAACTGGCGGCTGTCGAAAACATCGACAAGACCGACGCCATGGAAAAACTCGCCAAATCCCTGGCCAAGAAAAAAGTTGCGGCGTAACGGCGAAAGCCAGACCGTCTCATCATGCGAGAACGCCCTGCAGCCCGTCTGCGGGGCGTTTTTGCGTCTGGTCCTAACAAAAGCCGGCCTTCCGTTTACGAAGTGATTCGCGCGGCCATCTTCTGTTAACCCTAACGAAAACCTGAAGGCGCACTCTTTTCTCCGTCACCGGACATTCCGGTGATCCTTGGGTTGACCCCCGGGTGCACGGAGAAAACTCCGGCCGAAAGGGGACATGGGTGACAGGAGAACGAGATGCCCTATTCAGATATGCCTTTGCCGCCAGGAGCCCTGCTGGGTGCTGACGCTTGCGCAGAAGACCTTTACCAGACCGGCCTTGTCTGTGCCGCCGGGATCGATGCGGATGTCGACCTGGTCGCCGCGCACAAATGGTTTAACCTCGCTGCTGCCCGCGGGCATGACGAGGCCAAAGTGCAGCGCCAGGAAATGGCTGAGCTTCTGACGTCGGAAGAAGTGAAGACCGCCCTGTCCGCGGCACGCGACTGGCTGAAGCTCGCTCACTAAAGACGCCTCGGCGCGGTCAGCTCTGCGTCACAGGCCTGCCAGGCCGTCGCTCGCATGGGGATGTGCGGGTGCGGACAGGCGGGAGGTGTGCACCTGCATGCTGTTCCGGAAAAAATTGGGCCTCCGGTGCAATGCGTATGGGGGGCGCACACCGGAGGCCACTTGAGTTGCGGTCAGACGCAAGGGAAGAAGACGGCTTGCATGAGCCGTCTTTCTTGTGGGGATCCTTACGAGCTCACCGCACGATTGGCCTGGAAACCAGATTTCTTCTGGGTTGGCCGCAGCAGGAAATAGAGGAAGGCGGCGATAAAGCCGACGTCCATCAGGACGATCAAAGTCGTCGTGAACGGGATCGTGCCCTGATACCAGTCAGGCAGGTAGACATAGGCCACGCCCAGCTTGCCGAGCAGGCCAGCCCAGACGACCGGGCGGTAGCGTTGCGGGTCTCCGCCGACAATCGCATAGACGACGCCGAAGCAGAGAACGAGCGCGCCGGTGACTTTCATCAGTGCCGGGTCGACGGCCTCCACCGTGCCGGTCATGCCGACCATCATCTCCGGGGAGATGAAAAGTGGCGCGCCGATTGCAAAGTTGAAGAAGGCGGCGGCCCAGAAAAATATCTGCCAGTCTTTCATGTTCGTCTCCCTCTGCGGCGACCGGCAGGCCGGACCCGCCGCTCATCTGAACACTGCAGACGAAAATCCCCCGGAAAGCTTTCCACCTGTTTTCGCCAATCTGTTGAATTGATTGGAACGGAACCTGTTTGCTGTGTTTTCCGGATTTATTTGGTGTACGGATGGGTAACCATAACGCATCCGGACCTCGGCGGAATGTCCGATGCCAATCAGGCATGCGCCGGTCCTGGTCTGTGCGTCCCTTCGGTGGGGGCTGGCGGGTGTCTCAGTCCGGGACGAGCGGAGTGCCCGGAGCTGTCCTTCGCAGGCACAGGTCCGGGAATATGGCGCTGATTGAACGCGCGTGAAGCGTCAGCCCACCCGCCGGTCCTTGTCTTTCCAGTAGGGCTCGCGCAAATCCTTGCGGAGGATCTTGCCGGATGGATTGCGGGGCAGGGCTTCGATCACATCGACCGACTTCGGACATTTGTATCCGGCGATCCGTTCCTTGGCCCAGGCAATGATGCTTTCCGGGGTCGGCGTCTCGCCCGGCTTCGCCACGACGATGGCCTTGACCGCTTCGCCCCATTTCTCGTCTGGCACGCCGATCACGGCGACATCGGCAACGGCCGGATGCCCGAAGATCGCGTTCTCGACTTCCGCCGGATAGACGTTCTCTCCACCGGACACGATCATGTCCTTCACCCGGTCGTGGATATAGAGGAAGCCGTCCTCATCGAAATAGCCGGCATCGCCGGTATGGAAGAAGCCATTGCGGATCGACTCTTCAGTCGCATCCGGACGGTTCCAGTAGCCTTTCATGACGAAACCCGCCTTGATGACGATCTCGCCAACTTCGCCGGCGGGCACCGGTTCGCCTGCTTCGTCGACGCAGCGGATCACCGCGCCTGGATAGGGCACGCCGCAGGAGCGCAGCTTGCCCCAGGACGGATTGTGCGCCTCCGGCGGCAGGAAGGTCGCCGCGCCCACGGTTTCCGTCAGGCCATAAAGCTGGGTGAAGCGCGCGCCCATGATCTCCTGCGCTTCCAGCAGCAGGCTCTCTGTGATGGGGGAGGCGCCGTAGAAGACCTGCTTCAGATTGCTCCAGTCGATGTCGCGCACATTCGGCTGCTGGGTCAGCATCAGGATCACCGCGGGCACCCAGAAGGCATGCATGATGTTCTGCTCTTCGATCAGGCTGAGGATGACCTGCGGGTCGATCTCGCGCAGCACCACGGTGCGTGCACCCTGGATTGCGCCCAGAAGGCCGAGATTGACCCCGGCCACATGGAACAGCGGCATGGCATTCATCACGCCTTCGCCGGCGCCATAGCTCGACCATTCCAGCTGGCCGGCCTGTTCGAACAGGGCGTGATAGTTCGCATTGGTCAGCTGCACGCCTTTCGGCAGGCCGGTCGTGCCGGACGTGTAGAGCTGGATGACGTCATCGTCCGCTTTCGGGGTCAGGCCGGGCAGGGAGGCGCTCTGGCTGTCGCGCCATTCGCGATAGTCCGGCCATTCGGGATGGCCGCCGTCCAGCGCAATGATCTGGACGAGATCCGGCAGCTCGGCGCGGATCTGCTCGGCCATGTCGTAGAAATCCTTGCCGACGAACAGCACTTTTGCGGCGGCGTCTGACAGGATGAACTGAACCTCCGGCGCGGCGAGCCGGGTGTTCACGGCGGTCATCACGGCGCGGGCCTTGGCGGCGCCGAACAGCATCTCATAATATTGTGATGTGTTCTTCGCGAGGTAGCCGACCCGGTCATCCGGTTCGATGCCCGCGCGGATCAGTCCGTTGGCAACCTGGCTGGAATAGGTGTCGAGGTCCTGATAGGTCGTCGTCTCGCCTTCGAACCAGAAAGCGGTCTCGTCCGGGCGCACCTGGGCCTGAACGCGGGGAATATCCGCCAGGAAGGGCATTGCCTCTGTGTCGATCATGGGGTCCTCCGGCCTGTCTTTTTCTTGCAGGTGACTTTAGTCGGTTCCGTCCGCTTGTCAGCCCATGACCGGCCTGCAGCTGCAGGCGGAACCCTTGCGGCCCGGGCGCGTTTACGGCACTTGAACCCTATGACTATTCAGACACCCGCACCGAACGCCGATCTCGCTGAAACCATGCTGCAACTGGGCCGGAACGCCCGGGCAGCCTCCCGCGCGCTCGGCAAGCTCACTCCAGAGGACCGTACCCGCGGCCTGAAAGCCATCGCTGCCGCCATCCGTGCCGCAGCGCCGGAGATCCTTGCCGCCAACGCAGAAGACATGGAAGCCGCCCGGGCCAAGGGCCTGGATGCGGCCATGCTCGACCGGCTGGCGCTGGACGAAGCGCGCGTCGAAGGCATCGCCGGCGGCGTTGAAGCCGTTTCCGGCCTGGCAGACCCGATTGGCCGCGAACTTGCCCGCTGGACCGTGCCGTCCGGCCTCGACATTGCGCGCGTTGCCG
This sequence comes from uncultured Hyphomonas sp., assembly GCF_963675305.1. Lineage (NCBI taxonomy): Bacteria > Pseudomonadati > Pseudomonadota > Alphaproteobacteria > Hyphomonadales > Hyphomonadaceae > Hyphomonas > uncultured Hyphomonas sp. Next base: position 3,207,815 of record NZ_OY776147.1, on the reverse strand, counting down.
TCCCGCTCGGCGTCATCGGCATCATTTATGAGAGCCGCCCGAACGTGACCGCGGATGCCGGCGCGCTTTGCCTTCGCTCCGGCAATGCCGCGATCCTGCGCTGCGGCTCGGAAAGTGCCCGCTCATCCCGCGCGCTGGTCAGCGCCATGCGCGGCGCGCTTGAGAAAGAAGGCCTGCCGCAGGACGCCATCCAGCTGGTCCCGACGCAGGACCGCGAGGCCGTCGGCCATCTTCTGGCCGGGCTCGACGGAGAGATTGATGTGATCGTGCCCCGCGGTGGACGCGGCCTCGTTGAGCGCGTCCAGATGGATGCGCGCGTGCCGGTGATCGGCCACCTCGAAGGCCTCTGCCATGTCTATGTGGACGGCGCAGCGGATCCGGAAAAGGCGGTCGCCATTGTCGTCAACGCCAAGATGCGCCGCACCGGCATCTGCGGCTCGGCCGAGACACTGCTGGTCGACTCCGCAATTGCAGACACGCTGCTGCCGAAACTCGCTGAAGCGCTGAAAGAGGCCGGCTGCGAGCTGCGCGGCGACGAACGCGCCCGCGCGATCGTTGCCGACATGAAGCCGGCGACTGAAGAGGATTGGGCAACGGAATATCTCGCGCCGATCCTGGCCGTGGCCGTCGTGGACGGGATTGATGGCGCGCTGGCGCATATCTCCCGCTGGTCGTCCGGCCACACCGAAGTGGTGATTACCGAAGACCAGGCCGTGGCCGACAAATTCTTCGCCGATGTCGACAGCGCCATCCTGCTGCACAACGCCTCGTCGCAGTTCGCCGATGGGGGCGAGTTTGGCATGGGCGCGGAAATCGGCATTGCGACGGGCCGTATCCATGCGCGCGGCCCGGTCGGGGCAGAACAGCTGACGACGTATAAATACCTCGTCCGCGGCAAGGGGCAGGTCCGTCCTTGAGGCCAGTCCGGTTACCGGGTCCTGTAAAGGGGCTGCGCATCGGCCTGTTCGGTGGCAGCTTCAATCCGGCCCATACAGGGCACCTCCATGTTGCCGAAACGGCGATGAAACGGCTGCAGCTCGACTGGGTCTGGTGGATCGTCGCGCGCGGCAATCCGCTGAAGACAGACCATGGGGATTTCAATAGCCGTTTTGCGTCGGCGGAGGCTGTTGCCGGGCATCATCCGCGCATGATCGTCACCGACATCGAACAGCAGCTGGGCTATACTTATTCCTGGCAGACGCTGCTGACGCTCGCCGTCCACGCGCCGCAAGCCGATTTTGTCTGGCTGATGGGCGCCGACAATATGGTCGGCTTCCATTACTGGCAGCGCTGGCAGGACATCGCCCGGCTGATGCCCATCGCGATTGTCTCCCGGCCCGGGGTCGGCCCCGGCGCGCGCAATTCGAGATTTGCCCGCACCTTCGCAAAGGACCGGATTCCGGAAGCTTACGCGCCGCTGCTGCCAGAACTGGCGCCGCCCGCCTGGGTCTATCTGAAAGGCCCGCTGGATAAGTCGTCCTCCACCGCCATCCGGGAGGGGAGGGCATGAGCCTGACACCTGAGGAACTGGACCGTCACCGCCGCCACATCCTGCTGAAGGAGATTGGCGGACCCGGCGTACAGAAGCTGCGCAGGGCGCATGTCTCCATCATCGGCGCAGGCGCGCTGGGCGGGCCTTGTGCGCTGTATCTTGCCGCGGCCGGGGTCGGGAAAATTGAACTCTGGGACGATGACCGGGTCGAACGCTCAAATCTTCAGAGACAGATTCAGTTTACGGATGAAGAAGTCGGCACGCTGAAGGCGAAAACGCTGGCGACCCGGCTGCGCGAGATGGATCCATCCATAAATGTGGACGTGAAAACAGAGCGCTTTGACGAAGGCGCGACGCCAGCCGGGAAGATCCTGATCGATGCCTGCGACAATTTCCCGACGCGCTATGCGCTGAACCGGCTGGCGCACGAGAGCGGCCGGGTCATGGTGCATGGCGCCGCAGCCGGCTGGAATGGACAGGTCAGCGTTTTTGCCTCCGGTGTAGAGCCGGGCGCGCCTTGCTACAGGTGCTGGGTGCCGGAAACTCCGCCGGACGCAGAAGCCTGCGACGAGGTAGGCGTGGTCGGTGCACTGACCGGCATGACCGGGTCCGCCATGGCGATGGAAGCGGTGAAACTGATCACCGGCGCAGGCCGGCCCCTGATCGGGCGCGTCCTTCTGATCAATGGGCTCGGCGGCGAATCGCGAACCGTCGCGCTTCGGCCCGATAAAGCCTGCGCGGTCTGTGGCTTCAGGTGAGTCCCGTAATTGACAGGGCAGGACCGGGCGCGCTTACTCTGCCGGCCTGATTCAGAAATCAACCGGGAGGAAGGAAACGGATATGCGCCGTTTTCTGGTGGTTCTGCTTACCTTTGTTGCGATTTTGGCAGCTGGCTGGTTCGCCTTGCAGCGCGCCGACATCGGCTATGACCGGCTCGAACTTGTCTATGCCAATTCGGACAGCCGGACGCTTTCGCTCGAAAATGGCCTGCGCGTCCATTATCGCGATGTCGGCCCGCGCAATGCGCCGGCCATTGTGTTGGTGCACGGATTTTCGTCCTCGTTGCACACATGGGAGCCCTGGGTTGCGAATCTGAAGCGCGATTACCGCGTGATCTCGCTGGACCTGCCGGGCCATGGCCTCACCAACTGTCTGGAAGGAGAGCGGATCGGCACCGGACAATTCGTTGAGACAGTCGACGCGGTGACGAAGGCTCTGGGCATCGAGAAATTCACGCTTGCCGGCAATTCCATGGGCGGCGGCGTCGCCTGGGCCTATGCGCTGGCCCATCCGTCGCGTCTTGATGCACTCGTTCTGGTCGACGCGTCCGGCTGGCCGGAAAGTTCGCAGGAAGAAAAATCAGACCCCGTCGTTTTCAAGCTCCTCTCGAACCCGGTTGCCCGGCGCCTGATGAAGAATACCGACATGACCTGGCTTGTGCGCGATGGCCTGCGGGACAGTTTCGCTAATCCGGATCTTGCGACCGATGACATGGTCAATCGCTATACGGCGCTCGCCCGGGCGCCATGCCACCGCGATGCGCTGATGGCGCTGACCTCCGGCGGCAGGGACCGCGTCTGGGCGACCAAAGACGCCCTGTCCGGCATCGATGTGCCGACCCTGATCATGCATGGCGAGCAGGACAAGGTGATCCCGGTCGCTGCGGCGCGCAAGTTTGCCGACGCCATCCCTGGGGCGGAGCTGGTCATCTATCCGGATGCCGGGCACCTGCCGCAGGAAGAACTGGCCGCTGAAACCGCCGGTGACCTGCGCGCCTTTCTGGCGGGGCTGAACGCGCCGGAACCGGACCCGGCGGAGACGGCGGAAGGCGGCTGATGCGATTACCGTGAAACCGGCGCCCGGTTTCGCGCGTATCTGAGGGAAGGAGATTTTCCCATGAGATTTGCCATTCCTGCCATTTCCGCCCTTTTGCTCGCCGCCTGCACAAGCCAGCCCGACTATCGCGATACATCGTCTGCCCCTGAGACGGTCTCCTCGGTGGACCTCTCCCGCTATGCCGGGCTCTGGTACGAAATTGCCCGCTATCCCAACTGGTTCGAGCGCGACTGCACAGGCGTGACTGCCGAGTACGGCATCAATGATGACGGGACGGTCTCTGTCACGAACACCTGTTTCAAGGACACGCTGGACGGCAAGAAGAAAGTTGCCGAAGGCCGGGCCCGGATCGTGGAGGGAACCGGCAACAGCCAGCTCAAAGTGAAGTTCGCGCCGTCCTGGGTGCCCTTTGCCGAGGGCGACTACTGGATCCTCGCGCTGGAGCCGGACTATTCCGCCTCGCTCGTTGGCAGCCCGGATGGCAAATACCTCTGGATCCTGTCGCGCACGCCGCAGCTCGATCCGGCGAAGCTGGACGAGCTGAAGCAGCGCGCCGCAGACCTTGGTTATGACACCGCGCCGCTCGAGATGACGGTGCAGGCCGGATAAGGCAGACGCAACAGGGGTGACGGCTCACGCCGCCTCTGATACGGCGAAACCATGAGCCTGCCTGCCCTTGATGACCGCAATTTCGACGCTGAGCGCCAGCACTGGATCGAGGTCCGTGTCTATTACGAAGACACCGATTTCACCGGCATGGTCTATCATGCGAACTATCTCCGCTTCTTCGAGCGGGGCCGGTCCGATTGCCTGCGCGATGCGGGCGTCTCGCACCAGGACCTGCTGAACCGGGAAGATCCGGCCGCCTTTACGCTGACCCGTGTGGCGGTGGACTACAAGCGCGCCGCGAAAGTGGATGACCTCCTGCAGATCCGGACGCGCTATCTCGGCCTCGACGGCCCGCGCTTCCTGTTCCGTCAGGCCTGCCTTCGGGAAGGCGAGCTGATTGCCGAAGGGGAGATCACCGCGGTGATGATCCATGCCGATGGCCGCCCGCGCCGTCCGGTCCGCGAGATGATGGACACGCTGGCCGCGTACCGCTGGACAGGTGCGGACCTGGCATAAGAGATCCTGCCCGTTTCCCGTGCAGGGTTAATAAAATCGAACAAATTCTTAACCCTTCCCACCTAGCCGGGAGGCAAGCTGCGGAATCAGGGCGCTCTGCCGTGTTTCTGCCGGAATTGTTGTAGAAACAGGGGCACAAAGCGCCCGTTCCCACGGGACGCACGCCTTATCTGCGGGCTGCCGGCCTGCCATCTTCAAGGAGCACATTCATCCTATGGAATCGGAAGCGATCGGCACAGCGGCCAGTAACACCGACTTTTCCCTGATTGCCCTCATTTTCGAGGCAGATCCGGTGGTCAAACTGGTCATGTTCATGCTGTTCCTGGCCTCGGTCTGGTCCTGGATCGTGATCGGCGAGAAACTCTTCTCGCTGGGCTCGGCCCGGAAAAAGGCCCGCCAGTTTGAAGACGCCTTCTGGAACGGCCGCACTGAAGACCTCGACCTGCGCCCCGGCTCCGGTGGCGGCGATGCGGCCAGCCGCGTCTTCCAGGCCGCCGCCCGGGAATGGTCTGACGCCCGCCGTGTCCCGCCAGGCTCCGGCGAAGCCAACGCCCTCGTAAACCGGGCAGAGCGATCCATGCGCGCCACCATCGACCGCGAGCTTGGCCGCGCCGGCAACGGACTTGGCGTGCTGGCGACGATCGGGTCCGCCTCGCCCTTTATCGGCCTGTTCGGCACCGTCTGGGGCATCATGAATGCCTTCCTCAACATCGCCGCCCAGCAGGACACCAGCCTCGGCACCGTGGCCGGCCCGATTGCCGAAGCCCTGTTCGCCACCGGCATGGGCCTTGTCGCCGCCATCCCGGCGGTCATTTTCTACAACAAGTTCACCGGCGACCTGACGCGGTTCGCCGACCAGCTCGACGCCTTCTCGCAGGATGTCCTGGTGCGCCTGTCGCGCCGGGCGTCGGATCCGGGACGGGACTGAGCCCATGGGAATGATCCTCGGCTCCGGCGGCAAGGGCGGACGGCGCGGGCGCCGCTCTCTCAATGCCGAAATCAACGTGACGCCCTTTGTGGACGTCATGCTCGTGCTGCTGATCGTGTTCATGATCACCGCGCCCATGCTGGTGCGGGGGGAGGACATCAGCCTGCCGAAGACAAAGTCCGGCCCGATCCAGACGGATCCGAACGATGCGCCGCTGGCCATCACGATCAAGTCGGACGGCGCGGTGTTCATCCAGAACACCGAAGTGCAGGTCGAATCGCTTGGGCCCCAGCTGCAGGCGATTATCGGCGAAGGCTATGACAAGCCGATCTATGTGCGCGGCGATGAAGCCACGCCCTATGGCATCATGATGGAAGTGATGTCCGAGATCCGCGCCGCTGGTTACACGCGCGTCTCCCTCGTAACGGAACAGAAGAAATAAGGAGCGGCCGGCAGGAATGCTTCGCGGCCTGACAGTCTCCACGATCGTGCACGCATCCGTCCTCGCGGCGGCGGTCCTGTCATGGCCGCACCAGAAGTCGGATTGCGACAAGATGATCGAGCGCCTCCAGAAGGAGGAGCCGGGTCTTGCGCCGGTCGATATCCTGATGCGCATTCCGCAATGCGCCAGCGCCATCGATGTGCCGATCGACTTTGTCGAGATTGGCCTCGTGACCGACATCGCCCCGGTCCAGAAGGCCGAGGAGCCGCAGGAAGAAGAAGAGGCCGTTCCCGAAGAGGTCGAGGAGCAGCCCGAACCTCCGCCTGAGGAGGAATCGGCCCCGGAAGAGGAAGAAGTCGTCATTCCAGACGAGGAAGCCGAACCGGAACCGGAGCCTGCGCCCGAACCTGAAAAGGAAGAGCCGCCTCCGCCCAAGAAGGAAGAGCCCAAGCTGATCGAGAAGCAGAAGCCGAAGGCCACTGACGATCTCGACTTCCTGAACGAGTTCGAGGACATCCTGAAGGACAAGGCAGAGGACGAACGCCGCAAGCCGCGCGAGGAAGTCCCGCCTCAGATCAACAAGCCGGTCCTGCGCGATGCCCAGGAAACCCGCCCCGGGGCAGGGGAGCGCCGCGGTAATACGGCCTCGCTGCAGGCCGCGATGCGCCGCCAGATTTATACCTGCTGGCGCGGCGTGTCCGATCTGCCCAAAGAGGACCAGATCGACGTCCAGATGCGCATCACGCTGAACCGTGACGGCACGCTGAAAGGCAATGTCGAACTGGTCAGCCCGCGTTCGCGCCCGATCGGCCGGTCCGGCATTGCGGTCGACGTGGCGTTGCGCGCCGTCCGCAAATGTGCCCCTTACCAATTGCCCGAAGACGATTATGACCTGTGGAAAGACATCAATGTCACCGTCAGCCCGACACAGCCCTAGACCCGCTCAAAGGAGGAATCCCATGACCCGCCTGCTGCTTGCCCTGGTGATGGCCTTCACCGCCGCCATCGGATTTGCGCCGACCGCCTCGGCCGAACTCAAAGTGCTTGTGGAGGGTCCCGGCAATTTCAAACCGGTGCCGCTCGCCATTCCGGACTTTGAAGTCCGCGGAGGAACAAACACCGAGCTCGCCCGCCAGATTGCCGATGTCGTGCGCAATGATCTCGAATCGACCGGCCTGTTCGAAATGCAGAACCCGGCCTCCTTCATCCAGAAGGATCTGTCGATCGACGTCCAGCCGCGTTTTGCCGACTGGAAGATCATCAAGACCGATGGCCTCGTCGTCGGCGCGTTCGAGGAACTGCCGGACGGCAAGATCGCCGTCTCGTTCCGTCTGTGGGATGTCTATGCAGGTGACGTCATGCGCATCAATGGCCAGCCCGGCCGCCGCCTGACCACGACGCCGGACAATTGGCGCCGCATCGCCCACAAGATCGCCGATTCGATCTACACCCGTCTGACGGGTGAAGACCCGTATTTCGACACGCGCATCGTCTATATCGCCGAAACCGGCCCGAAGCTGAACCGCGTGAAGCGGCTCGCCATCATGGATTCCGACGGCGCCAACCAGCAATATCTGACGCCGGGCACCAACACCGTGCTGACCCCGCGCTTCAGCCCGTCGGCGCAGGAAATCACCTACATGTCGTATGAGGGCGGACGTCCGCGCGTCTATCTCTTCAATATCGAGACCGGCCGCCAGGAACTGCTCGGCAACTTCCCCGGCATGACCTTCGCGCCGCGCTTCTCGCGCGATGGCGAGAGTGTCCTGCTCACCCAGGCCACCGGTGGTAACTCCGACCTCTACATCATGAACCTGCAGACCCGGCAGTCGCGCCGCCTGACAGACCACCCGGCGATCGATACCTCGCCGTCGATGTCGCCGGACGGCAAGGCCATCGTCTTCACGTCCGACCGTGGCGGCAGTCCGCAGCTCTACATCATGAACACCGATGGCAGCCCGCGCACCTGTCCGTCGGGCGGCCGCGACGTCGCCTGCCGGATCACGTTCAACAAGGGTCAGTACTCCACACCTGTCTGGAGCCCCCGCGGCGATCTGGTGGCCTTCACCAAGCAGCTTGGCGGCAAGTTCTATATCGGCGTCATCGGCACCGACGGCACCGGCGAACGCCTGCTGACCGAAGCCTATCTGGACGAAGGTCCGGACTGGTCGCCGAACGGCCGCGTGATCATTTATTTCCGCGAAAGCCGCCCCGGCGCTGGTCCTCAGCTCTGGTCGGTGGACCTTTCCGGCCGGAATGAGCACCGCCTGCAGACCCAGACAGAAGCGTCCGACCCGGCCTGGTCGCCGCTTCTGCAGTAATCTGCTGATTAATCTACAGGTTTCGCCCCCGATTCTTTGGTCGGGGGCGTTGCTTTAGGGAGACAGCGCGGAAATCTTTGTGTAAAAGGCCAATCGCAGCCGCTTGCGCCCGATTGTTGCCGGATTTCGGCCTGATTGTGCAAGCATCACCCGTCGTTCGCTGGCGGCTGACAAGACAGAGGCCGCAAGGCGTCAACAAGCTCAGGACATCCAGGGGAGTCTGACTGAATGAAATCCTATCTCAAAATCTCCACAGCAGCCGCTGTGCTTATCGCCCTCGGCGCCTGCGCATCGCGACCCGAGCCACCGCCGCCGGTTGAAGAAGCACCGCCGGTAGAGCAGCCGGCACCGCCGCCGCCGCCTCCGCCGCCGCCGGTGGTCGAGGAGCCGACTGGCCCGGCACCGGGTTCGCTGGAAGATTTCCGCGTGAACGTCGGTGAGCGCGTCTATTTCGACCTCAACGAATACCGTCTGGACCCCGACGATCAGGAAATCCTGAAGCTGCAGGCCGCCTGGCTGCAGTCCTATCCGTCGGTCCGCATCATGGTTGCAGGTAACTGCGACGAGCGCGGCACGCGTGAATACAACCTCGCTCTCGGCGAGCGTCGTGCTTCCGTCGTGAAGGATTACCTGGTGTCGCTCGGCGTGGACCCGTCCCGCATCGACACGATCTCTTACGGCAAGGAACGTCCGATCGCTGCCGGTTCGGATGAAGCCTCCTGGGCCCTGAACCGTAACGGTTTCACCCAGATTGTTTCGGGCACCACCAGCTAACGAAACATTTCAATTCAGTAACAAGCAGCCGGGCGCCACAATTTGGCCCCGGCTGTTTTATTTAGGGGCAGGGATTTCGTGCGTTCCCCTCTCCCTTTTTCACATGAAAGGCATGTCCATGAACATTCGCACTGCATCTGTATTCGCAGGTGCCTCGCTCCTTCTGCTCGGCGCCTGTGCGTCCAAGCCCGCGCCGATCACGGAAGGCACTACGACCACTGAAACCGTGGTCGAAGACATCCAGACCGTCGACACCGGCATTGTGGATGACGGCAATGTTGGTCAGATCGCGCAGGCGCCGGCCCTCGGCGACCGCGTCTACTTCGACCTCAACGGTGACGCGCTCGACAGCGACGACCAGTCCCTGCTGAAACAGCACGCCCTGAAATACACCCAGGACCCGTCGGTCCGTATTCTCGTTGCCGGCAACTGCGACGAGCGCGGCACGCGTGAGTACAACCTCGCCCTTGGCGAGCGCCGCGCGGCCAAGGTGAAAGACTATCTTGTCAGCCTCGGCATCTCGCCGAACCGCATCGACACGATCTCCTACGGCAAGGAACGTCCCATTGCTGCGGAATCGAACGAACAGGCCTGGGCGATGAACCGGAACGGCTTCATCCAGGTGGTTTCGCCAAACAGCTGAAGCGGGCCCGCCCGTCCGGGCGCCTGATTCACAAAGAATTTGCAGCCGGGTGCCATATTTTGGCCCCGGCTGCTTTACTATGGTCCGGCAAAATCTGGAGACATTCGCCCATGTTCAAGACCCCGGCCCTGGCTCTTGCCAGCTTCCTGCTTCTTGCTGCGCCCGCTGTCGCCCAGCGCGGTGCCCCCATCACGCAGGGCACGACAAGCCTCGACCTGGCTGACCAGATTTCCCAGGCCCGCCAGCTGAGCGCGGACACGAAGGTTCAGGTGAACGCCGTGTCCAGCGACCTGATGACCCTGACGGGCCGGGTCGAGACGCTGGAATTCCAGCTGCAACAGGCCCGCAACGACAATGAGACTCTGGTCGACGACAATGAGGCCCTCGCCCGCGAGATCAACGCGCTGAAGAGTGAGCTGCGTGCCCAGTCGCGTGCCATTCAGGACCTGCAGGCCCGCTCCCTCGGCATGGACCCGCCGGAAGGGGAGGCGGCGACCGGCCTGTCCGACTATCCGGGCGCGTCTTCGCAGGATCCCTATGAGGCTGCCGGTGCGGCCGCGGCGGAACCCTCGCAGCCATCCGTGACAGGCAGCATGTCGCGCACCGCAACGGTTGAGCCGGAGACGACCGGTCCGAAGCGCCTTCTGCCGCGTTCCGGGTCCGCGGCACCGGAAGAGACTGCCGCGATCGACACCACGCCGGCTACGGCTGTGCCGCCGGGCGCGCCGCAGGGATCCCTCGGCACGTTGCCCGCCAGCGCCCTGCCGGGAGAGGCCGGTCCGCTGTTCGCCGCCGCCAAGGCAAAACTCGTCCAGTTCGATTATGCCGGCGCTGAAGAGGCCTTCCGCGCCTTCCTTGACCAGTTCGGCAGCGATCCGCAGGCCGGAGAAGCGCATTACTGGCTGGCCGAGTCGCTCTACCAGCAGAAGGCCTATGCCGAATCCGGCGCGGCCTACACCACAATGATCCGCTCTTATCCGGACGATCCGCGTGCGCCTGATGCGCTTGTGAAACTGGCCCGGTCGATGCGTCTCATTGGCGACAAGGACAAGGCCTGCGTGGCGCTCGATACGCTGCCCAAACGCTATCCGAATGCGTCCGGCGTGACGCGCGACCTGGCCGCCGTCGAACGGACCCGTTCCGGTTGCGACAATTAAAGCCCCCCGCTGCTCCGGCAGACCTGAATGAGTCGCTTGACCGGCTCTGCAGCCTCGCTGCAGGGCCGGTTTGCGTTGCAGTCTCGGGCGGAAGTGACTCGCTGGCCCTCCTGCAGATTGCGGCCGGCTGGGCCGTTGCAAGCGGCCGTAGCCTTCTGGCCCTGACGGTGGACCATGGCCTGCGGCCCGAAGCGGCGGACGAGGCGCGCTTCGTGGCAGATGTTGCCGCCCGCCTTGGCGTGCCGCACCGGACGCTGCGCTGGCAGACCCCTGTGCCCGGCCAGGCAAAGGCCCGTCAGGCGCGGCACGATTTGCTCGCCGCTGCCGCGCGGGAGGCAGGCAGCGTGATCATCCTCACCGCGCACACGCAGGACGATCAGGCCGAAACCTTTCTGATCCGCGCCCGCGCCGGGTCCAGCTGGTACGGGCTGGCGGGCATCCAGCCGCTCTCCCTGTCTCCGGCAGGCGGGACCGGCGTGCCGGTGCTGGTCGCGCGCCCGCTGCTGAGCGCCTCGCGGGCCGGGCTGCGGGAGATGCTGCGCGCCGAGGGCCGGGACTGGGTGGAAGACCCCTCGAACAGCGATCCTGCCTATGAACGCGTGCGCATGCGCCAGCTCCTGGCCGCAGAGCCTGCGCTGCGCGCGCGTGTGCTGGCCCTTCAGGAGAAGCTGCAGCTGTTGCGGCAGGTGCAGGACCGGTCGCTTGGGCGCTGGCTGTCTGCCGATGTGGAAATCCGCGCAGACGGCACATTGCGCACGCCCCTGCCGATTCCGCCGGGTGAGATGGGGGAGCGGGCGCTCGGCGCGCTGATTGCGCTTGCAGGCGGGCGGACCCGGCCCCTGCGCACCGATGCGCTTTCCCGCCTGACGCGGCGCGTCGCGAACCCGGACACGCTGCGCCCGGCAACGCTCGGCGGGGCGGCGATCCGCATCAAAAACGGCAATCTGAAAGTGGCGGCGGAGCATGCGCTGCCGGCGGAACAGGTTAATGCAATCCCTGCACGCCTTTCGGCCATGGTGACGGCCTGTTCAGCTGCATATGAGATAAAATGTCCACGCCGCAGCTAAAGAGTCGTTTTTCAGGCCCAGTGGCCCTATGTTATCTGTCGAGAAGCTTTCCAAACTGAGAGAGATGCTATGAACGTTCGGAACCTGGCCATCTGGGGTGCAATCGCGCTGCTCGTGATCGGCATGGCGGTCGCGATGGGCGGAAATCCCGAAGCCGCCAGTGCCAAGCGCGCGAAACTCTCCGAAATCTATACCCTCGTCGACAATGGCGAAGTGGCCGAGGCGACGCTGGGCGATGACCAGATCATCGTGACGACCACTGACGGCCGCAAGATGGTCAGCGAATTGCGCGCCCTCGACATGAGTACGCAGGACTATCTGCGCGACAAGAACGTGCCGTTCACGGTGGATGCCGACAGCGGCCGCAACAATTTCGCCTCGCTCCTGTTTTCGATCCTGCCAATCCTGCTGATCGTCGGCTTTGTCTTCTTCATGATGCGCCAGATGCAGGGCGGCGGTGGACGCGGCGCGATGAGCTTCGGCAAGTCGCGCGCCCGCCTGCTGACTGAAAAGCATGGCCGCGTCACCTTCGACGATGTGGCCGGCGTCGATGAAGCCAAGGAAGAGCTGCAGGAGATCGTCGAATTCCTGCAGGATCCGTCCAAATTCCAGCGCCTCGGCGGCAAGATCCCGAAAGGCGCGCTGCTGGTCGGCCCGCCAGGTACGGGGAAGACGCTGCTGGCCCGCGCTGTGGCCGGTGAGGCCGGCGTGCCCTTCTTCACCATCTCCGGTTCTGACTTTGTCGAAATGTTCGTCGGCGTCGGCGCCAGCCGCGTGCGCGACATGTTCGAACAGGCCAAGCGCTCTGCGCCCTGCATCATCTTCATCGACGAGATCGACGCGGTCGGCCGTTCGCGCGGCGCTGGCCTCGGCGGCGGCAATGACGAGCGCGAGCAGACGCTGAACCAGCTTCTGGTCGAGATGGACGGCTTTGAGGCCAATGAAGGCATCATCCTGATCGCCGCCACCAACCGGCCGGACGTTCTGGACCCGGCGCTGCTGCGCCCCGGCCGTTTCGACCGTCAGGTGACTGTCGGCAATCCGGACATTCTTGGCCGCGAGAAAATCCTGCGCGTTCACATGCGCAATGTGCCGCTGGCGAAAGACGTCGACGCGAAGACCATCGCGCGCGGTACGCCCGGCTTCTCCGGCGCCGATTTGGCAAACCTCGTCAACGAAGCCGCGCTGCTGGCCGCCCGCCGCGGCAAGCGCGTCGTGGCGATGCAGGAATTCGAGGACGCGAAAGACAAGGTCCTGATGGGGCCGGAGCGCCGCTCCATGGTCATGTCCGAGAAGGAAAAGGAACTCACCGCTTGGCACGAAGCCGGTCACGCCATCGTGGCCATGAAAGTGCCCGCCGCTGACCCGGTCCACAAGGCGACGATCATTCCGCGGGGCCGTGCGCTCGGCATGGTGATGCAGCTGCCGGAAGACGACAAGCTGTCCATGTCCAAGATCGAGATGACCTCGCGCCTGGCCATCATGATGGGCGGCCGCGTGGCGGAAGAGCTGAAATTCGGCGACGACAATGTCACGGCCGGTGCCGCCTCCGACATCCAGCAGGCGACCCGTCTTGCCCGCGCCATGGTCACGCGTTTTGGCCTCTCCGATACGATCGGTCCGGTGGATTATGGCTCCGATCAGGGCGATGTCTTCCTTGGTCAGCAACTCATGCAGTCTAGCCATGTCTCGGAAGACACCTCGCGCAAGATCGAGGAAGAAGTCCGTCAACTGATCCAGACCGGCATGGACGATGCCCGCCGGATCATGACCGAGTGCCATGACGAATGGTCCGCCATCGCCAATGGCCTGCTCGAATACGAGACGCTGACCGGCAGTGAGATCACCGATCTTCTCGACGGCAAACCGCCGACCCGTCCGGACCTTGGCGCCGAAGATACGGGCCCGTCCTCCGCGGTGCCGGCCATCGGCAAGCGCCGGAAGCCGAAGGATGGCGGCGGTGAAGCCGCAGGCGATCCGGAGCCGAACCCGGCCTGATCCGGATAACAGCTCAATGACAAAGCCCGCCGGACATTCGTTCGGCGGGCTTTTCTTTTAGGCAGCCTGGCGCCCCGGTCCGCTATAGTCCGTTATAATCCGCCATAGTCCGGTATGATCATGGCAAGTCATGCGGGGCGCATGCTTCGCGCACCAAAATCATGTTTTAGGATGGTGGCACACCCGGTGGGTATCGGCTCCGCCTCAACCCACCCTACGCTTGTTTTGGGAAGCAAAGGGACGCTGGCATTGGCAATCGAGAATATTCAGTTCGACACACTTGGGCAGTTGGTCTTTGACTCTGTGCCAGTGGAGAGCGAAAAGGCTTTGCTTTACGCTGAACTTGAGCCAGGCGTTGCGCTGGTTTCCTTGTTTTACGAATCTGATGGCAAGGTCCATTATATTGACCCACGTGATGAACTCTTCGATGAAGTTGAGAATCTACAAGATCAGCTAGGAGCTGATGTCAGAGCTTTCGAATTCGAATTAGTTGGTGAGCGGTTCAAGACCGCGTTCACATACAGGGACCAATTCGATGACAAGGCAGACGATTTGGGGCGGCGCAGTGTCGTGCTGATGAAGCACTTTGGCCACCGCAGGGAGAGTACTTGATCAATCGAGAAGAATTTTTGCAGGCACTGGTTTCCTTCTTGGAGTTTTCGCGGACCGCACCTGATCGAGAAGCGGGCAAAGCACTGCACGAATTGGAGGCGCTTTCACCAAATTCCGATCTGAGTGGCATCATTTTTTATGGTGCCAAGGAGCGCAGTCCAGAAGAAATTGTCGATGAAGCCTTACTCAGAGAAGCGCTATGGAAAGAAGGTGGCCGGCCGGCAGTTAGAGCGCGCATAAAGCAATTGATGCTGGAAGCATTGGAAAATCCGACGTCATCCATCGCCCAGCAATACTCAGCTCAGGCAATCCTGAAGAGTCTTGAGAGAGAAGAAAATCGGGACCTTAACTAGCAGAGTAGGGGGGTGAGCGGAACGATACCCACCACCCGCATGCCCGACTTGTTGCGCAGCATACGGAAATCCGGCGCCTCTATCCAACCGGATAGTCTCCCATGGCAATCTGCCCGCCATGACAGAGCGCACCGATTTTTTCTCTCAGGCCTTTTACACGATCGCACGTGCCATTGCCGAGGCGGGCGTGAATGTGGACCTGTTCAAGACGCCTGAAACGATTGCGCAATCGGTGAACCGGCGGGTGCGGGCGGAGCTGAAACGCCTTGCCGTTCTGCTCCGCCGTCTGATCTTTCTGGCGGCGTTGCAGCTGGAGCTCGCGCCGCTGCCGCCCCGCGTCGGCAGCAATTATTACGAGCCGAAGAAGGAAGATGCAGAATACCGCTACATCTTCACCATGGTGCCCGCACCCTCTCGGCCATGCCCGCACTTCCTGAAAGGGCCGGTGACGGTGCCCATGCGAGGGCCCGTGCCGGCTGCGCCGCTGATCGCGCGGTGGCAGGCCATGCTGGACACGCTGAAGCATCATAAACGCCGGGCGAAATGCCTCGCCCGCACGATCCAGCGCTGGCAGGCCGCAGGCGAAGCCCGGCCGCATGTGCCGCCGATTCCCCGCAGCCACCGCATGCCGGCTGCGCTCGGCATTGTTTCCGGCGGGCTCACCGTGCAGCTGCTGGAAGCGCTGAAACGCTGGCCGGATTCGAGCTGAACTCACGCACAATCAGGACTTTTGCCGGAGCGCGGACGCGTTTCCGGGCGGACGTGCTGGGGCGCCCGTTCCTCGACTTCGCTCGGCAGCGCCTTTTCTGTCCGCTGGCCCGGATTCGAATTGTCGCGGAGGTAGACTGGCCCAATCGAAATACAGTCTTTCTGTACCCCAAGGATTGCTGCAGTGCAGCATTTGGGTTTCTAAGGGGCAACATTCGGTCGGAACAGCCAGACAGGCAGGGTAAGGCAATGCCCATCAAACCGGTAGACATCGTCCTCTCCAACGGGGTGGAGGTCATTCTGCGCCCGGCCGGGCCGGAGGATGAACCGCGGTTCGAGCATATCGTGGCGAACATGTCGGAAGAGTCGCGCTATCTGCGCTTCTTCTCAGGCGTGAAGGTCATCCCCAAGCCGATCATCCATGCGCTGGCCGATGCGGACGGGCATCGTCACATTGCCTGGGCCGCCGCGCTCAAGAACGAGCCGGGCCAGCCTTTCATTGCGGCCGCGCATGCGATCCGCACGACAAACGAGCTGGAAGAAGCCGAGCTCGCTATGGGCGTGCTGGACGCCTATCACGCGCAGGGGCTTTCCCGCATGCTGATCGCCTGCGTCGCGCTCTGCTGTCATGCCGAGGGGATCATCACGCTGGAAGCCGAGACCCTGCCGGAGAATCGCAAGGCCAACAGCCTGTTCAAGGCGCTGGGCGGGCATGTGATCCGGCCGATGCCGCCAACCACGGTCTGGCAGTTCCATGTCGGCGAACTGATCAGCGTGCTGCGCGCGATGGAATCCCCGCGGGGGCTCCGCGAGGTGTTCCGGATCAATGGCGCCGATGATAACCAGGTGGCGGAGTCCTAGAGGACCTGGCCGGCCACTTCGGTGATGCGGATCAGTGCGAAAGCGCCAATGGCAATTGCCCAGCGCCATGCGGCAACCGGATGCGTCAGGTATTGCAGGCTGTCCGTCTTGTCCCAGAAGACCGCGCCGTCGCTGGTCAGTTTATTGTACTGGTAGATCATCGTGATCAGGTTGAGGATGGGAATTCCGAAGCCCAGTCCCGCCATGACTGACGAGAAGGAGCGTTTGAGACTGCTCCCGAAACCAAGGCGGCGCCCGGTGACGCTGGCAACCCGGATGCCCATCAATGTCTTGCCGGGTGTTCCGCCAAAAACGGAAATGCAGAAAGCTTCTGCAAAGACGAACAGGACGGCGTGCAAGAAGAGATAGACGACGACGAATATCGGGCCGGTCAGCAGCGATTCATCGAACGGCCAGCCCATCAGGCCGACAAAGATGATCCCATAGCCAAAGCTGAGAAGAAAAACCGCTGCGAAGGTCAGAATCTGGGCGAGGCTGAAATCGATCGACTTCGCCAGGAAGCGTGCCCATTCCCGCGGATCGTCCTTTGCGGCTTTATCCTGCGCAGCCGAAGACGACTCCGGAAGATCCCCGAAGACGTCTATTTCCGGTGTTTTGTCCATTGAAGCCCCTCACTCCCGCATCAACCCATGCGGGAGATTAGGCATTCCTGAGGGTTTAGGAAACCCGTTCCACCATCATGTGCTTGATCTTGGCGATTGCCTTGGCCGGGTTCAGGCCTTTCGGGCAGACCTGCGCACAGTTCATGATCGTGTGGCAACGATACAGTTTGAACGGGTCTTCCAGATCGTCGAGGCGCTCGCCAGTGGCTTCGTCGCGGCTGTCGATCAGCCAGCGATAGGCCTGCAGCAGGGCCGCCGGCCCCAGATACTTGTCGCCATTCCACCAATAGGACGGGCAGGACGTGGAGCAAGAGGCGCACAGGATGCACTCATAGAGCCCGTTCAGCTCTTCGCGGTCAGCCTCGGACTGTTTCCACTCTTTCTCAGGGGCCGGCGTGTCGGTCTTGAGGAAGGGCTGCACATAAGCGTGCTGCGCGTAGAAATTGGTCAGGTCCGGGATCAGGTCGCGCACCACCGGCTGCGAGGGCAGGGGGCTGATCGTGATCACGCCCTTCGGCAGGTCGTCGAAGCCCTTGGTGCAGGCGATCGTGTTGCGCCCGGCAATGTTCATCGCGCAGGAGCCGCAGACGCCTTCGCGGCAGGAGCGCCGGAAGGCCAGCGTCGGGTCGATATTGTTCTTGATGTAGAGCAGGACGTCCAGGATCATCGTCCCGGCCTTGTCCATGTCCACCCAATATGTGTCCCAACGCGGATTGCCGCCTTCTTCCGGGTTGTAGCGATAGATCCGGAACTGGCGGAGATTGGTCGCGCCTTGCGGCTTCGGCCAGGTCTTGCCTTTGCGGACCGTGGAATTCTTGGGAAGCGTAAGCTGTACCATGTTCGTGCGGTCCTCTTAGTAAACCCGGGCCTTCGGCTCGATGTAGCTGATTTCGTTCGACATCGTGTAGTCGTGCACAGGGCGGTAATCGAGGGTCACCTTGCCGGTGCCGTCATTCCACGCCAGCGTGTGCTTCATCCAGTTCACGTCGTCGCGGTCTGCGAAGTCCTCGCGGGCATGCGCGCCGCGGCTCTCTTCGCGGGTCGCAGCGCCGTTCACGGTGACAGCTGCCTGGGCGAGGAGGTTGTCGAACTCCAGCGCTTCGACGAGGTCGGTGTTCCACACCATGGTGCGGTCCTGGACATCGATGCCTGGCAGTTTCTTGTAGACTTCCTCGATTGCGTCGACACCGTCCTTGAGGACGTCGCCGGTGCGGAAGACGGCGCAATTGTTCTGCATGGCGCGCTGCATTTCGAGGCGCAGCTTGGCGACCGGCTGGTCACCGGACGCGTTGCGGAACTTGTCGAGGCGGGCGAGGTGGCTGTCGGTTGCGCCTTTCGGCAGTTCCGGCTGCGTGGCACCGGCGATCGTGGTCTCGCCACAGCGCAGGCCGGCGGCACGGCCGAACACGACCAGGTCGATCAGCGAGTTGGAGCCGAGACGGTTGGCGCCGTGCACCGACACGCAGGCCGCTTCGCCAACGGCCATCAGGCCCGGGACGATGGAGTCCGGATCGCCATTCTTCTTTGTCAGCACTTCGCCGTGATAATTCGTCGGAATGCCGCCCATATTGTAGTGGACCGTCGGCAGAACCGGGATCGGCTCCTTGGTGACGTCGACACCGGCAAAGATCTTCGCGGTCTCGGAAATGCCTGGCAGGCGCTCGGCCAGCACTTCGGCGCCGAGGTGTTCGAGGTGCAGGTGGATGTGATCCTTTTCCGGGCCGACACCGCGGCCTTCGCGGATTTCCACCGTCATGGCGCGGGAGACGACATCGCGGGAGGCGAGGTCTTTCGCGCTGGGCGCGTAACGCTCCATGAAGCGTTCGCCTTCGGAGTTGGTCAGGTAGCCGCCTTCACCGCGGGAGCCCTCGGTGATCAGGCAGCCCGAACCGTAAATGCCGGTCGGGTGGAACTGGACGAATTCCATGTCCTGCAGCGGCAGGCCGGCGCGCAGCACCATGGCATTGCCGTCGCCCGTACAGGTGTGGGCGGACGTACAGGAGAAGAAGGCCCGGCCATAACCGCCGGTGGCCAGGATGACTTTCTGGGCGCGGAAGCGGTGCAGCGTGCCGTCGTCCAGCTTCCAGGCCGTGACGCCTCGGCAGGCGCCTTCCTCGTCCATGATCAGGTCCATGGCGAAGTATTCGATGAAGAACTCGGTCTCCTCGCGCACGCACTGGCCGTAAAGCGTGTGCAGCATGGCGTGGCCGGTCCGGTCAGCGGCGGCGCAGGTGCGCTGCACGGGGCCTTCGCCGAAGTCGCGGGTCATGCCGCCAAAGGCGCGCTGGTAGATCTTGCCTTCCTCGGTCCGCGAGAAGGGCATGCCCCAGTGCTCAAGCTCGTAGACGGCCTTCGGGGCGTTACGTGTCAGGTATTCGATGGCGTCCTGGTCGCCCAGCCAGTCAGACCCCTTGACGGTGTCGTACATGTGCCAGCGCCAGTTATCCTCGCCCATATTGCCGAGCGAGGCGGCGATACCGCCCTGCGCGGCCACGGTGTGCGACCGGGTCGGGAAGACTTTGGTGATACAGGCCGTTTTCAGCCCGGCCTGGGCCGCGCCGAGGGCTGCGCGCAGGCCGGAACCGCCCGCGCCGACAACCACGACGTCATAAGTGTGATCGATCCAGTTATAAGTGCTCATGTTCTAACTCTCCCGCGGGGCCGCTTACGCGTCCGCGCCAATCCACAGTTTCAGGACCGAAAGGGCGATGGCCGCAAACAGTGCGATACAGGCGAAGCTGTTCAGGATCAGCAGCGCCGAGCGCATCCCCGTCTTCGCAATATAGTCTTCGATGACCACCTGCATACCGAGACGCATATGGTATACGGTCGCGCCGGCTGTCAGGATCAGCAGGATTGCAGGCAGCGGCTGGGCGACCCACTCGATCGCAGCCTCTTCACCGCCCTGAACGGCGTTGATGACCGAGAACAGGAACCACGGCACCAGGAAGATCAGGGCGATGGCCGAGACGCGCTGGCCAATGTGGTGATGGGTGCCGGATTTGGCGGAACCGAGGCCGCGGGCGGCTTTGGTCGGGGTCAGGAACTGGCTGTTCGACATGGGTCTCTGCCTCCTACAGTCCGGCGGCGGCAAACCAGATGGCGGCCGCGCCCAGAATGGCAAATGCGTAGTTGAAGACGGACACGGCGCTGGCCTTGCCGGGGTCGAAGCCGATGTTCGGCCCATCCCAGAGCAGGTGGCGGATGCCATTGACGAGGTGGAACAGGACCGCGACGGCCCAGAGATAGAGAATCACGCTGCCGACCCAGGAGAACAGGATCCCCTCGATGGTGTCGTAACACTCGGCACCGGTGGCCAGGGCGATGATCCAGCCCGCGATCAGGAAGGTGCCGAAATAGAGGGCAACGCCGGTGATGCGGTGGGTGATCGAAGCGGCCATGGTGACATGGGGGCGCCAGACCTGGAGGTGTGGCGACAGCGGGCGGGCATCAGCCCCGGACGATCCTGACATGCGAAGGACACCTTCCGATGGATGTAAGAGTTTCACTCAAGTGCTTGGCTTGCGGTTCTAGGAGTCTCTATGATCCTGTCAACGCACGGCGCGTATTGGAGTGACAATATGAAACGATTTCTGTGGGTTGTGGCCCTGTTTCTGATCACACCTTCGGCATCTGCTGATCCGATGGACGCGTTGATCGCCAAATATGAGGCGTATGTCCGTGACACGAACCCTGCGGAAGCTGCACGTGCCGTTGGGGAAGCTCCTTCGGCTTGGGGAGAAGTTTCACCTGAAGCCGTGGCAGAGCGCGCAGCGAGGGCCGAGGCCCTGCGAGATGAGATCGCTGCGCTGGAAACCGACCGGGTCACCGACCAGGCCATTCTGGAGCGGCTTCTGGCGGTGGACATCGATGATGCCCGCTATGATGCCGCACGGATCCCCTTTACCGGCGACTGGGGCTTTCAGGCCGAACCGATCTTCGCCGCGATGCAGACCACGATCTCGACCGAGGCCGAAGGCGACGCCTGGATTTCCCGCCTGAACGATGTGCCGCGCTATTTCGCCGAAAACGTCCAGAACATGCGCCGGGGCCTGGCCACGGGCTGGGTCGCGCACGCCGATCCGCTGAAAGTGTCCACCGATCAGATTCGCGAGCAGATCAGTGACGATCCGAGCGCGAGCGGCCTGTACGTTCCGTTCCTGAACCTGCCATCGGACATGGACCCGGCCGTTGCCTCCCGCCTGAAGACGGACGGGCTGACGGCTGTGGCCAATGCCATCTCTGCTTACCGCAAGACGCTGGCCTTCATCGAAGAAGACTATGCGCCGAATACGCGGGAAGGGGCCGGTATCGCCAACCTGCCGGGCGGCAAGGAGGTCTATGCCGCCGCGATTGAGCAGCATACCGCCGGCGCCGGCTATTCCCCGGAAGAGATCCACGCGCTGGGCGAGGCGGAAGTCGCCCGTATTCGCACTGATATGGAAGCCATTCTGGAAGAGATCCATTTCGAGGGAGATTTCAAGGACTTCCTCACCTTCCTGCGCACCGACCCGGGCTTTTACGCGAAAACGCCTGAGGAACTGATGGGCCGGGCAAAAGAGGTTGCCGCGAAGCTGGACGCCATCCTGCCGGACTATTTCGGCAAGCTGCCGGAGCATTGGTACAATGTGGAGCCTGTGCCTGCCGCGATCGCGCCGGGCTACACGTCGGGCCGCTATGTCGAGGGCGATCCGAAAGAGGACCGGCCGGGCATCTATCTGGTCAACACTTACGCGCTGGACCAGCGCCCGCTCTATGAACTGCCAGCGCTCTCTGCGCACGAGGCCGTGCCGGGCCACCATTTGCAGATCATGCTGGCCATGGAAATGGAAGGGCAGCCGCGCTTCCGCCAGCAATATTATGCCACCGCGTTTGGGGAAGGCTGGGGGCTTTATGCCGAACACCTCGCAATGGAAGCCGGCATTAATGAGACGCCGTATGAGCGCTTCGGCGGCCTTTCCATGGAGATGTGGCGGGCCTGCCGGCTTGTCGCCGATACGGGCCTGCACTGGTATGGCTGGACGCGGGAAGAGGCCGAGACCTGTTTCAACGAGAACTCCGCCCTCGCGCCGCTCAACATCAAGAATGAAGTGACCCGCTATATGGGCTGGCCGGGACAGGCGACGGCCTACAAGATCGGTGAACTGAAAATCCTGGACCTGCGTCATCAGGCGGAAGAGGCCCTGGGCGACGCGTTCGACATCCGGGCCTTCCATGATGCCGTGCTGGCTCAGGGCGCTGTGCCAATGGATGTGCTGGACCACCAGATCCATGACTGGATCGACGCGCAGATGGCGCCGGAATCCGCACAGGAAACAGCCACTGCGCCCTGATTGCGACAGGTCTTTAAAATTGTTCCGGCCGGGCTTGTGCCCGGCTGAGTGGCGCGCCAAATGGGCGGACCATGTTCCGCTTCTTTGAACGCCGCCTCTCTCCGTTTCCGGATTCGCCTCTGGATGTGCCGCCGCAGGGCTTCTGGCCCTTCGTCTGGTACTATGTGCGCGATGCCGTGCCATGGCTGGCCGGCACGGCTGTCCTGACGGCCATCATTGCGGTGGGGGAGGTGACGCTGTTCGGCTTCCTTGGCGGGATTGTCGACTGGCTGTCCTCGGCCGACCGTGACGGTTTCCTTCAGCGCGAAGGCACGCGCCTTGCCCTGATGGCGGGCGTGGTTCTCGTGGCGCTGCCGCTTGCCACATTGATCCATGCGCTGATCGTTTATCAGGGTCTGATGGGCAATGTGCCGATGAGCGCGCGCTGGCGCATGCACCGGCAGATGCTCGGCCAGTCGATGAATTTCTTCGGCAATGAGTTTGCCGGCCGTGTTGCCACCAAAGTGATGCAGACAGCGCTCGCCGTGCGCGAAGCGGTGATGAAGATTCTCGACGTCTTTGTCTTCGTGATCGTCTATTTTGTCTCGGCGCTTGTGCTGGTCGCTTCCTCCGACTGGCGTCTGATGTTGCCCTTCCTCCTGTGGGGCGGTCTCTATTGCCTCGTCATGGCCTGGTTCGTGCCGCGCCTTGGCAAGGTGGCGGAAGAGCAGGCCGATGCGCGCTCCGTCATGACCGGGCGTATCGTCGACAGCTACACCAATATCCAGACGGTGAAACTCTTCGCCCATGCCGGGCATGAAGAGGCCTATGCGAAGGACAGTATGCAGGGCTTCCTGCAGACGGTGTATCAGCAGATGCGCTATGTCACCGGCTTCAACTTCGTCGTGTACCTCAACAATTCGCTTCTGGTCTTCCTGGTCGGCGCGGTCGGCATTTATCTCTGGATGGGCAATCTGATCGGCGCGGGGGCAGTGGCCGCCGCCATCGGCCTGACCCTGCGCATCAAGTCCATGTCGCAATGGATCATGTGGGAGGTGGCGGGCCTGTTCGAGAATATCGGCGTCGTCTTCGACGGGAAGACGATGCTCAACCGCCCGGTGGCCGTCTCCGATGCGCCGGATGCGGAAGACCTGCCGCGTGGGCTGGGCGCCATCGAGTTCCGGAATGTCGGGTTTCACTATGGCAAAGGGTCGGGCGTGATCGAGGACTTTTCCCTGTCCATCCGGCCGGGCGAGAAGATCGGTCTTGTCGGGCGGTCCGGCGCGGGCAAGACAACGCTGACGAATCTGCTGTTGCGCTTCTACGAAACGGAAAGCGGCGCCGTCCTGCTGGACGGACACGATGTTTCTCATGTCACGCAAGACTCGCTCCGGGCACAGATCGGCGTGGTCACGCAGGACACCTCGCTCCTGCACCGTTCCATCCGGGAAAACATTGCCTATGGCCGTCCGGGCGCGAGCGATGCGGACATCCTGGCGGCGTGCGGGAAAGCTGCGGCGCTGGACTTCATCAACGAGCTTGAAGACTCCAAAGGCCGACGCGGCCTCGATGCGCATGTCGGTGAGCGCGGTGTGAAACTGTCCGGCGGCCAGCGCCAGCGGATCGCAATTGCCCGCATTTTCCTGAAGGACGCGCCGGTGCTGATTCTGGATGAGGCGACCTCCGCGCTCGATTCCGAGGTCGAGGCCGTGATTCAGGAGAAGCTGTTCGAACTGATGGAGGGCAAGACCGTGATTGCCATCGCGCACCGCCTGTCGACCATCGCCGCGATGGACCGGCTGATCGTGCTCGACAAGGGGCAGATCGTGGAGCAGGGGAGCCATGCCGAACTTGTGGCTGCGGGCGGGCTCTATTCCGAGCTCTGGGCGCGCCAGTCCGGCGGCTTCCTTGTTGAGCCGGATGAGACCGATAGTGATGTCGCAGCAGAGTAGGGCCTCATGAAACTGACCATTATCGAAACCGGCCTCGTGCCGGAGCCGATCCGCGGAGACTTCGAAGATTATCCGGCCATGTTCCGCCACATGATGTCGGGTGTCGGGACGTATGATTTCGACACGGTTTCGGTGGTAAAGGGTGAAGCTTTGCCGGACCCGGATGATGTGGAGGCGGCGCTGATCACCGGTTCACCCGCCGGGGTCTATGATGACGAGGCCTGGATCGGCCCGCTGATCGATTTCATCCGGGCAGGCGCCTCGGCCGGTGTGCCGCAGGTCGGCATCTGTTTCGGCCACCAGATCCTGGCCGAGGCGCTCGGCGGTAAGGTGATCAAGTCGGACAAGGGCTGGGGCGTTGGCCGCCATACCTATGATGTGGTGGCTTGCCCGTCATTTGTCAGCGAAACCTGCCCGCCCGCGATTTCGGCGGCCGTCAGCCATCAGGATCAGGTCGTGGCCCTGCCGCCGGGTGCGGAGGTCATCGCGGCCTCTGACTTCACGCCCTATGCCGGGCTCTATTATCCGGACGCCCCGGCGCTCAGCTTCCAGTGCCATCCGGAGTTTGAAGACGTGTATTCTGCGGCGCTCTATTCCCTGCGCCGGCCACGGATCGGCGAAACCTTAACGGACCAGGCGCTCGAATCTCTTGAAATCGAGGGCGATCATGCCCGTCTGGCGCGGTGGACGGCCGGTTTTCTGGCCGCACATCGGCGCGGGCGTTAACGATCTGAAACTGGTGTGAAACCTGCATCTGGTTGCGGAAACTGGTGCAACAGTGTTCAACACGCACACGAAACCCCGTGGAGATTTACGACATGATGCCGAAACCGCTCGCAGACATCGCTCCGAACACATTTGAGTTCGAAGTGCTGCCACTGGTGAAACCGACAGGCTTTCGCGAATACGATGCGCGCTGGTGGTTCAATGGTATCGGCAAGGAAAAAGCCCCGGAGCTGAACCTCACGGGTGTTCAGGCGCTCGGCCTCGGCATGGCGACGCTGTTCCATGAGCTGGGTGTCGAGCCGAAAGTGGTGACCGGCCACGATTTCCGCTCCATCAGCCAACCGATCAAGAATGCCTTGATCCTCGGCCTGACGCAGGGCGGGTGCGAAGTAATGGATGTCGGCCTCGCGCTGTCGCCGATGGTTTACTGGAGCCAGTTCGAACTGGATGCGCCGTGCTGCGCCATGGTCACCGCCAGCCACAATGAGAATGGCTGGACCGGCGTGAAAATGGGCGCCAACAAGCCGCTGACCTTCGGTCCGGAAGAAATGGGCCGCCTGAAGGAAATCGTCATGGGCGGCGCCTTTGTCGAGCGCGAAGGCGGCAAGCATTACCGTATCGAAGGCATCCGCGAAAAATACATCGCTTCAGTTGCCGACGGCGTGAAACTTTCCCGTCCGCTGCGCGTCATTGCTGCCTGCGGCAATGGCACAGCAGGCGCCTTTGCGCCGGATGCCCTGCGCGCGATGGGCGCAGACGTGATCGAGATGGACTGCAATCTCGACATGACCTTCCCGAAATATAATCCCAACCCGGAAGATTCCGAAATGCTGCACGCCATGGCAGCGGCCGTGCGCGAGCATGGCGCTGACGTGGCGCTCGGCTTCGATGGCGATGGCGACCGCTGCGGCGTCGTCGACAATACGGGTGAGGAAATCTTTGCCGACAAGATCGGCCTGATGCTGGCCCGCGACCTGTCGAAGCAATACCCGGGTGCGAAATTCGTGGTCGATGTGAAATCGACCGGCCTCTACAAGACCGACCCTGTGCTGAAGGAAAACGGCGCCACGGTCGATTACTACAAGACCGGACATTCCTACATCAAGCGCCGCACCAATGAACTCGGCGCTCTGGCAGGCTTTGAAAAATCCGGCCACTTCTTCTTCCGCCCGCCGATCGGGCTTGGCTATGACTGCGGCCTCGTTGCGGCCAAGGCCGTGCTTCAGATGCTGGACCGGAACCCCGGCAAGACCATGGCGGACCTGAAGGGCGAACTGGGCACGGCCTGGACCTCGCTCACCATGTCGCCGCACTGCGATGACGAGACCAAGTACGGCATCGTCGACAAGATGGTCGAAGAATATGAAGGCCTGAACGGCACGGAGATCCTGGGCCGCAAAGTGGTCGACGTGAACACCGTGAACGGCGCCCGCGTGACACTGGAAGACGGCAGCTGGGTTCTGATCCGGGCCTCTTCGAACAAACCGGAACTCGTCGTCGTGGTCGAATCCATGGCCAGCGAGGACGACATGCGCGACCTCTTCCACAAGGAAATCAAACCGCGCCTTGGCAAGCACCCGGAAGTCGGCGCCTACAATCAGGAAATCTGATCAGCGCCTCTGGTCAATTGCCCCTGATCAACTACCAGCGGGCGGCATGCCCATTTCGGCACCGGCGGCATCGTCAAGCTCCCCGGCACGTATCCAGGCGGGCCGGGATTCGAGGCGGCTCCAGTAGGCGGCGAGGGCATCATGCGCCGGCATGGAGCCGAACTGCAGCCCCCAGCCGACCTGCGCGCCGAGATAGACATCGGCCGCAGTGAACTGGTCGCCGCATAGATAAGGGCTTGCGTCGGAGACGGTTTTGATCAGCGTGGCGTACATGTCGTCGAATGCGCCATAACCGGCCATCCGCTTCTGATCTTCATTTACGGTGAAGCCGAGCGCCCGGTTGGTGACGGCACATTCCACCGGACCGGCTGCGAAGAAAAGCCAGCGGTAATAGGACCCGCGGCGGTCCACCGGCGGGGCGAGTCCGGCCTCCGGAAAGGCGTCTGCGAGATAAGCGCAGATGGCGGCGCATTCGGTGACCACCTGGCCGCCATGCACGATGGCCGGCACTTTGCCCATCGGATTGATGGAGAGGTATTCCGGCGCCTTCATCGTGCCGTCATAGGTGAGATATTCCACCTCATAGGGCGCGCCGACTTCTTCCAGCATCCAGCGGACGATCCGGCCACGCGACATCGGGTTGGTATAGAATTTCAATTTGGCCATGCGTCCCTCCGGTTGTTCACGTTTTGATCTAGTCCTTCGGGACCACCGGAGTCAATCCGGAATCCTGGCAGCTGAAACTGCCGGACACGCAGCCTTGCCCTCTTGACCTAGGGGCACAAAAATCGCACCCCTCCGCCCAGTTTATACTGGCAGAATCGAGGGTACCCCCATGCGCGTTGCGATGATTGGCACAGGCTATGTGGGGCTGGTTTCTGGCGCCTGCTTTGCGGATTTCGGCCATGTCGTCACCTGTGTCGACAAGGACGCTTCCAAGATCGAGAAGCTGAAGGCTGGCGTCATGCCGATCTATGAGCCCGGCCTCGACAGCCTGGTCGCCAATAATGTCGAGGAAGAGCGCCTGTTCTTCACAACCGATCCGGCTGAAGCCATTCGCGATGCCGATGCCGTCTTTATCGCAGTCGGAACGCCGTCCCGCCGCGGCGACGGCCATGCGGATCTCTCCTATGTCTACGGTGCGGCTGAAGAGATCGCCCAGCTGATGGACGGCTTTACGGTCGTCGTCACCAAGTCCACCGTGCCGGTCGGCACCGGGGATGAGGTGGAAGAAATCATCCGCAAGACGCGGCCTGACGGTGATTTCGCGGTCGTGTCCAATCCGGAATTCTTGCGCGAAGGCGCCGCCATCAAGGACTTCAAGATTCCGGACCGTGTCGTGGTCGGCACCGAAGACGAGCGCGCCCGTCAGGTGATGAAGGAACTCTACCGTCCGCTCTTCCTGAACGAGACGCCGATCCTGTTCACGGCCCGCCGCACGTCCGAATTGATCAAATACGCCGCCAATGCCTTCCTCGCTGTGAAGATCACTTTCATCAACGAAATGGCGGACCTTTGCGAAAAGGTTGGCGCGAATGTCCAGGAAGTCTCCCGCGGCATCGGCCTCGATGGCCGGATCGGATCCAAATTCCTGAACGCCGGCCCAGGCTATGGCGGCTCCTGCTTCCCGAAAGACACGCTGGCCCTGACCAAGACCGCGAACGACTATGGCAGCCCGGTGCGCATCGTCGACACGGTGGTCGAGGTCAATGCAGCCCGCAAGAAGGCGATGGCGGGCAAGGTGATCGAGGCCATGGGCGGCGATGTCAGCGGCAAGACCATCGGTGTGCTCGGGCTCGCCTTCAAGCAGAATACAGACGATATGCGCGACGCGCCGAGCCTCGACATCCTGCCGGCGCTGCAGGCCGCCGGTGCGAAGATCAAGGCGTTCGATCCGGAGGCCATGACCGAAGCCAGCCACCTGCTCAAGGATATTGAGTTCGCCAAGAATGCCTATGAAGCCGCAGAAGGCGCAGATGCCCTGGTCATCGTCACCGAATGGGACCAGTTCCGCGCGCTGGACCTTGAGCGGATCAAGGCCGGGCTGAACAGCAATATCGTGGTCGACCTGCGGAACATCTATTCCCCGGATGACATGGCCGCCAAGGGCTTTGCCTATACATCCATTGGCCGTCCGGCCGTTTAATCTGACCCCCTGAAAGGGACTGGACCGATGAAATTCTTTGTAGATACAGCGAACATTGATGACATTTCTGAGCTCGCCGCCACGGGTCTGATCGACGGAGTGACCACGAACCCGTCTCTTGTGGCCAAGGCCGGCAAACCCTTCACCGACGTGATCAAGGAAATCTGCAGCCTTGTCGAAGGCCCGGTCAGCGCCGAAGTCGTTGCCATGGATTATGACGGCATGATCAGCGAAGGCCGCAAGCTGGCGGCGATTGCTGAAAACGTCGCAGTGAAACTGCCGCTGACCTGGGACGGGCTGAAAGCCTGCAAGAGGCTGACCGGCGAAGGCACGATGGTGAACGTCACGCTCTGCTTCTCTGCCAATCAGGCCCTGCTGGCAGCCAAGGCTGGCGCGACCTTCATTTCCCCCTTCATCGGCCGTCTCGACGACATCAATCTCGACGGCATGGAGCTGATCTCCGACATTCGCCAGATCTATGACAACTATCTGTTCGACACTGAAATCCTGGCCGCCTCCATCCGGACGGCGAACCATGTGAAGGAGTCGGCGCTGGCTGGCGCAGATGTCGCGACCATGCCGCCGAACGTGATCAAGTCGCTTGCCGCTCATCCGCTGACAGACAAAGGCCTGGCAGCCTTCATGGCAGATGCCGAGAAGGCCGGCATCAAGGTCTGATCCGCATGGCTGAGGCGCAAGGCCCGCAGGGCAGGGTCCTCATTATCGCCGGCTCGGATTCCGGCGGTGGGGCCGGCATCCAGGCCGACATCAAGGCCGTCACCATGCTGGGCGGCTTTGCCATGACAGCGGTGACGGCGATCACCGTTCAGGACACGACCGGCGTTCATGGAGTCTGGCCCGTGCCACTGGACGCGGTGATCGGCCAGATGAAGGTCACGCTCGCCGATATCGGCGCCGATGCCATCAAGACCGGCATGCTCGGCAGCGCAGCCCTTGTCGAGGCGGTGGCCGAATGCCTGTCCGAACACGCTCAGATGATCCCGCGTGTGATTGACCCGGTCATGATCTCCACATCCGGCCACCGGCTGGTGGATGTGAAAGGCGTCGAGGCGATCCGCTCAGAGCTGGTGGCGAACGCGCGCCTTGTCACGCCGAATGCGCCGGAAGCAGAAGTGCTGACCGGCAAGGCCGTCGAGACGGTCGATGGCCAACGCCGGGCTGCGGAGCAGCTTCTGGAACTTGGCGCCCATGGCGCGCTGGTGAAGGGTGGGCATATTCCCGGCAGCAAGATTACCGATGTTCTCCAGACCACAACCGGGGAATGGATCTTCGAAAGCCCGCGCATTGATACGACGTCCACGCACGGAACCGGTTGTACGCTCGCGTCTGCCATCGCGGCGCTGCTGGGGCAGGGCGCCAGCGTGCCGGACGCAGTAGAGCAGGGGCGCGACTATCTTATGGGCGCGATCCATGCGGCGAAGGGCTTTGGCAGGGGTGACGGACCTGTCCATCATGGCTGGGTGCTGGACGAGGACGATTAGCCGGTCTTAACAATCCATCAGAAATGATCGATTTGCCGCCTGCGGAGAGTGTGGCAAAGGAGGCGCCCTGAAACAGGAGGCGCGAATGCCGAAATTTCCATTCTACCAGGTCGATGCCTTTGCCTCGCGGTCATTCGAGGGAAACCAGGCGTGCGTGATGCCGCTGGAAGACTTCCTGCCGGATGCCATCCTCCAGGCCATTGCAGCGGAGAACAATGTCGCGGAAACTGCTTACCTTGTGCACAAGGGCGGGAATACATGGGCGCTTCGCTGGTTCACCCCGGCGGTCGAAGTGCCGCTTTGCGGTCATGCGACTCTGGCGAGCGCGCATGTCCTGTTCGAAGAGCAGGGCTTCAGCGGCGAAGCCATTCATTTTGAAACGGTCCAGTCCGGAACGCTGATCGTGCGGCGGCTGGCTGATGGCCAACTGGAAATGGACTTTCCTTGCGGGCCCGTACAGGAAATTCCGGTGACGGACGATGTCGCCACTGCGTTGGGCGCCCGGCCGGTTCAGGCCTGGGGCGGCATGTTCTATGCGGCCCGGTTCGAAACGCCGGAAGAGGTGGAAGCCCTGAAGCCTGACCAGAGAGCCATGAAAGATTTGGGCGTTCCGGGCGAGGGCTGGGACCGCGGCAATTTCGGCTGCTTCGCAGCGAGCGGGGACGGCGTGGATGTCACCAGCCGCTTTTTCGCCCCCGGCAGCGGCATTGATGAAGACCCGGCCACCGGCAGCTGGCACACCATGCTGGCCCGCGTCATGAGCGAGCGCTTCGGTAAGACGGACCTCAAATGCCATCAGGCCTTCCCGGGACGCGGCGCCTTCATCGACACACGTCTGGAAGGAGACCGGGTGAAACTGATCGGCAACTCGGTGACTGTGATTGAAGGCAGCTTCACGCTCTAGACGCCGCTACTCCGCGCCCCAGGGCGCTGCCGGCGCCTCCACCGGGTGGGCGGTGTCGAATTCGATGCGGAAGAAGCGGCCCGGGCGTTCCAGCTCGTAGGCGAACAGGCTGTGGGTAGGGCGCACTTCCACGGCCCAGACATTCTCTTTCGACTGCGGAATGCCGGAGGCATCGAACAGGGCCTTGGTCGCGTCGTCTGCCGGGAAGTTCAGGCGGCTGCCGCTGAACCGGTCGTCGCGCGCGCCGCCATAGCCGGTCAGCGCGTCAAAGCTGCCGTCTTCGTGGCGGTGTTCATGATGCAGCGCGAGGCGGTCGCCCTCGCGGTGGATGACCCAGACGCGGGACCGGTCGTCGCCGACATGCAGCGGAATGCGGATCTCGTCTTTCGTGCAGGAGCGCACATGCATGACGATGCGCTGGGCGCGCCATGGGTCGTCCTGCAAGTCGTCGCTGACGATCCGGCCTTCGAAGGCCTTGCCGCAGAGGGCGGAGAGCCGGTGCATGAACTCCGATTCCTCCAGCGTCGGCTGGCTGCACGCGGTGACAAACAGCGTGGTGGCAAGAAGGAGGAGCGCGCGCACCGGGCGGTCCTAGTGGCGGAAGTGGCGCATGCCGGTGAAGACCATGGCGAGGCCTGCCTCGTCGGCAGCGGCAATCACTTCATCGTCGCGGATGGAGCCGCCCGGCTGGATCACGGCGCTGGCCCCGGCGGAGGCAGCCTGCAGCAGGCCGTCCGGGAAGGGGAAGAAGGCATCGGAGGCGGCAACGCAGCCCTTGGTCTTCGGTTCGGCCCAGCCAGCGGCTTCTGCGGCATCTTCGGCCTTGCGCGCAGCGATGCGGGCGGAGTCGACACGGCTCATCTGGCCGGCGCCGACGCCAACGGTCGCGCCGTCTTTCGCGTAGACGATGGTGTTGGACTTCACATGCTTGGCAACGCGCCAGGCGAAGAGGAGGTCGTCCAGCTGCTGGTCGGTCGGCGCGATCTTGGTGACGACTTTCAGGTCGGCCTTCGTGATGCGGCCGAAGTCGCGGTCCTGCATCAGGAAGCCGCCTGCCACGGTTTTCACGAACCGCCCGGCGGCAGCCGGATCTGGCAGGCCTTCGGTGATCAGGAGGCGGAGGTTTTTCTTCTTGGCGAAGACAGCTTCCGCTGCTGCATCGGCCCCCGGCGCGATGACGACTTCTGTGAAGATCTGGGAGATCTCTTTCGCGGTCTCTTCGTCAAGCGCGCGGTTCAGGGCCACGATGCCGCCGAAGGCAGAGGTCGAGTCGCAGGCGAGCGCGGCGCGGTAGGCCTCGATGATGCTCGACCCTTGTGCGACGCCGCAGGGGTTGGCGTGCTTGATGATGGCGACGGCGGGCGTTTCTGCGCCAAGCTCGCCGATCAGCTCATAGGCCGCATCGGTGTCGTTGATATTGTTGTAGGAAAGTTCCTTGCCCTGCAGCTGTTTCGCCGTCGCGACGCCGGGGCGCTTCTCGCCGGTGACGTAGAAGGCGGCCTTCTGGTGCGGGTTCTCGCCATAGCGCAGGCTCTGCTGCAGTTTACCGCCGAGGGCGGCCCAGTCCGGCGCGGTCTCGTCCAGCTGCGCGGCATACCAGGAAGAGATGGCGGAATCATAAGCGGCGGTGCGGGCATAGGTTTTCGCGGCGAGCTTGCGGCAGAGGGCAACGGAGACCTCGCCATCATTCGCGTCCATCTCTTCCAGCACCTTGTCGACATCGCCGCCATCGGTGCAGACCGCGACGAAGGCGCCGTTCTTGGCCGCTGCGCGCAGCATGGCCGGGCCGCCAATGTCGATATTCTCGATACAGGTTTCGAAGTCCGCGCCGGAGGCGACGGTCGCCTCGAACGGGTAGAGGTTCACATAGATCAGGTCGATCGCGCCGATGCCGTGGGTCTCGGCGTCTTTCACATGGGAAGGATTGTCGCGCAGGTAAAGCAGGCCGCCATGCACGGCCGGGTGCAGCGTCTTCACGCGTCCGTCCATCATTTCGGGAAAGCCCGTCAGGTCAGCAACGTCTTTCACCTCAAGGCCGGCGTCTTTCAGCAGTTTCGATGTGCCGCCGGTGGAGACGAGTTCGACACCCTTTTCGGCCAGCTTTCGGGCCTGTTCCACAAGGCCGGTCTTGTCAGAAACGGACAGGAGGGCACGGCGAATACGGACGGGGGCTCCGCTGGCGGCGTCGGACATGAGGGGGTCTCCAGGCAGGACAATCTGTTGCCGCGCGGGGTAGCACGGCAGGGCCGGGCGTCAAGCGATGTCCTTGAAGGCTTTCGCAGCCCGCTCCACGCCATATTCCGGCACCATCATGCCCAGCATGCGCAGCGCTTCGGAGCGTTCCCGGCGGCTGGCCGCTTCGATCAGGACCGTCAGCTGCTTGTCGAACAGTTCCGATGCGGGCGTGCGGCTGGCGACGCGCAGGACACCATCAACATCAGTGCCGGTGACCGTCTCATGCTCATAGGTCAGCGCTTCGTGCATTTTTTCGCCTGCCCGCAGGCCGGTCTCTTTGATCTCGATATCGACGCCGGGGATCAGGCCCTTCAGGCGGATCAGCGTCTCGGCCAGTTGCAGGATCGGCATCGGCTCACCCATGTCGAGGACGTAAATGTCCGAATTCCGGCAATCATGCTGCAGGGCGCTGGCCTGCAGGACGAGCGCAGAGGCTTCTTCCACTGTCATGAAATACCGGGTGACGCCAAGATCCGTGATGGTAACCGGCCCGCCATCGGTGATCTGCTTTTCGAACAGCGGCACCACCGATCCGGACGAGCCCAGCACATTGCCGAACCGTACCATGGCCGCCGCCATTTCAGAGTCCTCCGCAATGCGGGAAATGGCGATCTCGGCGAGGCGCTTGGTGGCGCCCATGACATTGTCCGGATCCACGGCCTTGTCGGTCGAAATAAAAACGAAACTGTTCGCGCCGATGGCGGCTGCCGCCTGCGCGCAGTTCACCGC
This sequence comes from uncultured Hyphomonas sp., assembly GCF_963675305.1. Classification (NCBI taxonomy): domain Bacteria; kingdom Pseudomonadati; phylum Pseudomonadota; class Alphaproteobacteria; order Hyphomonadales; family Hyphomonadaceae; genus Hyphomonas; species uncultured Hyphomonas sp. Next base: position 3,173,759 of record NZ_OY776147.1, on the reverse strand, counting down.
CCCGGCCACATTGGTCAGGATCGCCTCGCAGACATTGCGTTCCATGAGGGGTACGTGCTTCAGCGCGGCGGCGTGAATCACGATCTGCGGCTGGGCGCTCTGGAAGATGTCGCGTACGCGCTGAGCATCGCGCACATCGCCGAGGCGGGCGCGGATGTTGAGGTCCGGGAACTGTTTCGTCAGCTCCATGTCGATGCTGTAGAGATTGTACTCGCAGGAATCGATAATCGTCAGCTGCGCCGGTTTGAGCCCGGCAACCTGACGCGCCAGTTCCGAACCGATCGTGCCGCCGCCGCCTGTGATCAGCACCCGGGCGCCTTCGATCTTGCTTCGGACCGGCGCAATGTTGAGACGCCGTTCCGGACGGGCCAGCAGGTCGGCCGGACGGACGGGTTCCAGCAGATGGGCCGTCTCTTCGCCGGACAGCGCCATGATTTCCGCCCCATGCGCAGACGTAATGTCCAGGATCTGCATCATGATCTTGCGGTCGCGGGCTGCACCGGTCACGGCGACCCAGGGCGTGTCCTCGTAACGGACGCTCAGAATATCGAGGACATTGGACAAGTCGTCCAGGCCGCCCATGATCGGCACACCGCGAATGGCGCGGCCGGGATCATTGCCATCGGTATCGATCAGGCCCAGCAGGCGAAAATTCTGGGTCTCAGTCGGTGTCTGCAGACGCCGGATCACGCCGATACAGCTCGGTACATCCCCAATCAGCAGGATGGGGCGGGCATCCTTCGCAATCGGGCTGAAGATCTGCAGAGGTTTCCGGGTGGAGAGCGAAAGGGCAACCATCCGCCCGATGAAGAGGCCGATGGTCCAGATCAGGAGGGCTGTCAGCAGCACGCCCCAGGGCTGGGACAGGGCGCCATTGAGCAGACCGGCAATCGGCAAATAGATCAGGCCCGACAGGGCCACGGCCTGCATCACGCGCAGGGCATCAGGCCAGCCGATATGCCGCCAGACCTGCGTCTGGATCCGCAGCATCAGGAAACCGGCGGCAACCGAGGTGGTGAAGGCAATCGTGCTGAACAGGGTGGAGCTGACCGGGAAGGCGCCGCGTGGCTCAGCCGTCCACCACAGAAGGATGTTGGCCACGACCATCGCGCCCGCAGCAACCGCGAGATCAAACCCCAGGGTGAGGAACATGGCTCTACGGGCAATACTTTGAGGCGTCATGCGCTCGGTTCCTTCACAAAGGCCCAGCGGACACAGTTCGGAGGTTCGGTTCCGTCACTATTCGGATCCGCGAACCCCGCGATCACAATTTGCTCGGGGCGTTCAACTACGCCTCGGGCGAGATAAGCCGTCCGTTCGAGTCTTGCCCCTTCATGACTCGTTTTGAAGCGCCATACAGCCCCATTTTCGCATATTAAGCGAATCGCATCTTTGCCCATCAGCGCTTCCACGGTGGGATGAAGGTGGAAACGGATTTCGAAATTGATGAATTTCCGGTCTTCCGACGGGCCCTGGGAGATCGGCCGGACAAGGGAATCCTCGCCGGCGAGCCGTTTGCCATCGCCCGCCATGAACAGGCGCCGGCGATGCAGGAGGCCATGGGCCGCCTTGTAGCCACCATGTTGGGCGTCCAGCCAGATTTCGTCGGCCTCTTCCAGGCGTTTTGCGGAAATCCCCTCCGGGCCGCTGGCCGACAGGAGCCGGGTCGCTTCATTCATCGAGAAAGTTGCCGAATCCCGGCCGGACAGAATGAGGGTGGAGTGTGCGCTGGTGCGGCGAACGGCAGCCTGCCAGTCAATGTTCACTTCGGCGCTGAAGCCGCAGGACGTAACGATCCGGGACGTGTCATCGGACAATTCAAAGCCAAGGGCGCCGGCATGGGCCTGATCGCCAAAGGGCAGGCCCGGCGCTTCCCCGCAATCGAGCACAAGGCGCAGGCCGTGCTTTTCCAGCTTCTGGAAGCCGGATTTCGGGGCGAAGGTGAACCGGCGGGGCGGGGCGGGCAGCCGGCCAAGGGCGGCTTCGATCACTTCCGGACGGGATTCGTCGCCGTCATTGAACGGGTTGAGGGCGCCGTCGCCTGTCTGGAAAAAGGCGAGCATCGCCCCCATCCGGGGAATCCATTTTGCGAAATAATCTGGCGGGTCGATGCCCGCGCGTGTCAGCAATTCTTCCAAAGTCTGGAGCTGCAGCAGGCAAAATAGAAGGCGTGACGGGGCGCGGCTGACATGACCGCCATCGGGCAGGATCTGCGCGGTGCATTCCGCGTCCAGACGATCCAGCGCGAGACCGAGGCCGGCGCGGTCGTTGAAGCAGAGCGCACCGGCCACGAGGACGACGGCAGACACCCAGCGGGCCCGGGGGGCGATTTCGGCATCAGCCTGGCTTTCCAAGTAACGGAGCTGGTGGTGCAGGCAGGAGAGGCGCGCCTGACGGGCGGCCTCCGGGCCTTCCTCGAACAGGTCTTCTCCGCATCGCAGCCAGTGCCACAAGCGGGCCGCTGTCGGCTCGGTCCGCCAAGCAAATCCATTGAACCCGCCGAACATCTCGATCCAGGCGTCGACATGCGCACGCGCCCGGATCGCGCCGTCCTCGCCTTGCGAGAACAGGTCTGGCAGCCAAGCAAAACGGTGCAACCTGTCAGCGACATGTTTGGAGGGCATCGCCACTGACCAGGGGCTTTGGCCCGGTTCCAGCGTCATGCGCGACATGCCGATTCGCCAGACACCGCCCATCAGGGCTTCGCCGCGAAGCGTATCAGGCGGGACAAGGTCTGCCAGATGGAAGGTGAAGCCCTGCGGAACGGGGCCGGTCTGCTTTAGGCGCTGGACAGCGCCGATCTTGGCGTCTTCGCCGCTGACCCCCCGGAAGCGCCGCCAGAGCGCAGCATCATCCGCGCCGGACCTTTGTGCCCGTTCAGCAGCGAATTGGCTGTCTCCACCTGACACGGCGCGCGTCCAATCTACGTGGGTTAAGCGTGCACGCTAGGTTTCAGGGCACGGATGTTGTCAGCATAGGCCGTCGGCCCACCCTTGAATACGGCAGACCCGGCAACAATCGCAGTGACGCCCGCAGCGATGGCGCGCGGGGAGGTTTCGGCATTCAGGCCGCCATCGATTTCGAGAATGATGTCGCGGCCCGTCCGGTCGATCATCTGGCGCAGTTGTTCGACTTTACGCAGCTGGCTTTCTATGAAGGCCTGGCCGCCAAAGCCCGGGTTCACAGACATGACCAGGACGAGATCGATGTCGTCGATCACGGGCTCGATCACGCTGGCCGGTGTTGCGGGGTTGAGGGCAACGCCCGGTTTCATGCCCGCCGCGCGGATGGCCTGCAGCGTGCGGTGCAGGTGCGGGCCTGCCTCCGGGTGGACGGTCAGGATGTTTGCCCCGGCCTTCGCAAAAGCGTGGATGAACGGATCCACCGGCGCGATCATCAGGTGTACATCGAACGGCTTTTTCGTGTGCGGACGAAGCTTCTCGATCACGGGTGGGCCGAAGGTCAGGTTCGGCACGAAATGGCCGTCCATCACATCGATGTGGATCATGTCTGCACCGGCATGATCAATGGCCCGGATTTCCTCTCCCAGACAGGCAAAGTCTGCAGAGAGAATCGAAGGAGAAATCAGTATGTCGCGCATGGAGACTCCCTAAATGGGAAATGCCGGACACACAAGGCGCCCGGCATTTCGAATCTGCTTTCGATAGAAGGCGTTGGGCTTAGTAAGCCGCCGCCGGAACCAGCTTCCAGCCATCCGGGCTGGCGATGATGTCTACCGGAGTGCCCGGGGCGATATAGACGTCTGCGCCCTGGACGATTTCCTGCGTTTCACCGCTGGAGAAACGGACGACATAGGCAAAGCCCTTGCCTGTGCCGACGGCCTTGCCGGCTGCGTTACCGGCGATCCCGCCGAGGACTGCGCCACCAATGGCGCCAGCAGTCTGGGCCTTGTCGCCGCCGCCGAGCTCGGAGCCTGCAAGCCCGCCAAGGACCGCGCCGGCAGCCGTGCCGATCATTGATTGCTTGGGCTGGATCGTGACTTCACGCACCGACATGACGGTGCCGTGATAGACCCGCGAAGACTGGCCGACAGCGCCAGGAGAAACGGTATTCACGCCTTGGGTGGAGGCACAGCCAGCCAGCGACAGGCTGAGCGCCAGGAAGGCACCGGCGGCCAGCTTGCCGGTCGAGGTGCGGATGGAAGAAACAACGGTCATTTAAGTGCTCCCTGCACATTGTATGGGGGCTTTCTGGCATGTGCCGGCTGAATGCTACATGAACCTTCAGGGGCAAATTCAGGGCCTCCGGCTTACTTTAACGCTGCGGGCGACAGCCGTGCCATGAAGAATGCGTCATGTTCGGCCCCTGCACCCGGCAGGGTGAGCACATCTCCGTGATCTGTAATGCTGTCGGCAAATCCCGGGGCCTCTTCAGGCGTCACGGGCAGGCGGGTGACGAGGCCGTCGGCGATGGCGCGGGCCACGACGTCTGCGCCTTCGGCCTTCAGCGGCGTGCAGACGCAATAGAGGATCGTGCCGCCGGGGCGGACCATCTCTGTCGCTGCTTTCAGTAATCGGTACTGCACATCCGGGAAGCGGGCGATGTCGGTTTCGCGCTTGATCCAGGCGCCCTCCGGGTGGCGGCGCAGCGTGCCGAGGGCCGAGCAGGGCGCGTCCAGAAGCAGGAGGTCAGTAGGGGTTTCCGGGCGCCAGGTTTCGGCGTCGGCTGTAATGATTGCTGCAGACAGGCTGGTGCGGGCGAGGTTCTCTTCGAGGCGTTTGAGGCGCGGTTTTGACCGGTCGACGGCGATGACATCGAGGCCCGCCGCGCAGAGCTGCAGCGTCTTGCCGCCGGGGGCCGCGCAAAGGTCAATCGCCGTGATTTCCGGCGACTTGCCCATGACCATACCGGACTGATCCATGACTATGCCGGACTTGTCCGGACCATCCGATGCGCCTGCCATGAGCAGTTTTGCCGGCAGGGCCGCGGCCGGGTCCTGCACCCACCAGTCGCCGCTGCCATATTCGGCGAGCGCCTCGACCGGCCCGCCCGGCGCGCGGACAGAGCCGGAGGCGAGCAGCTCCCCGCCGGTCACTTCGGCGACGGCGGCGGCGTTGCCCTTTGCGGTAAGGTAAATGCCGGGTTCCCCCAGCTGGGCGGCGGCAAGCCGGGCGGCGCCATCTGCCCCGAGGCTCTCTTCGAAAGCCGCGGCCAGCCAGTCCGGCCAGATCGCGGTAACGGGCAGGGCGTCCAGGTCCGGCCGTTCGGCAGCGGCGCGGCGCAGCACGGCGTTCAGGAAGGCGCCGCCGGAGCGGGCGTCCGGCCAGTTCTTCGCCGCTTCCACCGTTTCGGAGACGGCGGCATGTTCCGGCACGTCCATCCGCCAGAGCTGCACGGCGCCGACGCGCAGCAGCGCCCGGATGGCAGGGCTCGCCGCCTGAAGCGGGCGGGAAAGGAGCGGGGCAAGCGCGCGGTCGATCCGGCCAAGCTCGCGCAGGGCCGCCGAAGCGATGGCGCGGGCAAAGGCCCGGTCCGGCCCGTCGAGGCCGCCAAAGGGCGGGGACTCGGCCATGGCCTGGTCCAGCGTGCGGCGCTTTTCGAGAGTGAGAAACAGGAGATCGGCGGCAGCCCGCCGCACCAATGCGCCGCTCATGATGTGGTCCTTATCCCCAGGGGCCGGCTTCACGGCGCATGGCCGGGGAGGCCGGTGCTGCCGTCACGCCCATTTCCGATGCGAGGCGGCGCAGCGCCTCGATCCGGTTGGCGGTGGCCGGGTGGGTCGAGAACAGGTTGTCCGCGCCGCGCCCGTTGAGAGGGTTCGCGATATACATGTGCGCCATGGCGGGATTGCGCTCGGCCGCGGCATTGATCGTGGACCGGGCGCCGCGCTCGATCTTGGCCAGCGCCGAGGCGAGCCAGAGCGGGTTGCCGCAGATTTCCGCGCCCATCCGGTCGGCTTCATATTCGCGCGAACGGGAGATCGCCATCTGCACAAGGCCGGCGGCGAGCGGCGCGAAGATCATGATGGCGATGGATCCGATGAGGCCCGTGCGTTCGCGTCCGAAGAAGAGGGCGAAGTTTGCCAGCATGCCGATGGCACCGGCGATCGTAGCCGTCACGGTCATGGTCAGCGTGTCGCGGTGTTTCACATGGGCGAGCTCATGCGCCATCACGCCGCGCACTTCGTCGCGGTTCAGCATGCCGAGCAGGCCGGTCGTGGCGCAGACCGCCGCATGTTGCGGGTCGCGGCCGGTGGCGAAGGCGTTCGGCTGGGGCGTCTCGATGATGTAGACGCGCGGCGGCGGCAAGCCAGCCCGGTCTGCCATCAGGGCGACATCACTGGCGAAGGTGCGCAGCATGGGGGAGGCGGTTTTCGGGTCGATTTCCTTGGCGCCCTGCATCGACAGGACGATCTTGTCGGAATTCCAGTAGGAGAAAATATTCATCGCGGCCGCCACGACGAAGGCGATGGCCATACCGGGCACACCGCCGATCAGATAGCCGACGCCCATGAAGAGCGCGGTCATTGCCGCAAGCAGGATGAAGGTTTTCAGCGTGCCCATTGGGCCTTAACTCCAGTCGTTTCTCCGCGTATGTACGCGGTGCGTTAGCACTCCCCAACCGCCACACCTATATGGCGAGCGTTAACGAAAAGAGGAGTCTCCATGGCCAGCGATGACAAAGCTGTAATCCCTGCGCTGACGGACGCGGAAATCGAGCGCCGCAAGGCCTTGCCGGAAGCCGCCCGCCGCGCGCTGGAAGAAGCCGATGCCCGCAAGGCCAAAGAGGCCGCGGACGCCGCTGCCTTGCCGGAAGACGAGCATGGCGGGCCCAGAAGCATCGAGCCGACCCGGTACGGGGATTGGGAACGCAAAGGCATCGCCTACGATTTCTGAGGTTGTCAGAGGCCCAGCACTTTCCGTGCAATGATTGTCCGCTGAATCTCGTTTGTGCCGCCATAGATGGACTGGGCACGCCCCGCAAAATAGGTCGCCATGTCGCGTCCCGGGGAGCCGCCGGGATCGTTCTGGCCGGCCCAGAAGCTGAAATGCGGCTGGGCATAGGCGCCGGCCGCATCCACCATCAGTTCGGTGATCTGCTGGTGCGTTGTCGTGGCAAGGATTTTCACCGTAGAGGCCGCATCGCCGGGGGAACCGCCCCGGGCGGCCGCGGAGAGGACGCGGAACACCGTCATCTCCAGCCCGTCGACGGCCATCTCCGCTTCGGTGAGGCGCCGGGCAAAGCCTGCATCATCAATCAGCCGGTCGCCGCTGCCGTCCGGCGTGGACATGGCCACCTCGCGGATATGGCGCAGCATGGCGCGCTTGCCGCCGATGCGGGCGTAGGATGTGCGCTCGAAACCGAGCAGGTATTGCGAATAGGTCCAGCCTTTTCCGGCCTCGCCGATGCGGTTGTCTTCGGGCACTTTCACATCCTCGAAGAAGACCTCGTTCAGGACGTGATTGCCGTCGATTGTGATGATCGGTTTCACCGTCACGCCCGGCGCATCGATGGGGCAGCAGATGAAGCTGATACCTTGTTGTTTCTTCTCTTCCTGCGAGGTGCGGGCCAGGAGGAAGATCCAGTCGGCATGCTGGGCCGCGGAAGTCCAGATCTTGTGGCCGTTGAGCGTATAGGTGCCGTTTTCCAGTTTCGCGCTGAACTGGAGGGAGGCGAGGTCAGACCCTGCACCGGGCTCGGAATAGCCCTGCGCCCAGCCGACCGAGCCATCACGGATGCCGGGCAGCCAGCGCGCTTTCTGTTCGTCCGATCCGAATGTGTAGATCACCGGGCCGACATAGATGACGCCCATGGGGGTGACAGTCGGCACACCTGCGCGTTCCAGTTCCTCGTCGAAGACGTATTGCTCCTCGATCCCCCAGCCGGGTCCGCCATATTCCTCCGGCCAGGCCGTGGCGAGCCAGCCCTTCTGCCCCAGGGCCATTTCGGAGCGGCGCACTTCCTCCGTCGTCAGCGGCAGGCCGGCCTTGTATTTTCGGATGATGTCTTTCGGGAAGTCAGTCTCGAACCAGTCCCGCACTTTTGTGCGGAAGGCTTCGATCTCAGGGCTGAAGGAAAGGTCCATCTTTGGCTCCGTAGCTTTCCCCCAAAAGGGTAGGGCAGGGCCTGCCTGATGCAAGCCCTGCCCCAGCGTCGCCTGATTGGCGAATGCGTGGCCTTACGCGGCCTTCTGTTCGGCGATCCACTGGTCGACGCGGCGCTCCAGCAGGTCGAGCGGCATGGAGCCGCCGCCGAGCACGGTGTCGTGGAAGCCGCGGATGTCGAACTTGTCGCCCAGTTCTTCTTCGGCGTGCTTGCGCAGGTCTTGGATCTTGATCATGCCGATCTTGTAGGCCGTGGCCTGGCCCGGCATCACGATGTAGCGCTGCACTTCGGACCGGGCCTGCGCCTCGGTGATGGCGGAATTGTCGAGGAAGTACTGCACGGCCTGTTCCTCGGTCCAGCCTTTGGAGTGGATGCCCGTGTCGACGACGAGACGGATGGCGCGCCAGATTTCCGAGCCGAGACGGCCGAAGTCGGAATAGGGGTCTTCATAGGTGCCCGGGAATTCCGTGGCGAGCCATTCGGAATAGAGGCCCCAGCCTTCGGCATAGGCCGTGAAGTTGATCTGGGTGCGGAACTGCGGCACGCCGGTCAGCTCCTGCGCGATTGAGATCTGCATGTGGTGGCCCGGAATGCCTTCATGGTAGGCGATCACTTCCAGCTCGCCCTTCGGCATGGCTTTCATGTCCGAGAGGTGGGCGTAGTAGACGCCGGGGCGCGAGCCGTCCGGCGTGCCAGGGAAGTAGTGCTGGGCAGCGCCCGGCTGTTCCCGGAAGGCTTCGACGCGCTTCACGACCAGGTCGGCCTTGGGCAGGATGCCGAAGAATTCCGGCAGCTTGGCCTTGATGTTCTCGATCTTCGCCGTGGCGTCGTCGATATAGGCCTGACGGCCCTCATCCGTGTCCGGATAGTAGAAGCGCTCATCATCCTTGGAGTCGCGCTGGAAGGCGAAGAATTCCTGCAGCGTGCCCTCGAAGCCGACCTTATCCTTGATGGCTTCCATCTCGGCATGGATCCGGTCCACTTCGGCGAGGCCAATCTGGTGGATCTCGTCGGCGGTCATCGACGTGGTCGTGTTGTTGGCGAGGCGCTCCTCGTAATAGGCTTCGCCGTCCGGCTGCAGGAAGGCGCCGACGGCCTGGGAGGAATCCGGCGAGTTTGCCATGTCCTCGGTCGCAAAGGCGATGATGTTGTCGAAGGCGTCGAGGAAATCATTCGTCATCGCATCGGTGGCGTCAGCGAGGATGGTGTCGGACTCTTCCTGGGTCAGCTCGCCATTCTCGACCAGCGTGGCCAGTTCGGACTTCACGTCAGCCATCAGGGCGCTGTCCGGCCCGTCGGTGAACGGCGCGCCGGTGATGACTTTCCGCGACTGGTCGATCACGCCTTCATAAGCGAATTTCGGCGCATGCGTGCCGTGCTCGGCGCTTTCACGGGCGACATCGGTCGCTTCGTTCAGGGCGCGGGCAGCTTCCCGGATACGCGACACATAGGCACGCATGTCGTCGGCATTCTCGACATTGTGGAAGCTGATCAGGAATTGTGGAATGAAGCCCTGCGGGCCGTTCATCTGGTCGTAGACGAAGCCGTTATAGCGGAACTTCGCAGCCTCGGCGGCCTGGTTGTACTGGTATTCGAACAGGTCCCAGGACAGTTTGTCGGCGTCCGACAGGTCGTCATAATTGAAGGTCGCCTTCATTTCCTCGACGGCGGCCTTCTGGCGGGCCAGCTGCTCATCGGCGCAGGCAAGGGTGAAGCAGTCGATCTTGTCGTTGAGGTCCTTCCGGCCAAGGAAGGTCATCATGATCGGGCTTTCCTGCAGCGATTCCTCATACTTCGCGTCGAACCACTCGTTCAGCTCCTTGCTGATCTCGGCCTTCTGGTCGGCGGTCAGCTCAGTCGCGGCGGCGGGTTCGGCGGGTTTGTCGGCCGGCTGTCCGCAGGCGGCGAGTGCGAGGGCCAGCGCCAGCGCTGATACGGCAGGTTTGATCATGAGGGTCTCCGAAAAGGGGATTTGTCGATAAACGATAAAACGTCGTAGCCCTTTCCGCGGCGCTCTGTCAATTGGCAAGCGGCACGCCCGGCGCTAGGGGAGGGGAATGACTGAAACAAATTCCCCCAGAACGCTTCGGATCGGAACACGTGGTTCACCGCTGGCCCTGATTCAGGCAAATCAGATCGCCGCCGGAATCGAGGCGGCCTCCGGCGGTGCCATGAAAGGTGAGATCGTCACCTTCACCACATCGGGTGACCAGCTGACGACCGAGCGGCTGATCAATTCCGGCGGCAAGGGCCTATTCACCCGCGAGCTTGATGCGGCGCTGACCCGCGGCGAGGTGGATCTCACCGTCCACAGCCTTAAGGACGTGCCGTCCGTGCTGGAGCCGGGCCAGGTGTTCGCGGCTTTCCCGCAGCGGGAAGACCCGCGCGAGGGGTTCCTGTCTCCGCATGCGAAAAGCCTGATGGACCTGCCGAAAGGCGCGAAGGTCGGCACCGCGTCGCTGCGCCGGGAAGCGCAGACCCGCGCCATGCGGCCGGACCTCGAGATCGTCACCTTCCGCGGCAATGTCGCGACACGCATGCGCAAGCTGGAAGAAGGGCTCGCTGACGCGACTTATCTCGCCATGGCCGGTCTGACGCGCCTCGGCCAGCCGGAAGTGGCGACGCCGATTCCGCTGACAGACATGCTGCCCGCTGCCGCGCAGGGCATTGTCGGCGTGGTGATGCGCGAAGATGCCGACGCCGACACTGCCGCCGTGCTGCACAGACTGAACCATGTGCCGACCGCCGCCGCAGCCATGATCGAGCGGGCGTTCCTGCTGGCGCTCGACGGGTCCTGCCGCACGCCGATCGCCGCGCACACCTTCGACAAGGGCGAGGAGTGGCACCTCGTCGGTGAAGTCCTCGCCATGGATGGCAGCGCCCGCTGGCGCGCCGAAGGCACCTGCCGCAAGGGCGCGAGCGAAGTGCAGCTCGAAGCGCTGGGCAAGGACATCGCCAATGACATCCGCCAGCAGGCAGGCGGCCAGCTGCCCGCCTTCGAGGGGGACTGGTGAGCCTTCCGGTCATCGTGACCCGCGCCGAGCCCGGCGCCTCCGAGACCATGGCCCGGCTGAAGGCGATGGACCTGCCGGCCATCGCCTCGCCCATGCTGTCGCTCGCGCGGCTGAAGGCCGACCTGCCGGACCTGTCGGCCGTGCAGCACCTCGTCTTCACCAGTGCCAATGGCGTCCGCTTCTTTACAGAGGCCAGCACCCTGCGGGCAGCCAAGGCCTGGTGCGTCGGCCCGTCCACGGCGGCTGCGGCGCGGGAAGCCGGTTTCGCGGCGGTTTATGAAGGGGCGGGCGATGCGGCGGCGCTGGCGGCAGACATTCTGATCGCCCTGCCGGAAGGCACCGAAGGCGTGCTGCATGTTGCCAATGAGGCGGCGGCCGGTGAACTCGTTGCGCGGCTGAAACAGGGCGGCATTCCAGCGGACTTTCTTGCGCTCTATGAAACCCGGCCGTCCGAAGACCTGACCCCGGACGCCGAAGCGGCGCTGGCGGCCGGTCCGGTCTGCGTGCTGATCCATTCGGCGAAAGCCGCGGCGGCCTTTGCCTGGGCAGCGGGCGGACTGGAGCACGCCATCATCGTCGCCATATCGGAAGCGGCGGTGCGGCCGCTGGAGGGCCGCGAGGTTGCCGCGATCCATATTGCGGATGCGCCGAATGAAGACGCGCTGCTTAGCGTCCTCGCCAAGGTGGCGGACGGCCTTTGAGCCGCCGGAATCCTGTGCGAGTGTGCGAAGCCAGAAACCGGATTCGAAATGACAGACGATTCTATCCCTGAAAGCTCCGTCGACCCGGCAGAACCGATCGACGCAGATTTCGAACTGGCCCCGGAAGAGGGGAAGGCGCCGAAGTCCGGCAGCGGACCGGGCTGGCTGGGCGCGGGCCTGATGAGCGTCGTGGCCGCCGGCCTGGGCGGCATGATCGGCATTGGCGGGCACCTGATGATGCCAAGCGGGCTTGGCAATGCAAATGAAGAAGTTGCCGCGCTGAATGACCGGATCGGCAAGCTGGAACAGTCTGCCCCGGATGATCGCGCCGCGCTGAAGGCAGGCATCGATGCGCTGGCCAGCCGGATCGACAATTTGCCTGCGGCGCAGTCTGCCCCTGTGGACCTGACGGCGATCGAGGCCCGTCTCGATGCGCTGGAGTCGGTGGAAGTCGGAGACACGGTTGCCCCCGAAGACCTCGCCCGCGCGCTGGGTGCCCTGTCTGATCGGCTGGATGCGCTCGAAACCCGCCCGTTGCCGCCTGACATGAGCAGCCGCGTCACCGCGCTGGAGCGGGAAGTCGAAACGCTGCGCGACTCGACCCTGGAGCAGACCAAACAGGGCCGCTCCCTCGCGGACATGCTGGCGCGTGTGCAGACGGAGCAGAGCGATGCCCGGGCCGAGGCGGCCTCGGCCAGTTCTGTCGCCGAAGCGGCGCTTGCTCTTTCCGCCATCGAAGCGGCTTCGCGCCGGGGTGAGCCGTTTGAATCGGATTACCGCTCGCTGCGCTCAGCTCTGCCGACGGTGGATGATGTACGCGCGCTCGGCCCGCTGGCCACATCCGGCGCGCCGACACTGGCGGAGTTGAAAGATGCCTTTGCCACAGCGGCCGACGCGGCGCGGCGCACGGTGCCGACAGAAGATTCCGGGCGCTGGGGCTGGATCAACAAATTCTTTGGCGGAGCCGTTACGGTCCGCAAGGCCGACGGCTCGGATGCCGATCCGTTCGCGCTTCTCTCGCGGGCGGCCGAGGCGCTCGAAAAGGGTGACCTCGAAGAGGCCGTGTCCTATACAAGCCGGCTGGACGGACCGCCGGGCACGGCAATGTCCGGATGGACCGAAGATGCGAAACGCCGCATCACTCTGGAAAACTCGCTGGAGGCCGTGCGCCTCGCCCTGGCGGATGGGGGCGCCAAGACACCATGAACCGGATCATCGTGTTTCTCGTGCTTCTGATCGTGCTGATCGCGGCCCTCGCTTTCGGCTGGTGGGCCTATACGCTGCCCGGCAAGGTGACCGTGCCGATCGGGGCAGAAGAGATTTCCATCAAGTCCGGCGCCGCTGTGGCACTCGTGCTGGCCCTGTCGGGCCTGATGGCGGCGGCCTGGTGGGTCGTGTCAGGTATCTTCGTACTGCCGGGCCGGATTGCGCGCTCGCGCCGCCGGTCGAAATCGCGCAAGGCAAATGCCGCGCTGACTGAAGGCCTGCTGGCCGCGGAAGCCGGCGATGCCGAAGCCGCGCTGAAGCTCGCGCGCAAGGCGGCAAAGCACGCTGAGGATGAGCGGCTAAAACTGCTGCTGGAAGCGCGCGCTGCCGAAGCGAACGATGACTGGGCCGGGGCCGAACGGGCCTGGAGCCAGCTGACCCGCCTGCCGGGCGGGCAATTGGCTGGCCTGCGCGGCTCTGCCATGGCGGCCTCCGAACGCGGCGACCAGCTGACGGCGGAGACCCGCGCCCGCGAAGCGCTCGGCCTCAAATCCTCCGCTGACTGGCCATTCAATTCCCTGTTCGACCTGCAGGTCTCGAAAGGGGAGTGGGAGAAGGCGCTCGATACACTGACCACCGGCGAACGCCGCGGCATGATCAAGGGCGACAGCCTGCGCCGCCGCCGCGCCGTGCTGCTGACGGCCCATGCCGCCGGCTTGCCGCATGACCGCAAGAGCGAGGCCCAGAAGGCGCTCGCCGAAGCGATCCGCTCTGCGCCGGGTTTCCCGCCGGCCGCCTTCCATGGCGCAAAGGCGCTGATGGTGGATGGCAAGGCCAAGGCCGCGCAGGGCGTGCTGGAACTTGGCTGGAAAGCCCGCCCGCACCCGGCACTGGCGCAGCTCTCCCGCCGCCTCGTGCCGCAGGACAGCCAGGAAAATATCGCCCATCGCCTGCAGGCGCTGATTGCGGCCCAGCCGAACCACCGCGAAAGCAAGATCCTGATGGCCGAGATCGCCATGGACAAGGCCGAATGGGTCGGTGCGATCCGGTCGCTTGCCCTGCTGGTGGAAGAGAATCCGACCGCGCGGCTCTGCCTGCTGATGGAGCGGGCGCTGAAAGGTTATGGCGACCCGTCAGAGGCCGCCCGCTGGGGCCGCATGGCGGTATCGGCTTCGCGTGAGCCGGACTGGTCGGACATCGACCCGAAAGGCAATGCCTTCGATTTCGACAAGCAGGGCTGGTCACGTCTCGTCTATGCTTTCGGCGATGTCGGCGACCTCGTGCACCCGCGCTACGAATCCTATGGCCGGGAGCTGGAGGCGGGGCGCGTGCCTGCGTTGCCGGGGCCGGACCTGGATGAACCGGCCGCCGAAGCGCCCAAGGCGCCGGACCGTCCGCTCAGCCCGCCACTGGACTACGCCTCCGACGATGACTGAGCGCGCCTGCCGCGCCGCTGAAATACCCGCTGACCGGGGTGGCAAAAGCGTCTTGCGAAAAGGGGCATCTACCGGTATGAGGCGGGCCTTCAGAATGGTCTTAAGCCGCTATAGCTCAGCTGGTAGAGCATCGCATTCGTAATGCGGGGGTCAGGTGTTCAAGTCACCTTAGCGGCACCATTCTTTTCTTCCGGTTTGTTCGCAAAATTACGGAATCCGGCGACGGTGAATTTTCGCTGCGCCTGTTCAACGATCTGGTTGCCGGTGGCCCAACTTTAACTTGCGAAAATCCGGTCCTGTTGATTCCGCAGCAGAATCGAAGACGATTGTACCCTTACGCGAAATTCACATTACGTTCATGTTAGCTGAACAAACTTGTGAGCGATCAGGGCGCAAATCAGGGGCGATCCACATTGCAAGACTGTCTGTGGCAGGGCGCTCGCTCTGACAGAAAACCACACTTTCCGTTCCCGCGCCTACCTCACGCGCGACACGCGCCTGCACATCAGAAAATTCTCATGCTGGCTGTTCCCCGTTCCCGGGCGAACTGACACCAGCGCTTCTCTTCTCGTCGCAGAATCGGAGTCCCTTCCCATGCTTCACCTATTCAATCCGAAACGTACCCTGAAAGCTGGCAGCCTTGCCGCAGTCGCCACGGTCCTTGCCGCCTCTTCGCTCTTCGCCGCCCCGGCAAGCGCGAAGGAGTTTGCCTATGAGAATATGCTGTACTCGTGGATGAAGCTCGACAGCTATTTCGACTACGAAAGCAATGTCGACTGCTACATGCGCCTGTACCGCAATGAAGTCTGGCAGCGCTCGCGCGAGGACGAATTCCTGCGTCAGGACAAGCGCGACGAAACGATCGAGATGATGAAGGCCCGCGTCGGCGAGGCAAATCTTGAAGATGTCTACACCGTCCGGACCAACAAGGCTTTTGGCGACTATGATTTCGACTCGAACGTTTTCGAATTCGCACCAGTTTCCAAGACGACCTACTTCTATGTCCGCAACAACAATTCCTGCGGCCTGCCGTCTGAAATCCGGGTCAAATTCGACAATCCCGAAATCATCGACGGGATTGCCATGTCGCGGGATGATGCCCAGGCGCTGCTGACATCCCGCAAGCGCTATGGCGACATCGACCGGAACGTTTCGCTCGAGATCGACTTTGTCCTGCAGGCGCGCGATGGCCAGATGGTTCAGGCACATATTCTGGATGCACGGGTGCTGAACTCCGCCAACAACCGGGATCTCGATGGCCGTACGCTGGCTGAATACACCGGGTCGGCTGTCACGGCGCCGTCTTCAGCGGCGGCACCGGCGTCCAGCGGCCTCAACCTGTTCGGCCTGTTGCCGGGCGGATCTCTCCAGTCGATCAAGGACGAGTTGCCGCGTGGGAGCGTGGTCTGCAATCCGGCGGGCGGCGAATGCGAAGTCAATCTGAAGACCGGACAGAAGCTCATCGCAAAAATCGACAGCAGCAAAAAAGTTACGGCCCTCGAGCACCGCGTGGACGCCGGCAGCGAGTCGCCCGGCAAGGTCGCGGATGATCTGAAGGCGGTCTATGGCCTGCCGATCAACGACACCAACAAGGACCCGCAGGCTGGCGGTTTCACGGCCTATGGCCAGGTCCCGCACGTGCAGGGCGAGCGTCAGCTGACCTGGCGGTCTGATAGCTATGAGATGGTCGCGACGATCTTCTATGGCGGACATGCGAAGACCAAAGTCGTCACATCGATCCGGCCGCGCTAGGCCAGAATGGGAGCACTCACCATGAAGAAACTCGTTTCTGCGGTCCTCGCCGCATTCCTGCTCGCGGCCGTTCCGGCCTGTTCTGCGGGTGATGACGCCGGAGGCAGCAATTCCGTCAGCGGAGAAACCGGTGGCAAAACCGCTGCGAAGATGCCGAAGAAAAACAAGCTGGCCGAGCTGTCACCAGCCGAAGCGCGCCAGCAACTGATGGAGCGAGGGTACACGCTCGATCAGAACGGCTTCCGCGAAGCTGTCGACTTCCTCGACCCGGATGCAGCCGCCTTGTTTGTCGCTCTTGGTTTCGACGTGAATGCCATGGCCGATGCGCTCAGCTATCCGGTCAACCGGGCAGGGGCGTATGAGGAATCGAAGCTTCCGGGACACCTGGAAGCGAACCTTAGCGATCCGTCCTATCGGGCCATTCTGGCGACCATGTTCCAGCATGGGTTTTCGCCCACCGAGCCGGTGCGCGGCGAGGCCTCCACGACAAGTCTTTTCGCAGAGAGCCTGCGTATCGGCGACGAGGACTTCATCAGCTTCCTGCGGGGCTTCGATGCGGATTGGGTCACCAAGCCGGGCTGTTATCAGCACAATCCGCGGTGCCGCAATGAGGGCACGCTGGACGGGTGGCTGTTCTATATTCCGGACAGGGAACCGTCCTGGGATGTCGATACGGCATTGGCCGCCTATGCGCGCCTGACGGACCTTGGCATGGCGCAGCCTGTCGCGGGCGAAGACTCTGACCCCTACCTGATGGCGTCGCTCGCCTTTCAGAAATTCCTGTGGGTTCCGGACAATGCCGAAATCGATGCGCTCTGGCAGCAGGTCGGCAGCCCGCGCATCATCCTGCCTTACGGAACGAGTGTCGAAGACGAGGCCCGTTCGGCCGATCCGGACAAGGCCATGTTTGCCAGCGGCGCGCGGTCGGGTCAGCGCAAATACCTGCTCGACAAGGTCTTCAACTGCATCGCCGACAATGGCGATGACTACTGGGCCTGCCTTGAAAGCCCGCCAGCAGAATAACAAATTGCGAAACGATCAAGAGAGCCCCGGTCAGTTGGCCGGGGCTTTTTTCTGTTCTTAATTCGAACGTTCATCAGTCTTGGCAGCACCATTTCACACTTTCCCGGAAAGGCCGGCCTCAGCCCTGTTTGACGAACCCGCTGCGGGCCGCCCCCCACTGGGAGAGGCACACCTATGGCAGGCGTCCTGTAACGTATTGTGCTTCGCCCCGAGCAAAGCTCCAGTCTTCCTCCCGATTGGTGAATACGGAGATCAGGAGGTCATTCGGATCAAGCGCGCATTCCTTTTCGAGGCGGTCCGCGAGCAGCCGATAGACTTTCATCTTCTCGACATGCGTGCGCGGACTGGTGAAGAACTGAATCGAGACCACCTGGTTGCTGCGCGTGAAACCCAGCCCGGTATCAAGGAATACCATTCGGCCTGGTTTGTGCTCATGAACGATCTGATAGCGGTCGGACTCAGGGACGCCAAAGGCGTCGACGACGCAGCTCTGGATGGTATCCAGAAGGCTCTGAATCTGCTCTTCCGAGCGGCCTTCGATCATGTCAATTCGCAGAAGTGGCATTTGGGGTCCTTTGCTGGATCAATAGATTTTCATCTCTGTTGTGGTCTGAAACGGTCTGCGCGCCGGTTTGGTTCCTTGTCTGTCTTCTGAGGCGGGCAATGGTGGCGATGACCGGGCCAGAGTGCGGGCCTGTTTCCCTTTTCCATGGCTTTTTGGTTGCCTGCGCTTGCTGGTTGTCCGGAACCGCCGTTAGGTTTCGCCTTGTTCGCGCGCGTTGCGGGGAAAAAGGAAGAGGACTGCCATGATGAAGCTTCACCCGATGAAAAACCTGCTTGCCGGATCGGTGCTTGTGCTGGCCGCGCTTGGAGCATTTGCGGAAGAAGCCGTTCCTGTGCCGGACGCCGCCGCGACAGCCATTCCGGCGGAGGTGACTGACCGGATCGATGCGCGCTTCCTGGATTACCAGACGGAGCAGCATGTGCCGGGCCTTGTCTGGGGCATCGTGAAGGATGGGGAGCTGGTCTATTTCAAAACCTCCGGCGTCGCGAATCTCGAAACCGAGGCGCCTGTCACGGCGGACTCGCTCTATTCCATTGCGTCGATGAGCAAGGCGTTCACTGCGCTCGCCATCCTGAAGCTGCGCGATGAGGGCAAGCTCTATCTCGATGCGCCGGCGGAATATTATGTGCCGGAACTGAGAGGCTGGACCTATCCGACCACGGACTCCCCGCGCATTCGCGTGCGTGACCTGCTGGCCCATGTCAGCGGCCTGGTCACCGACAACCCGTGGGGTGACCGCCAGCAGGACATGCCTGAGGAGGTCTTTACCGAAGTGCTGAAGGAAGGCGTCCCATTCAGCCGCGCGCCGCAGATGGCGTATGAATATTCCAATTTCGGTTACGCCTTGCTGGGCCGGATCGTCACCAATGTCTCCGGCATGCCGTATGAAGACTATATCCGCACCGAGATCATGCTGCCACTGGGCATGGCCTCCACCGGCTATGACGTCTATGCCGTGGATCAGGACCGCCGCGCGCTCGGCTATCGCTGGGAAGAGGGGGCGTTCTCGAAAGAGCCGGTGCTCGGCCCCGGCGTGTTCGGCGCGATGGGCGGGGTGATGACCAATGCCGAGGATTACGAGAAATGGGTCGCCTTCCTGCTGGATGCCTGGCCGCCTCGCGATGGGGAAGAGACCGGGCCGGTGAAGCGCTCTTCCGTGCGTGAGCTGTCGCAGGGGCTGGGCTTCCCCCGGGTCTATGCCCGCGATGGCCTGGAAGAGGACGACACCTGCGATGTGGCGGTAACCTATGCGATGGGCTTCGCCGTCAGCGCCGAGTGTAACCTTGGCACGACGATGGCGCATTCCGGCGGCTATCCGGGCTATGGGTCGAACGTGCTGCTGATGCCGGAAGCGGGCGTCGGGGTGTTTGCCTTTGCGAACCGGACCTATGCCGCCCCGTCGCGGATCGTGCGGGAAGCGGCGCTTGAACTGGCAGCTGCCGGAGAACTCCCGGCCCGTGAATGGCCTGTCAGCGCTGCGCTGGCCGATGCCTATGCGGCCGCCGGCGATGTCTATGAGCAGGACAGCCTTGCGCCGCTCGAAGGCAAGCTGGCCATGAACTTCACGATGGATGCCTCCATTCCGGTCCGCGAACGTGTTCTGGCAGACCTGAAGGAACAGGCCGGCGCCTGTGAAACCGATACGCCGTTCAAGGCGAACGGCCACCTCAGCGGCACCTTCACCTGGACCTGTGAGAACGGGCAGATGGACGGCTGGCTTCTGATGTCGCCGAATAATCCGCCGCTGGTCCAGCAACTGAACCTCAGTTTCACGCCCGCGATCTGATCACCTATTCCAGCACATAGTCCGCCTCCGCCTCATACCGGCTGGGGCGGTCTTTGGCGGAATGGCTGGAATAGAGGTGGAAGCGGTCTGCGATGAACGGCCCGCTCCGGTAATCATGGTGGCGTTCGACCCAGCGGCGGGTGTCTTCCAGCGTGGCATTGTGCAGATAGGCGAGCGTCACATGCGGCGTAAACGGGCGCCGATCCGGCTCGAAGCCAAGCCGCCGCGCCGCCTGTTCGCAGCGGGCCGAGAGGCTGCGCAGCTCATCGTTCTCGCGCACGCGTGCCCAGACCGCGGACGGTTCGCGCCGTCCGAACCAGCCAGCGCCTTCGATCGAGACCTCGAACGGGGTGCATCTGATGTCTCCCAGCAGATCGTCGAGGTCGCGGGCCTGGCGGTGCGTGAGATCGCCGAAGAAGCGCAGGGTGATGTGGAAGTTTTCCTCCGGGCGCCAACTTGCCCCCGGCAGGTCATCCTGCAGGGCGGCGAGGCCATCCCACAGCTCTTCCGGCACGGGCAGGGCGGCAAACAATCTGTACATGATCCGCTGTCTGCCTTCTGAGGCGGAAAAAGAAAACCCGGCCAAAGAAAACCCGGCCAGTGAGGCCGGGTTTGTCCGTTTGTCTGTCAGGCCGGATCAGCTTGCCAGCTCTGTGAGCTTTCCGAAGTGTTCGGCCAGAAGGTAGTAGAAGGTGACCCGTGACTTCTGCCCGCCTTCGGCACTCATGCGATCACAGACCGTCTTGATGGCTGCGTCCAGCTCTCCCTGCTTTTCGGCGAGGCCCAGTTTTCCGCGGCACCACTTTTCCCGCACACGGTCCAGTTCGCCAGAGTCGCTGCAGGCGACGATGGAGCTGTCCTTGTTGCGCAGGGCGATGCCGAGATGTCCCACGATCTTCTCGGCGGCGGCCTGGTTATACCCACCATTTGCGTATTTCTTGATATTCTCGGCGTAAGCCGATGCGTCTGCCATAATTTTATCCCCTAGTGCTTTGGCGCCCCCACTGCCGGAACTGCGCCAGATTCAGCAGATTAACTCTGTGCAAGGCTTAGTCAATCCACTTACGAGTAAGCGCGGGGAACATTGGTGCGTCAGCGTGAACAGTATTGCGAATACTTTCCATATTTTCCCGGACTGTAAGTATTTATTTGTTAAGCGATAAGTATTCGTGGCAAGTTCTTGAAGTCTAATTCACTGCCGGGTGCAGGCGGGGACGTGAACAAGTTGCAGGGATGTCCGGTTTTGCTTGCGAACCGGGGCAAGCTCTCCCATATTTCGTGCATGTTCCGGGCAAATTCTCCGCCCGGCGAACAGAAAGGGCTTGAAACTTATGAATGATTTCAATCGTGCTTATACGCCGTCCACCGGCGCAGGCTCGATGGACATGGCGGTCAATGAGGGCCTGCGCGCCTTCATGCTGGGCGTTTACCAGAAGCTGGCCTATGGCATCGCGCTGGCCGGTGGTCTGGCCTTCCTGGTCGGATCCAACACGTTTCCGCCGCTGACCGAATTCGTGCTGTTCTCGCCGTTCCGCCTGGTTGTGCAGTTCGGTCCGATCGGACTGATCCTGATCTCTGCTTTCGCCATGAAGCGGCCGTCGCCGCTGGGCACGGCGGTCCTTTACTGGACGATCGTGACACTGCTCGGCCTCAGCCTGTCGGTCTGGGTGCTCATGGCCACGATGAATACCGAAGCGGCCAGCCGCGCGGGCATCGTCTACAGCACCACCTTCATCACCATCGCCAAAGCCTTCTTCCTGACGGCCACGGCCTTCGGTGCCCTCTCGCTGTACGGCTACACGACCAAGCGTGACCTGCAGCCGATCGGCGTGGTCGCCATCTTTGCCCTCTGGGGCATTGTCGGCATGTCGCTGC
The DNA here is from genome assembly GCF_963675305.1 of uncultured Hyphomonas sp. Lineage (NCBI taxonomy): Bacteria > Pseudomonadati > Pseudomonadota > Alphaproteobacteria > Hyphomonadales > Hyphomonadaceae > Hyphomonas > uncultured Hyphomonas sp. The sequence continues at coordinate 3,152,334 of NZ_OY776147.1, read as the reverse complement.
TCAGCTTCCTGTTCCCGCCGTCGGGTTTCTTTGAAACCGCGATCACCGTGGGCGTGCTGGCGATTTCGGGCGTGCTGGTGGCATTCGACACGCAGAACCTGAAGCGGTCCTATTTCGCCTTTGAAGGAGACGAGCGCGGCCTTGCCGTGATGACGAACTGGGGTGCTCTGAACTTCTTCATCCTGTTCTACAACATCTTCGTCACGATCTTGTCGCTCCTGTCCCGCCGATAGGACATTGATCACACGAGACATGAAAGCCCCGCCCGAAAAGGCGGGGCTTTTTCAATGGAAATCGTATTGAAACAGCCTCATTGCGACGTCTGTCAAAGACCAGCGTCCCAATGGGCATTGTTGGATCAGCCCGCGATCCCGCATGCGATATAGGTAGTTGCGAATATCTTCAGGTGGCGGAACATCTTCAAATGTCCAGTTTGCAAATGCGCGAGACAGGATACCTGATTGCTTTGCCGATCCCGTTTTGAGTTTAAACAGGTACCCCAAAATTGCGCATTCGATTGCCATCCGGCGTGCTGTTGCTGGCGTTTTGATTTCGCCTTCCATCAGTAGATTAGGCAGATTTCGCACATACTGTTCCAGCAGAAATGCTTCATGGCGGATAGCTCTTGCGGCCAGCTCCGTCCTTTCCGCTTCTTCGAAAAAATTGCGCAGGTGAGTTTGAATCGTGTCCATGAAGGGAATGTGCTTGTGATGGTCTCGATCCGCAATTCCCCAATATGCATCAAGATTAAGTTCTGATGCAATGAAGAAATATTATTAATAATGATAACAGTGCTTGAAATTCATTATATGATATAGTAGCGCCAAAGGCGCTAAAAATTTTTTATTAAAAATTGAGACTGGCTGTCTGCCTCTCGCTCCATGGAAAGGCGACAATGCGCACCCCCGGCCCCACCATCGAAACCGAACGGCTGATCCTCCGCCCGCCGCAGGCTGAGGATTTCGAGCCTATGTGCGCCATGATGGCGGATGAGGAGACGGCCCGTTTCATTGGCGGCGTGATGGCGCCGTCTACCGTCTGGCGCTCGCTTTGCGCGCTGGCAGGGGCGTGGACGATCCGCGGCTATTCCATGTTCTCCGTGATCGAGAAATCGACCGGAAACTGGATCGGGCGCCTCGGCCCCTGGCAGCCGGAAGGCTGGCCGGGCACAGAGATCGCCTATGGCCTGACCAGGGCGGCGCAGGGCAGGGGCTATGCGCAGGAAGGCGTCTCGGCGGCAATCGACTATGCGGTCGACATTCTCGGCTGGGACGAGATCATCCATTGCATCGATGCGAAGAACGCCGCCTCGCTGCGCGTGGCAGAGCGGCTCGGCGCACGCAAACTCCGGCAGGCGCAGGCCCCGGAGCCGTTTTCCGACATGTACTGGGATGTCTACGGCCAGAGCGCCGATGACTGGCGGGCCCGGCGGTAAATCCTGCGTGAGCTCACGCGCTCGTGCATCGCCTGCCGGCCATGGGGCGGATAGGGCTGAGTTCAAAGAAAAGGAATCGCCCATGATCCGCACTGCCTCTCTCGCGTCTCTTCTCGCCTTGCTGCCTGCCGCTGCCGCGGCGCAGGAGCCCTCAGATGTTCAGATGGCGGCAAAATCCGCCGAAGCGGAACGCGCTGCCATGGCCGAGGAGATGCGGGTCGGCCCCATCGTTGGCCAGCCTGCGCCGGCCGTGTCCGTGATCGGGCCGGAAGGCGCCGTCAGCTTCCCCGATCTTGCCGGAGAGAAAGGCACGGTCGTTGCCTTTTTCCGCTCGGCCGACTGGTGCCCCTACTGCAAGAAGCAGCTGATCGACCTGAAAGATGCGGCGGCTCCGCTCGGCGAGGAAGGCTGGACTCTGATCGGCGTGTCTTATGACTCACCGGAAATCCTTGCCGACTTCAAGTCGGCGAAGGCGCTGCCTTACGGCCTCTATTCCGACACCGGGTCTGCCGCCATCGATGCGTTCGACCTGCGCAATCCAGACGTGCCGGCAGGGTCGCGCTATGACGGCATTCCCCACCCGGCCATCATCTTCATCGCAGCCGACGGCACGGTGAAGGCCGTCATGCGGGAAGAAGGCTACAAGGACCGGCCGGCCATCGACGCAGTGCTGGAGCTGGCTGCGGCGCTCTGATCCGCCCGGACGGGTTTCAACCATCACCGGAATGGCATAGCGTTCGCGCAAACCATTCCGGAGATGCCTGATGAGACCTGTTGCCCTTGCTGCCATAGGCGCGCTTGCCGCCTGCCAGATGCTGACTGCGGCCGCTGAGACGCCCGCCGACCGGGAAGCGGAGATCCTGAAAACGGCGACCTCGCTGGCCAATGCCGGCACCTGGGACAATGTCGGCCTGCAATTCGTCGAGGACCTGACAACGGAAATCGGTCCGCGCCTTGCCGGGTCTCCGGATGAGAAACGCGCGCGTGACTGGGCCGTCGCGGAGCTGACGGAAATGGGCTTTGCGAATGTCCATGTCGAAGACTTCACCGTGCCTTACTGGAAGCGCACACATGAAACCGCCCGTGTGGTCGGCGACAGCGCCCAGCCGCTGATCATCACGGCGCTCGGCGGCAGTGCGCCAACGCCCGAAGGCGGGCTGGAAGCCGACATTGTCCGGTACGAACTCCTGGCCGACATGCTGGCCGCGGATGACGCAGACGTCGCCGGCAAGATCGTTTTCATCGACGAATACATGACCCGCACCCAGACGGGCGCGGGCTATGGCCTCGCTGTTGCCAAGCGCGCGGCCTGCCCGAAAGCGGCGGCGGCGAAAGGCGCGGTCGCTTGCCTGATCCGGTCTGTCGGAACAGATCATTTCCGCCGGCCGCATACGGGCGGGATCGACCGGCGCGGCCCGGATGGCGTGGCAAAGCCGATGGGGCCGATCCCGGCCGCGGCCCTCTCCGCGCCAGACGCTGACCAGCTGGCCCGCCTGCTGGAGCGGGGGCCTGTGACCGTCAATCTCGACATCGGTGTCGAGACGGCTGATGCCGCGCCCTCCGGCAATGTCATTGCCGAGGTCGAAGGCGGCGCCAACAAGGACGAGATTGTGCTGCTCGGCTGTCACCTCGATTCCTGGGACCTCGGCACAGGCGCCATTGATGATGGGGCCGGCTGCGGCATCGTGGTTGGTGCGGCCAAGCTGATCGACCAGCTGCCCGGCAAGCCGGACCGGACGATCCGCGTCGTCCTCTACGGTTCGGAAGAGATCGGCCTGTTCGGCGGCGATGCCTATGCCCGTCAGCATGCAGATGAACTGGACAAGCATGTGCTCGCGGCGGAAAGCGACCATGGCGCGAGCTATATCTGGCAGTTCCAGACTAAGTTCGGCGAAGGCGCACTGGACTATGCGAAAAAGATCCAGGGCGTGCTGGCCCGCTATGGCGTGGCACCGGGCGACAATCTGGCGGGCGGCGGTCCGGACATCGGTGTGCTCGCCCGCTCCGGCGTGCCGGTCGTGACCCCGGCGCAGGATGGCTGGGACTATTTCGATTATCACCACACGCCAGACGACACGTTCGACAAGATCGAACCGGATGCCTTCCGCCAGAATGTCAGCGTCTATGCGGCCTTCGCCTATATGGCAGCAGACTCCGGCTGGGATTTCCGCAAACCGGCCGATCCGGAAGAATAGGCGGCCATGGCCCCGCGGCAGCGGATCGGCCCGGCCCTTGGCGCCGTGCTGGAAGGGCTGAAGCTTGCCCGGCGGGAGTTTGAAGGCGCCGCCGCAGATCCGCCGCGCATGCGCTGGGTGCCGGTAGCGCTCGTGTCTGCCCTCCAGGCCGGACTGGTCGCGGCGCTGTCCGGCTATGAAAGTGCGGGGGAGGGGGATGTAACAGACCCCTCCCAGCCAGACCGGTTCGCCCCGATTGCGCTCCTGCTGCGCCGGGCGCGGTCCACCGAGTATCTGAACCCGCCGGAATTGCTGGAACTGCCCGGACGGGTGATGCGCGGCATCGAAACGCTGGTGACGGCGCGCAATGCCGTGCTGCACGGGCCGGGCGCCTTAGAAAATCCAGTAGTGAACGAAGCGTACCGTTCTGTCCTGCAGGTTCTGCAACACGTCTGCCTGCTTCACCCCTCTTTCCCGCTGGAAGGGCACGGGGTGATGCTCGCTCTGATCCGGGATGAAATTTCCGCATTTGAACGGTCGCTGGCCCCAATTGGTTAATGTGCAGGTCATGATCTTTCGGCAAGACTGGCCGGATGACGCCCGATTCCCGCGCATATTCTTTCGGTGCCCGCGTGTTCCGCACCCTGGCGCCGGCCGTCTCGCTGCTGCTGCTCGCTGCCGCGGCGCCGGACACGTTTTCGCGGGAAGAACTGGAAGCGCTGGAGTCCGAAAAGCGCGTCGCCGAGCAGAAGCTGGCCGCGCTTCAGGCGAGCGGTGAGGATGCGCAAAAAGACCTCAAGAATGTCGATGCAGACCTGATCGCAGCGGCCATGGAATCCCGCCGGCGGGAAGACCAGGCGGCCGAGGCCGAAAAGAGCCTGGCTGATCTCGGCACGCGGCGCATCACCGCGCAGATGCGCTTGCTTGAAGACCAGCAGGCCCTTGAGGACCTGCTCGCGGCGCTGGCGGCCTCCAACCGGCGCAAGCCGCCTGCGCTGGTCATCTCGCCCGGCAAGGCGAATACCGCGGTGCGCCGGGCCATCCTGATGAGCGAGACCACGCCCCGGCTGGCTGCCCGGACAGAAACAGTGCGCGCCGAAATCGATGAGCTGAACACGCTGGAACGCCGGATCCGCGGTGAAAAGGCCCGGCTTGAGGCGGCGGAAGCGACACTTGCCCTGAAACAGGTGGAGATCGAACGCCTCGCCGCCGCCAAGCGCGGCGCCTTCGAAGACTTGTCCGGCGACATTGCCCGGCTGAAGTCGCGCTCCGCTGAGCTCGGTGCGCAAGCCGATACGCTGCGCAACCTGCTGCGCGCGCTGGAATCCGATGCGCCGACCGCGCCGGGGGTGAAACCCTCCCTCCGGCCGCGCCTTGTGTCTTCGTCGCCCAGCTCCCCTGCGTCCAAGCCTGTCTCGCCTGCGACCCGCCCGCTGGGCAAGGCGGCGCTGGGCGGTCTGGAACAACCGGTTTCCGGCAATGTGCTGCATTCCTTTGGCGACAAGCTGAACACCGGCGGCAAGGCGGAATGGATCACCTTCTCGACCCGGGCCGAGGCGCAGGTTACCGCGCCGGTCGCCGGTACGGTCGAATATGCCCGTCCGTTCCGGTCCTACGGAACGATGCTAATTTTGCGGACGAGTGACGGATACCATGTTATCCTGTCCGGAATGAGCCGTATCTACGTCACCGAGGGCCAGAAAGTGGCCACGGGCGAGCCGGTGGGCCGTATGCCTGACCGCTCAGACCCGCCTCCGGAACTCAATATGGAATTGAGACTTGGCGACACGGTCATGAATCCTGCAGACTGGTTACCAAGACGCGGATGAGGTCACTCATGAGAGAGGTTTGGAACATGCGTTCATTGCTGATTGGCACCGGTGTTGGTTTGATCCTCGGCGCGACGGCAGTCGGCCTGTCCGCGATCGCGGCACCGCAGAACACGCCACCGCCCTCCGATCCGCGCACAGTGACCTACCAGCAGCTTGAATTATTTGCGGAAATTCTGGCCCGCGCCCGTCAGGACTATGTGACGGAGATCGACGAGCCGGAAGCCATGGAAGCGGCCATTAACGGCATGCTGACCTCGCTGGACCCGCATTCGAGCTATCTCAATGCAGACGATTTCAAGTCCATGCAGGTGCAGACGTCCGGCGAGTATGGCGGTCTTGGTATCGAAGTGACGATGGAAGATGGCTTTGTGAAAGTCATTTCCCCCATGGACGACACGCCGGCCAGCCGGGCCGGAATCCAGCCGGGCGACCTGATTACCGCCATCAACGGCCAGCCGATCATCGGCCAGACGCTGAATGACGCCGTCAAGGAAATGCGCGGCGAGAAGGGCACGCAGATCGACATCACCGTGCTGCGCGATGGCGTCGACCCGTTCGATGTGACGCTCACCCGTGAAGTCATCGAGCAGAAATCCGTGACCTGGGAACTCGACGAGGACGATATCGGCTATATCCGTATCTCGACCTTCAATGAGCGGACGACCCCACTGCTGGAAGCAGCGGTCAATGGCATTTCCGAAGAGACCGGCGGGCGTCCGCGCGGCATTATCGTCGACCTGCGCAACAATGGCGGCGGCCTGCTGGACCAGGCCGTGTCGGTCAGCGACATGTTCCTGTCGGGCGGCGAAGTCGTCTCCACGCAGGGGCGGCGCGCAGCGGACATGGAAAGCTACATGGCGCACAATGGCGAGGTGTTCAAAGGCGTGCCGATGATCGTCCTGATCAATGGCGGGTCGGCCTCAGCCTCCGAAATCGTGGCAGGGGCCCTGCAGGACCGCCGCCGCGCGACGATTGTCGGCACGACCAGCTTCGGCAAGGGATCGGTCCAGACCGTTATCCCGCTGGGTGCGGATCGCGGGGCGCTGCGCCTGACCACGGCGCGCTACTACACCCCGTCCGGCCATTCGATCCAGGCGCTCGGTATCGAACCGGACGTCTCGATCTCGCCGGCGCGCCTGACCGAGGAAGAACTGGCCAAGATCAAGCGCTTCTCCGAAGCGGACCTGCCGCATGCCCTGCAGAACGAGGAAGGCGAAGAGCGCCGCGCCCTGCAGATGCCGGACGAGCAGCCGCCGGAAGGCTATGAAGGCAAGGACTTCCAGCTGGAGCGTGCGAAACAGATGCTCAAGGACGGTGCCATCACCGCCAGCAATGGTCTGAAACGCGCCGGATAACAGCATTCGGTTAACCTTCGTTTGCAACCTGTTAACCGGATTGATGCAAATCTGGTCGTTCACAGTCGACTGGATTTGATTACGAGGTTGCCACATGGCAAATCGCCGGGATGCTGAGCCGTCACCGCTGCGCGCAGGCGTTTTGCATACGGGTCTCAGCCTGTTGGTGTTCGGCGGGATCGCCGGCGCGCTTGGCGCGGGAATCTTCCTGACGGGCGATCCCTCGGAAGCCGGTCCGAAACAGACCCTGGCCCTGTTCGATACCCAGGACACGGTTGCGCCGCCGCTCAAGACGCGCCTGAAGACCGATATCGCCACAGCGAACCTGTCGATCGAAACGCCTGATTACAGCGAAGAGGGCGGATCGGGCGATCTGCCAGAGTCCGGGCCGGACCTCGGTATCGACGCGCCGCAGGAAACCCGCACAGCTGAGCTCGAAGCGGACCTGCCTGCCGGGCAGGGGGATGCTGACGAGGGCGGCGTCCGCATCAATGGCAAACTGGTCAAACCCGGTGAATCCTATGGGGAAGTCACCCGGGTCGTCTCGCTGGAACGCGCGCCCATTTCCGGTATGACCGAGCAGCTGAACGGCATGACGCTGCCGCGCATTTCGCCAGAGGGCATTGCGCCGGCCGATGCATATGCCCGGCCCTTCATCAATCCGGGCAACAAGCCGGTTGTGGCGATCGTCGTCGGCGGCCTTGGCATCAATGCGACGCATACGAAATCCGCCATCGACGAATTGCCACCGGAAGTGACGCTGTCCTTCGCGCCGGATGCAACCAGCCTGCAGACCTGGATCAACCGCGCCCGCGCGGCCGGTCATGAAGTGCTGATCGAGACGCCGATGGAGGCCTATGATTACGGCCGGATGAAAATGCATCCGCTGACCCTGTTGGCCACCGAGGACGAAGCGCGCAACCGGGCACGGCTCGACCGCATTCTCAGCCGCTCGACCGGCTATTTCGGCCTGATCAATTCGCAGGGCTCCAAGATTGCCGATGATGAGGCGGCGATGAAGCCGGTGCTTCAGGCCGTTTCAGATCGCGGTCTGGCCTTTATCGATGATGGCGGCCTCAATGCCGGGCATATGAAACAGCTCTCCGGTGAAACCGGCCTGCGTTATGTGCGCGCCGATTCCGCGATTGATGCGAAACTGTCGGCAGATGAAATCTCGTCCGAGTTCATGGAGCTGGAAAGCCAGGCGCTGAAGAATGGTGCGGCGCTGGGCTCCGGCTTTGCTTTCCCGATCACGATCGAGATGGTGAAGACCTGGACGGCCGGCCTGGACCAGAAAGGCATCGTCCTGGCGCCGGTCTCGGCCCTGGCGGCCATGCCCCCACAGCCGGAAAATCCCAGTGAAGACAGTGTTCGCACTGGCAGCCTCGAGCTGCCTCCTGTAAATCCTCACGGGTGACACAGGTTAAGCAAGACCCCGACCGCTATCGCGCCAATGTCGGCCTGGCCCTCTTTTCGAAGGCCGGGCACGTCTTCATTGGCCGCCGTATCAATGGCCGCGGCTCCTTTCAGTGGCAGATGCCGCAGGGCGGGGTCGACAAGGGCGAAGACCCGGCCGAAGCGGCCCTGCGCGAGCTGGAGGAAGAAGTCGGTGTGCCGGCCAAGCTGGTCGACACGCTGGAGGAAACCGAGGACTGGCTCTACTACGACTTTCCGCCGGACCTGAAGAAACGCCTGCCGGGGCCATATCTCGGCCAGCGGCAGAAATGGTTCGCTTTCCGCTTCAAGGGATCTGACAGCGACGTCCGGCTGGACCGGCACACGCCGGAATTCGACGCCTGGCGCTGGGCGCGGCTGGAAGAGACGCCGTCGCTTGTCGTGCCTTTCAAGCGCGCGGTCTATGCCGAAGTGGCTGTGCGGTTCGAACGCTGGACGGCGCCGGTCCTCGGCGGCAAGGTGCCTCAGGGCTGAAGCCGGACACAGGCCAGAGGAGGGACGGGCATGTCAAAGACCCTGTTGATGATTCATGGCGTCGGATGCGGCGGCGATGTCTGGGACCGGATGATCCCGTTCTTTGAGGCAGACGGCTGGACCTGCGAAGCGCCGACCCTGTTTCCGGGCCGCCGGGTCAAATCGAATCCGCCCCAGTCGCTCAGCGAACTCGGCATCGACGACTACATCTCTGCCATGTCCGCGAAGGCAAAAGAGATCGAGAAAGCGACCGGGGAGAAACCGGCCGTGATCGGCCATTCCATGGGCGGCCTGATTGCGCAGGTTCTGGCCGAGCGGGGAGATGTCTCGCAGGCTGTCTTCCTGACGCCCGCCCAGCCCAAGGGCTGCGCCGTGATCGGGCCGAGTGTGGCGATCACTTTCCTCAATATCCTGATCCAGCAGAACCGGAAGAAATCCTACAAGGTGTGGCGGACGGGCTTTGATTTCGGGGTGACGAACTGTGTGCCCAAGCGGCTGCGCGAAGACATCTATGCCCAGGCGCTCTACGATTCCGGAAAAGTCTATGGCGACCTGACTGACGGCGTGGAAGTCGACGAGTCGAAGATCAAAATTCCGACCCTGACAATCGCGGCCGGCAAGGACCGGGCGACGCTGGCTTCCGCCGTCCGCAAGGTCGCCCAGAAATACAGCCGCGCGCCCGTCGCCGGTGATTTCCTGGAGTATCCGAAGAACGGGCACTGGATCGTCGATGAACCGGGAACGGACCAAGTAGCCGCCGACATTGCCAGCTGGCTGGAGCGCACACGTGCAAAGGAAACCGCATGATGGAAGACGACGCCCACGGCGTTCATGATTATCTCACCGACCCGCGCAATGCGGACATCCTGATTTCGGTGAATGGCGAGCTGAAGAAGCGGGACGAGGCGGTCGTCTCGGTTTTCGACAGCGGCTACATTCTGGGTGATGGCGTCTGGGAAGGTCTGCGTGTGACCGATGGCGGTATCGCTTTCCTGCCGGAACACCTGAAACGCCTCTGGGCCGGGGCCAAGACCATCGACATGGATATCGGCCTGACAAAGGACGAGCTGACGGCGCGCCTGATGGAGTGCCTGAAGGCCAATGGCATGGATGATGGCGTGCATATCCGGCTGATGGTCACGCGCGGTATCAAGAAGACGCCTTATCAGGGGCCGCGTTTCACCATCACCAAGCCGACCATTGTGATGATCCCGGAATACAAGACGCCGGTGCCGGAGATCGTGAACACGGGCGTTACGCTGTTCACAGTACATGTGCGCCGTACAGGGCCTGCCGAGCAGGACCAAAAGCTGAACTCCCATTCGAAGCTCAACTGCATCCTCGCCTGTATTCAGGCCGACAAGGCAGGCGCCGACGAGGCGCTGATGCTGGACCCGGCCGGCTTTGTGGCAACCTGCAATTCGACCCATTTCTTCATCGTGCGCGATGGGGAAGTGTGGACCAGTCCGCCGGAATACTGTCTTGGCGGCATCACGCGCGGCAACATCATCCGGGTTTGCCGTGAGGCGGGTATTCCGGTCTTCGAGAAACGCTTCTCGCTGTTCGATGTCTATTCGGCAGATGAAGCCTTCATCACCGGCACCTTTGCGGGCGTGACGCCTGTGCGGGAAGTGGACGGGCGCAGTATCGAAACCATCGATGGCCCCATGTCGCAGAAGATCCGCGAAGCCTACAAGGCCCTTCAGGCCCGCAGCCTGACGCCGATCGCATGAGCGTGGACATGACACAGACGATCCGGATCGCGATGTGGTCCGGCCCGCGCAACATGTCGACCACGATGATGCGCAGCTTTGGCGCGCGGCCGGAAGCCGTCTGCGTGGACGAGCCTTTCTATGCGGCCTGGCTGTCCGCGGCGGGGGAGGTGCACCCGATGCAGGAAGAGATCCTCGCCTCGCAATCGTCAGACCCGGCTGTTGTGGCGAGTGAATTGCTGGCCCCGCTGCCGCCGGGCAAGACGCTGCAATACCAGAAGCTGATGACCCACCACATGCTGGAAAGCTTTCCGCTGGATTGGGTAAGCGGCCTGCGTCATGCGTTTCTTGTGCGCCACCCGGGCCGGGTGATCGCGTCCTATACGAAGAAAATGGGCGATGTCAGCCTCGACGCCATCGGCGTGCCCCAGCAGGAGCGGCTCTACCGGGAAATCACCGAGCGGACGGGCAAGGCCCCACCGGTCGTGGACTCGGATCTGCTGCTGGCCGATCCGCCTGAAGTGCTGCCGCGTCTCTGCGACGCGCTCGGCATCGACTGGGACCCGGCCATGCTCGGCTGGGCACCGGGGGCAAAGCCCGAGGACGGCGCCTGGGCGCCGCATTGGTATGATGCCGTGTGGAAGTCGTCCGGCTTCGGCCCGCCGCCGGGGCCGCTGCCGGAACATACGGGCAAGGCCGCGGACATAGAAAAAGAGGCGCTCGAAAGTTACGAGCGCCTCCTCAAAAATCACGTTTAAAACGGCGGCTTCCAGCCTCAGCCGCGGCCGGTCATCCGCAGGAAGCGGTTGCGCAGGTCTGCGTCCGATTTGAACACGCCAGTGAACTGGGTCGTGATCGTCGACACATCCTTGTGGTGCACGCCGCGGGTCGACATGCATTCATGCACTGCGTCGATCAGGACGGCCGTGCCCATCGGGGCGAGGCTTTCGGTGATGGCATCGCAGATCTGGGACGTCATGGTCTCCTGCGTCTGCAGGCGCTTGGAGAAAATCTCCACCACGCGGGCCAGTTTGGAGATGCCGACCACCGCTTCGGTCGGCATGTAGGCGACATAGGCCTTGCCGAGGAAGGGCGCCATATGGTGCTCGCAATGGCTCTCGACATCGATGTCGCGCAGCATGACGATGTCGTCATAGCCCTGCACATCCTCGAACGTGCGCGAGAGGTATTTCACCGGGTCTTCGGTATAGCCGGAGAACCATTCCTTGTAGGCGTTGACCACACGCTTCGGCGTATCGATCAGGCCTTCACGGGCCGGGTCGTCGCCGGCCCACGCGATCAGCGTGCGAACCGCTTCTTCGGCTTCTTCGCGGGATGGGCGTTTCACGTTGTCCGCGCGCGCAATTTCATTCTTGGGTGTGATGGCGTCCATTGCCATGTTTGGAGTCCTTCGACTGAGGGACGGGGGTCGAGCCGGGGCGTCCCTTGAAGGTCTCTTACGCCTTCTGCCCGGACTTAACGCCCGCCCGGAGTTTGTACCCTCAGGGCGATAATGAGGAACATAAGGGTCATAAGGCCCGGTTTCCAGCGGATTCTACGGTTACGGCGCGGAAGTGGATCAGCCTCCCGTTGCTTTTCGCTGCGTTAACTGGTACCGCCCGGCGCATGTTCGTGCCCGCGTCTGTCCTCTGTCGCCCTTGCTGTTGTTGCCGCTGAGGCCACAACGCGCCATTAGGGCTGTCAAACGCTGACCCTGCCGGAAATTTCCCGAACACACCCGATCCAGAGACCCACATGACCATCCGCCTTTACGACACCGCTGCGCGTGAAAAACGCGTTTTCGAGCCGCAGGACCCCAAACGCGTGACGATGTATGTCTGCGGCCCCACGGTCTACAATTACGCCCATATCGGCAATGCGCGTCCGCCCATCGTGTTCGATGTGCTGCGCCGCCTTCTGATCCGCACCTATGGCGAGGGGGCCGTCGTCTACGCTCGCAACATCACGGACATCGAGGACAAGATCATCAAGGCCTCGCTGGAGACCGGCGCGCCGATCGCGGACATCACCAAGAAGTTCGCCGAAATCTACAATGCCGACACCACCGCACTGAACGTGATGGCGCCGACCATCGAGCCCTGGGCGACGGGCCATGTGCCCGAGATGATCGACATGATCGAGAAGCTCGTCCGCCGCGGCTATGCCTATGTCGGCAAGGAGGGCGTCTGGTTCTCCGTCAAGCAGATGAAGGATTATGGCAAACTGTCCGGCCGCAAGCTGGAAGACAATGAGGCCGGCGCCCGCGTCGAAGTCGACGCCGACAAGCGCGACCCGGCCGACTTTGCTCTCTGGAAATTTGCGAAGCCCGGCGAGCCGGAAGACGCGATCTGGGACAGCCCGTGGGGCAGGGGGCGTCCCGGCTGGCATATCGAATGCTCCGCCATGGCGGCCAAGCATCTTGGCAAGACGATCGACATTCATGGCGGCGGCATCGACCTGCAATTCCCGCATCACGAGAACGAAATCGCCCAGTCCGAATGCGCCCACGGCGAGGTGATGGCGAACTACTGGATGCACAATGGCTTCCTCGACATGGGCGGGGAGAAGATGTCGAAATCGCTCGGCAATGTCGTGCTGGTGCATGAGCTTCTGGAGCAGTGGGAAAAAGGCGAAATCATTAGATTCGCCATGCTTTCTGGCCAGTACCGTGCGCCTCTAGACTGGAGCGAAGACCTGCTGAAACAGGCCAAAACAACGCTGGACCGCATCTATGGTGCCCTGCGCCGGGTGTGGGACGCAGATGGCGGCGAGGCCCGTGACACGGGCGTGCTGCGCGCCCTTGAGGACGATCTCAACACGCCGGAAGCTTTGGCTGAACTCTCCCGTTTGGCAGGCGAAGCGAACACAGCGGCAGACCAGAAGAACTCGGCTGCGATGGCCAATGCTAAGGCGAACTTGCTGTCGGCCGGTCAATTGCTGGGATTGCTACAATCGACTCCGGAAGATTGGTTTGGAATCCCGCCCGCGATACTTGGTAAGGTTATTGATCTTCGCAAAAAGCGGGAGTTGTTGCGGGCGAGCAAAAATTGGGCTGATGCGGATCAAGTGAAACTTGAGATGAAAGACCTTTGGGTCGACGTCATGGATGGAGCGAAGACTTCACTCAGATACTTTGCTGACGAGCCTAAGATGCGAGAGCTATTCAACTCTCACTACCTTCAACCTATGCACGCTCAGTTTTTGAATTCCGAATGGTTTCAGAAATTTTCAAATAGCCAAAACAGATTCAGATTTGATGACATCGTTCAATTCGGCGGGAAACGAATATTTCTAGAATACAAAATCACAACGTCGACGGAGTTGATTCGAAAACAAATAGTCCAATTCCGAAATTCGTTTCTAAATTGGCACTTGAATCAAAATGACTTCTTTTATGTGCTCTATCCTTATCAAGGCGACTTCGATGATGGATTCGAAGAACTAATCCATCGAGTTAAAGCGAATGATCCACCAATTGGAATTGGATTTTTGAAAGGCACGGGCAAGGTAGAAATGATTGCTGATCCCGCGCGCTTGAACGCGGGCTGACCTTCATGCGGCAATGTGTTCGACCGAAAAGATGGTTCCACGGGTGATGCGTCTGCCCTTTCGCCGCCTTGCGCTGGCGGAAGGGCAGGGCCATCTTCCGCGCGATGAGCGAGCTTTACCACAACCGCATTCTCGAACTGGCAGCCGAGATCCCGCATGTCGGGCGTCTGGCCGATGCCGAAGGCTCGGTGACCAAGGTGTCCCGCGTCTGCGGATCGGTCGTGCATGTCGACCTGAAGCTGGACGAAGCAGGCGAGACCGTCACGGAAATCGCTGTCGATCCAAAGGCTTGTGCCCTCGGGCAGGCGGCGACATCGATCCTCGCCGAACATGCTGTCGGGGCACCGATCTCCGATATCATCGCCGCGCGCGACGGCCTGAAAGCCATGCTGAAAGACGGCGGCCCGCCGCCCGAAGGCCGCTTCTGGGAACTGCGCCATCTGGAGCCTGTGGCCGATTACCCGCCCCGCCACGCCTCCACAATGCTGGCCTTCGACGCGGCTGTGGCTGCCATTGAAGAGGCGCTGCAGAAGCGCGCCGCCGCCCGTGAAGCCGCCGAATAACAGCCTCCGCCACCGGGCCGCCTATGCGCTGCTCTGGGTCTACAAGCATGGGCCGAGCCAGGTGATGTGGGCCTTCGGCGCGCGGTGCCAGCATACGCCAACCTGTAGTGAGTACGGGGCCGAATGCGTCTCCCGCTTCGGCTGGTGGCCGGGGTTCTGGATGACGCTGGCGCGCTTCCTGCGCTGCCGTCCGGGCGGTACGATGGGCTGCGACCCGCCGCCGGAGACGAAACCTGACGTGCCGTTCTGGCAGCCCTGGCGCTATGGCGACTGGAGCGGGCGCAGCATGGGCCAGGCGTGCAAGCCAGTTGAAAACAATCCGGAGGGATGACATATCACCGGCATGCATTTTCGTCTGATCACCGCGCTGACCACACGAACCCGCCGGGGTGCCTGACGCGCCTTCGGCCCGCACACCTGTGCGCGCCCGCCTCATGCACCCGCCAAAAGCCCAAAACCGAGCCCTGAATGGTGGAGCCTGAAACGTGCGTCCGGTCCGGCCAGAACACCCTCAACAGGACCTTCTATACACCGTCTATGGACCATCTATGGCTCATCCCCTTCCCGGAAGCCGCCTGACTGCAGCCCGCCCGTTTTGAGGGTGGGAAAAGCGGTAAAGAAGCGCTAAGCAAGCCGCCGCATAAGGCATTCACAAAAGGCATTCCGGGCCCCTGGAGTTTGCGCCCCGCGCGGGCGACCGAAATCGAAGAAGAAGACCGATGATCAAAGTAACGCTGCCCGACGGCTCCGAACGAGACTATGCCGACGGTGCCTCGCCCCTCGACGTGGCCGAGAGCATTTCCAAATCCCTCGCGAAAAAGGCCCTCGCTGCAAAAGTGGATGGCGAGATGTGGGACCTTGTCCGCCCGCTGGAAGGCGATGCGACGGTCGCCATCATCACCGACCGCGACCCGGAAGGCCTGGAACTGATCCGCCACGATGCCGCCCACGTGCTGGCGCAGGCCGTCCAGGAGCTCTACCCGGACACGCAGGTCACGATCGGCCCGGTCATCGATGACGGCTTCTATTATGACTTCGCCCGCGAGGAGCCGTTCTCCACGGACGATTTCGAGAAGATCGAAAAGAAGATGCGCGACATCGTCGATGCCGATTACCCGATCGTGCGCGAAGTCTGGGACAAGGACGAGGCGATCGAGACGTTCAAGAAGATCGGCGAAGACTACAAGGCGCAGATCATCGACGACATCATCCCGCCCGGCGAGGCCATCACGGTCTACAAGCAGGGTGACTGGTTCGACCTTTGCCGTGGGCCGCACCTGCCATCGACGGGCAAGCTGCCGAAAGCGTTCAAGCTGATGAAGCTGGCCGGCGCCTATTGGCGCGGCGACTCGAACAACGAGATGCTGCAGCGCATGTACGGCACGGCTTGGGCAAACGAGAAGGACCTCAAGGCCCACCTCGTGCGTCTCGAAGAAGCCGAGAAGCGCGATCACCGGAAACTCGGCCAGCAGCTGGACCTGTTCCATCTGCAGCCGGAAGCGCAGGGCTCTGTCTTCTGGCACCCGAAAGGCTTCATGATCTGGCGCCAGCTGGAGGCCTATATCCGCCGTGCGCAGGATGAAGACGGCTATGTCGAAGTGAAGACGCCGCAGCTGCTCGACTCTGTGTTCTGGGAAAAGTCCGGCCACTGGGACAAGTTCCGCGAGAACATGTTCGTGGTGCCTGACTTCATTCCGAACACGGATGAGGATGAGGTGAAGATCCCGGCCGAGACCAGCCTGATGGCCCTGAAGCCGATGAACTGCCCGGCTCACGTCCAGATCTTCAAGAACGCCCAGCGCTCCTACCGGGACCTGCCGATCCGCATGGCGGAATTCGGCTGCTGTCACCGCAATGAAGCCCACGGCGCGCTGCACGGCCTGATGCGCGTGCGCCAGATGACGCAGGACGATGCGCACATCTTCTGCCGCGAAGATCAAATCGGCGAGGAAACGCTGCGCTTCCTGAAGCTCTTCTCGCGCGTCTACAATGATTTCGGTCTGACGGAGATTTCCTACAAGCTGGCCACGCGGCCAGAGGTGCGCGGCGGAACGGATGAAAACTGGGACCGCGCCGAAAAGGCGCTGGCCGACGCCCTGACCGAAGCCGGTCTCGAATTCGAGATCGCCGAAGGGGAGGGCGCCTTCTACGGCCCGAAACTGGAATTCCACCTGACGGATGCCATCGGGCGGACATGGCAGTGCGGCACGTTCCAGCTGGACTATGTTCTGCCGGAACGACTGGATGCGGAATATACAGGCTCCGACGGTGCCAAGCACCGCCCGGTCATGCTCCACCGCGCCGTGTTCGGCACGTTCGAACGCTTCATGGGCATCCTGATCGAGAACTATGCCGGGGCCTTCCCGATGTGGCTCTCGCCGGTTCAGGTTGTCGTGGCCGCCATCACGGATGCTGCGAACGACTATGCCGAAGAGGCCGCTGCGGCGCTCCGCAAGGCGGGCCTGCGTGTGGAGACGGATCTTCGTAATGAGAAGATCAACTACAAGGTCCGCGAGCACTCACTGCAGAAAGTTCCGGTGATTGCTGTTGTCGGCGGACGCGAGGCGGAGGAGCGCACATTGGCGCTGCGCCGGCTTGGGTCCAACGGCCAGCAGATCATCGCGCTGGATGAAGCGGCCGTGTCGCTGGCACAGGAAGGCCTTGCGCCGGACCTGAAGGCCTGAGACGATTCAGACCAGCTGAATCTGGGCAGCTGACAAGCGGGGCGAGTAGAATAGAAGTGCGACTCATGTCCTACGCGCCCGTGCTTGCTGCTGCTTTCGTGCTCTGGCCCCTGATGGGCCTGCTCGGCGCGCAGGGCTATACCCCGCTTCTCGGCTTGGCGGCCCTGCCGGCGCTGGCGCTCGCCCGGCCGAAATGGCCACCGGCTGCCTATGCCATTCCGGCCATGCTGTTCGTGATCTGGGTCGTGATCGGCGAGGCATGGTCGCCGGTCTCCACTGGCCTGGTCAGTGGCAGTCTCATGGAAGGCAATTTTGCCGTGAAGGCTTCCAGCCTGCGGATCTTCCTGACAGCCGCCTTTGCCCTTCTGGCGGTGGGCGGCGCGTTGCGGATTGCCGAGGGCGGCGCGCAGATCACCACGCGGGTGATGCTGGGCGCCTTCGCTGCGCAGGGGCTGATCCTGGCGATCACGGTGGTCTTCTCCGGCCCACTGCTGAGGATGGTCTACGGGACAGACCCGAACGAACTGAACTCCGGCATCCAGAATCTGGGGCGCAATGCGAACGCGTTTGCGCTCATCCTGCCGATCCTGATCGCTTATCTCTCGGCCCGTCCGCAATTCTTCTGGAAGCCGGTGGTCGCCCTGCTCGTGGTCACCAGCCTGCTGATCTTCACCCGCCTCGATGCGCAAAGCCCCATGATCGGGCTGGTCTTCATGATGATGGCAATCGGCCTGGTCCAGGCCATGCCGAAGCTCGGCTTCCGGGTTCTGTTCACCGGGCTTGGCGCCTATGTCGCGGCCGCGCCGATGCTGATCGGCACCGCGCTGAAGCTGCTGGAGGCGTACAATATTCACCTGCCGGGCTCGTTCCAGTCGCGCGCCTGGGCCTGGCATGTCGTCATCCACAAGATCTCCGAGCGGCCGGTGATGGGGCATGGCATCTCTGCTTCGAAGACCTGGAACGAGACTTATGCCTCCTATCCGGAATGGGCCGCCCATTTGCCGGACAATTGGCAATATTACCCGGTCGTGCCGGGACACCCGCACAATATGGCGCTGCAGATCTGGGCGGAAACCGGCATGATCGGCGCGGTGCTGGTGGCCTTCTCGCTCGTCCTGCTCGGCTTCCGCCTGCCGGAGCCGGGGAAATTGCGGGCAGATGTCCGCTATGCCATCGCGGGTGTCACGGGGGTGGCGTTCAGCGTGTTCAACTTCGCCTACAATATGTGGAACGAAGCTTTCTGGTCGAGCGTGGTGCTGGCGGCCGTCGCCATCATCCTGCTTGCCAAGCGCCAGCGGGAGTCGCTGTGAGCCTCCCGGCGATCAGCGCGCTGGTCGTGTCCTACAAGACAGGGCCGCGCCTGCACGAGGCGCTCTATGCGCTGAAGGCTGACCCGGACATCACCGAAATCATTCTCGTCGATAATGGCAACCCGCCGGCCGATGAGGCCTGGATCGATCGGTTCGTGGCGGCCTGCCCGAAGGCGCGGCTGATCCGGGAAGGGGACAATCCGGGCTTCGGCACCGCCATGAACCGCGCGGCATCGGCGGCGAGCGGGGACTTGCTGCTGGCCTGTAACCCGGACTGCGTGATCAAGCGCGGCGCGATGCGGCCCATGGCAGACGCGCTGGAGAATGCCCCGCGCCCGGCCATTGTGGGTGGACGGATCTTCGGCCTCGACGGGCGCGAAGAACGGGGCGCGCGGCGCAATACGCTGACGCTCTGGAATGCCATCGGGATCGGCCGCTGGGCGCTGGACGGGATGCCGGAGCCGGTTGGGCCTGTCCGTGTCGGGGCGGTCACGGGCGCCTTCTTCCTGATCCGGGCGGAGGATTACCGCGCGCTGGGCGGGTTCGACGAAGCCTATTTCCTGCATGTCGAGGATGTGGATCTGTGCCGCCGCGCGATTGAGGCAGGCGGCTCTGTGACCTACCAGCCAAAGGCGGGCGCGCTGCACTACACGTCGACATCCGATGCGCCACGGGGCGAGGTGCAAGGCCACAAGGCCGACAGCCTCAAACGCTATTTCCGAAAGTTCGCGAAGACGCCGGCGGAGAAGCTGGCCGCTGCACTGATGGTGCCGCTGATTGGCCTTGCCATGCGGCTGCGCGGTTAGGTCAGGCCTGTTTCAACTCCGGGGCCGCCAGTCCGGCGGGGCAAGCTCGAAGCCTGCAAAGTCAAAGCCCGGCGCCACCACGCAGGAGACGAGTGTCCACGCGCCCAGCGTCTCGGCGGCCTGCCAGTGATGGGCGGGCACGATGCCCTGCAGCGACTGGCCCGCGCGCAGATCCGGCCCGAGCGTGACCGCGCGCGGCGCTGTGCCGTCCGGCGTGGCGGTCGTCAGAACCAGCGGTCCGCCTGCCTGCCACAGCCACATCTCGTCGGCATCGACCCGGTGCCAGGCGGAGACCTCATCGGCCTGCAGCAGGAAATGGATCAGCGTCGAGGCCGGGCGTTCGCCCTCAGCCGCGGCGGCGCGGAATGTTTCCACATAATGCCCGCCCTCCGGATGCGGCGCCATGTTCAGGAGGCGGATCACCTCCCGCGCGCCAAGGTCGCCGGAGATGGCCTGCATCAGAAACTGTCCTTGCGGCCGCGGATTTCGGCGAAGGTGGCGGCCGCGTCGCCCGGATGGCCCATGGCAGCCTGCAGGTCCGGCACGTCGGCGCGCAGGAAGGGATTGGTGGCGAGTTCCTTTTCCAGTCGGGTCGGCACGGTGGGTTGGCCCTTGGCCCGGCGTGCATCGATGTCCTGGATATAGGCGGCAAGGTCGGCATTGCCGGTTTCGATCGTCTCGGCAAAGCGGGCATTGGCTTGCGTGTATTCATGCGCGCAATAGACCAGCGTCTCCGGCGGCAGCGCCTTCAGCTTGGAGAGGCTTGCCCACATCATGTCCATCGTGCCTTCGAAGACCCGCCCGCAGCCAAGCGCGAAGAGGGCGTCGCCAACAAAGGCTTTTTCCTGCTCGGCGAAGTGATAGGCGATGTGGCCGAGCGTGTGACCCGGCACGTCCAGCACGCGGGCGGTTGCGCGGCCAAGCTCAACCGTGTCGCCTTCGGCCAGCTTCACGTCGATGCCGGGGATCTTCTCCGCCTCGCCCGCCGGGCCATAGATCGTGCAGCCGGTCTCGTCCTTGATCTTCATGTTCCCGCCGGCATGATCGGGGTGCCAGTGCGTGTTGAGGATGTGGGTGATGGTCCAGCCCATCCGCTTTGCCTCGGCCAGGTATTTGTCGGCATCGGGCGTGTCGATGGCAGCTGTCTCGCCTGAATAGGCTTCATGCACGAGATAGCCGTAATTATCGTTCAGGCAGGGAAATTGGTGTACGTCGAGGGTGATCTTGGTCATCTGTGTCTCCTGAAGACCGGCCTAGCACAGGGAAACCCATGCGTCAGGATGCTGTCACGCTCGAACGCTTTTACAGCGCCCAGCTGGGGCAGGCGGCTGCGCGCATCCTGTCCGGCAAGCTGACGGATCTGTGGGGCGATGCGCGGGGCTTGTCGCTGCTCGGCCTCGGCTTTGCCATTCCGGTGCTCGACGCGTTCGGCGAGGCGCCGTCGCGCATCGTCGCCGGGGTGCCGCACGAACACGGCCCGGTGAAGTGGGATTATTCCAGCCGCGGCAATGCCACCGTCGGCGTCGGCGATGACCGGCTGCCTTTTCCGGATGGCCTGTTCGATCGGGTAATCGTGCTGCACGGACTGGAAGAGGCGGGCAATCCGCGCACCTACCTTCGCGAGATCTGGCGCATCACGGCGCCGGAGGGGCGGATCGTGCTGGCGACGGCCAACCGGGGCGGGCTTTGGTCGCGGGCGACGCGGACCCCGTTCGGGCAGGGACGGCCCTGGACCCGGCCGCAGCTGATAAACCTGTTATCCTCCGGCCTGTTCCAGGTCACCGCATCGACCAGCGCGCTCTACATGCCGCCGGTGTCCGCTGCGCTGGTGACGTCGGCGGCCGAAGGCTGGGAAGCGATCGGAAGCCTCATCGCGCCGGGCTTTGGCGGGGTCGTGCTGGTTGAAGCGGTCAAACGGCTCTATGCGAGCCCCGGTGGCGGAGCGCCCGCGCCTGTGACCGAAAAGGTACGGATTCCGCGCGCTGTGCCCTCCCAGAAACGCGAAAGTCATTGACGTGCCACAAAAGCGGAAGTTACTTCGCAGCTGCAGCAACTATTAGGGGAAGCGCCATGAAGCTTGTCACAGCCATTTTCAAGCCGAGCCGGCTCGACGCAGTGATCGATGCGCTCTCCGAAGTCGGGGCGACCGGTCTGACCGTTTCCGAGGTCCGCGGCTATGGCCGCCAGCTCGGCAAGACCGAGGTTTATCGCGGCGCCGAATACGAAGTGCGCCTGCTTCCGAAAGTGAAGGTAGAGGTTGCCTGTCCGGACGATGCGGCAGAGCGGTTTGCCGATGCCATCACCCAGGCGGCCAATACCGGCACGATCGGCGACGGCAAGATCTTCATTCTCGATCTTGGCTCCGTCATCCGCATCCGCACCGGCGAGCGCGACGAACTGGCCGTTTCCGGCTAGGCAACGCCTTAAGGCGCGTTTCCGTCCGCGTCGGCATCGCTGGCTTTGACATCGGTTGCTGTGACCTCGGTCGCGCCATGGTGCAGCTGCAGGTTCAGCAGGATCGCCTTGGCGATGGGCAGCAGCGCCAGGATCAGGCCGATCATGATGGTGCACATCACCACGAATGCCAGGATCTTCATGCCCACCGGCATCGGGATCATGGGCACGATGAAGATGAACGGCGCCGTCAGGATCAGCACGCCGAAACCGACAAAGAAAGCCGGGCCATCGGCGGTGTCTTCATTGCTCATTTCCCGTCCGCAGACGGGGCAGGCATCGTTCAGCTTCAGATAGCTCTTGAACAGCTTGCCTTCGCCGCAATTTCCGCATTTCAGCTGCAGGCCGGACAGGATGGGGGAGGGTTTCGACATGGGAACTCCGGGGGAACTGATCCGACACATCGGGCCCCAGGCCGCATTCTTCAATGCGACAGATGGCACGCAGGGGCCGGCGGCTCTTGACGGGCGGGGCAGCATTGCCCACCAGAGCGGGCTGAAAATCGCCTAAAATCTCAAGACGGAACAGTCCAGATGTCTGACCCCATATTCGAGCGGATCGCCATTGTCGGCGCGGGCCTTATCGGTTCATCCATCGCGCGGGCCGCTGCGGCCTATGGCGCGGCGGGGTCTGTCTCGCTGTATGATGCCAGCGACGATGTCCGGGCCCGTGCGGAGGCGCTCGATCTCGGAAATGTGACCGAAACGCTGGCAGATGCCGTGCAGGAAGCCGACTGCGTGATCCTCTGCGTGCCGGTCGGCGCGCTGGCACCGGTTGCCAAGGCTGCGGTGGCGCACATGAAGCCCGGCGCGATCCTCACCGATGTCGGCTCGGTCAAGAAACAGGCCGCCGAGGCGCTGATCTCGGCGGACAATGGCGCGGTGCAGATCATTCCGGGCCACCCGATTGCCGGCACGGAACAGTCCGGCCCGGAAGCCGGTTTCCCGAGCCTGTTTAAAAATGCCTGGCACATCCTGACCCCGCAGGACGGCAAGGACGAGGCCTATGCCGCCGCCGTGCAGCAGCTGACGGATTTCTGGACCGCCCTTGGCGCCAAGGTAGAGACGATGGATCCGGCCCGGCACGACCGCGTGCTGGCCATTACCTCCCACCTGCCGCACCTGATCGCCTTCAACATCGTCTCGACCGCGTTCGACATGGAAACGGTGGAGCAGGGCGAAGTGGTGAAATTCTCTGCCGGCGGTTTCCGGGACTTTACCCGTATCGCGGCGTCAGACCCGGTGATGTGGCGCGACGTGTTCCTCAACAACAAGGAAGCGGTGCTCGAATGCCTCGGCCGGTTCTCCGAAGACCTTGCCGCCCTGCAGCGGGCGATCCGCTGGGGCGACGGCGACCTGCTGATGCAGGAGTTCTCCCGTGCCCGGACGATCCGCAAGGCCATTATCGATGCCGGGCAGGATTCCGGCGCAGTGAACTTCGGCCGGAACCAGAATGGTGCTAAAGAGGACGGATGAAACCGCTCTCCCTCTCGGACGACCGGCGTGAGGCGCTGGCCGGCCATCTGCAGCGCCTGTTCGCCTCTGAATTCGATGAGGACCTCAGCGGTTTTCGCGCTGAGGCCATTATCGACCTGATGCTGAAACAGCTGGGCCCGGCGGTTTATAATCAGGCCGTGGAAGACGTGCGGGCGCATTTCCAGGGCAAGCTGGACGATCTCTCCGGCGAAGTCTGGGTCGATGGCGGCGTCTGAGCCGGCTCACGAAACCTCACATGAATTTGTGTCGCCTGCGATCATGGACAGCGCTAGGGAAGGGGCATGAAACAGATGACTGCACCGTTTTCCCGCCGCCGCCTGCTGTTTGCCGGCACCGCCTCGCTCGTGATCGCCGCCTGCTCGGGCGGATCGCGCAGTGCCGCGGCCGAAGCCGAAACCAGCGACAGCGACCCTTATGCAGACAGCAAATGGCGCGCCCTGACCGAGGCCGAATGGAAAGAACGGCTGGACCCGAAGGCGTTCGCCGTCCTGCGCCAGGAAAGCACCGAACGGGCCTTCACCTCACCACTGGAACATGAAAAGCGCGCCGGCACCTATCACTGCGCCGGGTGTGACCTGCCGCTCTTCTCCTCGGAAACGAAATTCGATTCCGGTACGGGCTGGCCGAGCTTCTGGAAGCCGCTGCCGGGTGCCATGGGCACCAAGGACGACCACAAGCTGTTCTATACGCGCACGGAATACCATTGCGCGCGCTGCCTCGGCCATCAGGGCCACGTCTTCAATGACGGGCCCCAGCCGACCGGCCAGCGCTGGTGCAATAATGGCGTCGCGCTGACCTTCCGGCCTGCCTGACAAGCGACGCGCTACTCGATGATCTCGACGCCTTCGGGAATCACGAAGGCCGGAACGGACGCGATCGCGACATCGCCATCGTCGATCAGCTCGCCGGGGCCGTTCTCGCGCCGCTCATAGGCCGCGACCAGTGACGTATAGGGCGGGACATAGTCCCAGCCGCCATTGCCATTGTTCTGCGTGATCTCGAAATGCAGGTGCAGCACGGTGGGCGTACCGCCGAAATCATTGGAGACATAGCCGATCGTGTCGCCGGCCTGCACCGTGTCGCCGATGGAGACGGAAAGTTTCTTCATGTTGAGGTGCAGGTATTTGTAGATCCGCCCGCCAGAGCGGAGGTTCACGCTGTAGGAGCCGACATTCGAGATGACGCCGTCTTCCACGGCCACCACCTCATGCGCCGTCCGGTCCGCGGCGGACGTGGAGCGTTCGGACCGGCAGCTTTCCGGCGTGCCGACGCGGATGTCCTGGCCCTGGTGGATCTTGTTCATCGGGCAATAGGCCGAGTTCCGGTTGGACGTGCGGGTTTCGCAGAAATTGTCCCGCCACGGATAGTCAAAATTGCGCGGGTCGCACTGGTCGCCGCCGACCATGCCGCCCCCGAAGGTGAACACCATGGATTGGAGATAGGCCGGGGAATCCTTGATCGGGAAAACCATGTCGGGCGCGAAGATGGTTTCATTCTCCGAACCTTCGCCCGTGCCAGGCAGGAGGGCGCCCGGGCCGTAGAAGGAGAAGGCTGGCTCGATGGGCGCGGGCGGTTCAGGATCGTCGACCACATCCGGCACGTCCACCGGTGGGGTCGTGTCCGTGTCTGCTGTATCGGTAGTATCGTCCGGCGTATCGGCAGGGGTGTCCGTGGGTGTATCCACATCTGCGCCGGGGTCCGTGTCCACCGTGCCCGTATCTGGCGTGTCGGCCGGATCTGTTGGGGTGTCCGTGGTGCCGGTATCCGTGTCAGTCCCGGTATCTGAGTCCGTGCCCGGATCCGTATCGGGGAGCGTGGTGCCGGGATCTGTGGGCCCGGTATCGGGCGTGTCCGCATCCGGGCCCGTGGGCTGATCGCCATTGCCGTAGGGGTCCGTCACCGGCGCGGTCGGCGGCGGCGGGCCGGGCGCTCCAGGCGGGACTGCCGGGCCGGATTCCGGCGTGGATGGCGGCGGGCCGCCATCGCCCGGAAAGCGGATGAAATCACAGGCCGAAACGGTCAACAGCGTGGCAGCGCCGAGCAGGAGGGAACGCATCCGGGCCATCAGCGCGACCTCACGGCAACGAGCGAATCCGCGATGGAGAGGGCGTCATCCTCGCTGATGCAGTCGGCATGCGCGCCCTCGGCGGCCGTGCATTCGAACTCGATCAGGTAATCTGCGCCATATTTGGTGAACGCCACCTGCGCGCCGCTCATCGTGGGGATGAAGCGCATCGGTGTGTCAGTGGTGCCGGGGGCGCGGTCTCCGATGATCTCGTTCGTGCCATTGACGACGATGTTATAGTCCGTGCCGGGATAGAAGGCGAAATAGCCATCGCTCAGCGGCTGGAACTTCACATCCGACTCAGCGCCCTGCGGCAGGACGATGCCAGTGGGCAGCATGACCGGAACCGGTGGCGGGTCGCCCTCCTGCGAGGCAGTCATGAAATTGCCGCTGGTGCCGGAATTCGAGGCGACGTCATTGCGGGCGGCGGTCCAGTCAATGGTCGCTTCCTGGCTCATCGCCTGGGTGTAGACCGGCGTGTTTGCCGTTTCAGCGGGAGTTTTGTCATCCGGCGTCTCGTCCGCCAGAGCGACTTCTTCCGGTTCGGAAATCTCCGTGGCGGGATCGTCTCCCATGCCGCGGATGAACTTGTCACAGCCTGCAAGGCCCAGCAGGGCGCAGGCGGGCACCAGCGCGAAGGCAATCTGCTTCCTCATGGCGGTCATTCCTTTCCGGGTTGAGCCACATAGTCCGGATCGGCATAGGCGACGCTGTCGACCTGCATGATCCGGTTCTGAATTTCGTTGATGGTTGCGCGGGTCGGCTCAAGGCCGGGCGGAAGGCGGTAGCCGAGCCGGATCTCACCTGAATAGCTGGCCCCGACGAGGCGGAAATCCTGCAGGACCGGATGGCGCGCCTGAAGATTGGACCAGGCAATGTCGGCTGCGGCGCGGTCGCGTTTGAAATTGCGGGAGATAACATCGATCTCCGGTTCGCCCTTGATGCGGACGATATAGACGATCTCCGACCCGTCCTGGCTGACCTGAGCGAGTTTTGTGCCGGCCGGTGCGCGTGTTTCGGCAGAGGCCGGGATTTCAGCGGGCCGGGCCATGGGCAGCGGGTCGCCCGGATGAAGTTCCGGAACCGATTCAACCGATTCCGGTTTGTCAGGTTGCGACACAACCGCCTGGGACACGGCAGGCTGGGCGGCGGGGCCAGGTCCGCCGGACCCGGCCATGACGAAGATTCCGGTCGCCCCGGCCAGCATGGCAAGGCCTGCAAGCCCGAGCGGACCGCCGAGGTGCAGGGGGGGCTGGCCGTCGCTCATTCAGTCTCCAACGCCTGTCGTGCCGCCGGGTTCTCCGGAACATTGGCGAGGTTCAGGATGCGGCCGCCGCACGGGCGCCGGCACAGATTCTCGGATCCCGGAATCGGCGTCGTGCCCGGATAGTCGGAACAGAGCCCGGCACATTGCATGTCCGTGCGCGGATCGGTGGCGGCCATCAGGGTTTCGACCAGCTCGTCCGATGAGGCCTCCGGATCGCGGGCTTTCAACAGCGCCAGCGCCGCCGAGACATGCGGCGCCGCCATCGAGGTGCCCTGCTCATAAGCATAGTAGCAGTCACTCACTGCTTCGCCGGTGACCGGGTCATAGCAGTCGGTCGACGCCTTGGTGGAGAGGATGCCGTCCGGACGGGAGTCATTGTCATCGTCGCGGGCCATCTCCCCGCCAGGCGCGAGGATGTCGACGCCGTCGCCAAAGTTTGAATAGGCGGTGATCTCGCCCAGTGCGTTCCCGGCCGCAACCGAGATGACATTGTCGCATCCGCCGGGAGCATAATAGGCCGTGTCGATGCGGGCATTGCCGGCCGCGGAAACGACCACCGCGCCGCGCTCGGTCACCGAGTCGATCGCATCCTGCAGCGAGGCCGGGCAGTATTCGAAGAGGCCGATGGAAAGGTTGATGATGTCCGCCGGATTGTCGTTCCACACTTCGCTGCCGTCTTCCCCCTCAGCCGGGATCAGGCCGGCAGCCCAGCGGATGGCGTCGTTGATGTCGGACAGGCGCCCGCCGCATTTGCCAAGCGCACGGACCGGTACGATCTTCACATTCCACGCCCCGCCCGCGACGCCTGCGCCATTGTTGGAGGCGGCCGCGCCGATGGTTCCGGCGACATGTGTTCCGTGGAAGGAGTCTGCCGCGCCGGGGACGGCCGGATTGCAGAGATCCCCCGGATCGTTCGGATCGGAATCGCGTCCATCGCCGTCATTGCCCATGCGCGGATCGGAGACCATGTCCCAGCCCGGCGCGATATTGGCCGAGGCGGCAATGTCCGGATGGGTCATCTGCAGGCCGGTATCGACCACGGCAACCACGACATCGGAAGAGCCTTCAATGCCCTGACGGGTCCAGAAATCCTGGAAGCCGGCGCCGCCCAGCGACTGGCCTTCGCCCGATCCTCTGGGCTTCATGTCCCATTGCAGGTCCCACAGCGGATCATTGGGGGTCACTTCCACTTTCACCGGCGTTGTACTGCCGGTGGACGGTGTGACGCCACCGGACGTGGACGGGGAGCCTTCCGGCGGCCGCCGTACGAACTGGTTCTCGAAGATGAAATCCTTCTCGACATATTCGAACTGGCCGGAGGCTCGCAGATCGTCGACGAAGCAATTGGTGGCAAGGACCGGGTCCGCCTCGATGGCTTCCAGATCGTTCGGGTCCGGACATCCCTTGCCTTCATCGATGGCCAGGAAGCTGAGCGAGGGATCCTTCGCGTCTTCCGGTGTGAAAAGGGTTGGCCCGGCGCCAGCCACCTGGATCACCATCTGGCCTTCGCGGGAGAGGGTGACCTCGGCGTTCATCTTGTACTTGGCCAGCGTGTCCAGCATCACGGCATTGGCGTCGCGCTGGGCAACGATGGCGTCACGCGTCACCAGCGAGCGGCGGGCCAGCTTGCGGGCGGCCATCTGTTCCTCGACCGGAGCGGATTCGAGCGAGCGCGGCTGCAATGAGCGCGTTCTCTTGACGGGGGCAGGCTGGACTCCCGCCCGTGTTTCCATGGCCTGAGTTGCTTCTTCGACCCGCTGAAGGGACTGTTCACGCGCTTTGGGGTCGAGCTTCACGCGCGGTGAGATCCCCACTTGCGGCTGGAACATTTCCAGCGAGCGGGAGGCCGGAGCACGGGGGGCAGGGGCGGCCGCTGCCGGCGCTTCCTCCAGGGCCTCTTCCAGGACAGCGTCATCCTCGAGGTAAAGCTCCCCATCTTCGATTTCCGCCATGGCTTCGGCAGGTGGAATGTCGGCCGGCTTCGCAATCACGGACAGGACGGCAAAGGCGGGCTTGTTGGTCGGCTTGCCTGAAATGTCGCTGATCACCTTGCCGGCAATGGCGCGGGCCTCGACCGGCACGGACCGCATCGGATCGGTCTTGTCCGGCTTGTCCAGGACGGTTTCGCCGGATATCTGTTTGAGCGAGGCGTCGGCGATTTCGCGGGCCCGTTCAAGGCGCTCGCCCTGACGGTCGCAGGCCGAGACGAGCAGCAGGCTGGTCAGCGCAGCTCCGAAAAGAAGGCGGGCCGATTTGGTGGACTGGTTCGACATGAGAACGTTCCCCGTGAATTTCTCAAACACTATACCAGCCCGCCTAAATTAACCCTGTGGAAAGATTATGACGCCGTTTCCCTCCTGTCCAATCCAAAGGCAATTATTGGCAGGTCAATCCGGTATGTGACGGCAGTTCGGATGCCTGTTCTGACCGGGCCGGATAACCCTGCGGGATAGTTTTCCTGTCTGGACAAGTCTCAAGACGCGGCGGATGAAGGGGCATGAGCGAGGGGAGCAAGGAGCCGCCAGACCTGTCGCGCCCGGATCGCCGCGGCGCGTTTTTCCTGTTGTTTTTCTGCCTCATGGCCATCGGGGCAGGCAATACGATGCTGATGGCGGCTGTGCTGCCACCGCTGTCGCGCGAAGTCGGCCTGCCGGACTGGATGGCGGGCGCCGTCTTTGGCTTGTCGGCCTTTTTCTGGTCGGTCTTTTCGCCATTCTGGGGCAAGCGGTCGAACCGGTATGGCCGCCGGCCCATCGCGGCGCTGGGGCTCGCCGGCTATTCGGTCTCGATGCTGTTCCTGTTCCTGTCGGGCCTGGCCGCCAAGACGGGGCTGATCACCAACACGCTCCTGATTTTCGCCTGCCTTGCGATTTCGCGGTCCTTTTTCGGTATTTTCGGATCGGGGGCGAACCCGGCCGCGCAGGCTTATGTGGCCGACCGGACCAGCCAGGCCGAGCGGCGGGACGAAATCGCCTTCATTTCCTCCGGTTTCAGTGTCGGCACCGTTGTCGGACCGGCTTTTGCTGCTGCGCTCGTCGCCTTTGCGGGCATTCTCAGCCCGCTGCTGCTGACTTCGGTGATCGCGGCCGTCATGGCGGGGATGATCTGGTTCCGCCTGCCGGAACAGAAGGACCCGGTCACCGATGCGACGAACCTCGACGTCGAAACCAATGCCCGCGGCCTCTGGCATTCGCGGGATGTTTTGCCGTTCCTGGTCTTCGCCGTCTGCCTGTCGCTCGCCACCGGCATCCTGATGCAGGTCTTCGTCTTCGCCGTGATGGACAAGCTGGACGTCGCAGGGCCGCAGGCCGCCCAGTATACCGGCCCGGCCTTCACCGTGGGCGCGATGGCGGTGCTTCTGGCGCAGCTGGTGCTGATCCCGCGGCTGAAGCTGCGCAACAAGACGCTGATGTGGGTGGGCTGTATCCCGCTGCTCTGCGGGGCGCTCCTGATGATCGTGGCGCAGGATTTCGCCACGCTGGTCATGGTGCAGTTCCTGCTGGGCCTCGGGCAGGGGCTTGCTCGGCCGGGCTTTTCCAGCGGCGCGTCGCTCGCTGTGTCGCCCCAGCTGCAGGGAAATGTGGCCGGGCTCGTCATCTCCGCGAACGGGATGGGCTATATCGTGACGCCGTTCTTCGGCCTCTTCGTCTACCAGTATGTCGGCGCAAACATTCCCTTCATGATCGCCTCCGGCCTGCTGATCTTCATGGGCGTTTACGCCTATTACGCCCTGCGCGATGGCGTGGGCGAGTTCGATCCGGAAACGGACCTCTGATCAGTTGGTCGAGGCAACGGCTGCAGACCCGCCGGTCAGCAGGGCCAGCATGTCCTTGGTCGGATAGCCGTCGGCAACCACGCCCTGTGACTTCTGGAATCCCTGCAGCGCGGTGCGGGTCTTGCGGCCGGGAATCCCGTCCACGACCCCGGCATCGAAGCCGCGCGAGTTGAGGCTCGCCTGCAGGATCTTGATCTCGGCCACGGTGAGCGGCTCGATGTCTGTCGGCCAGACAGCGACGGGCACTTTCTTGCCGGTGAAGGCATCGCCTGACAGGCCGACCGCAAGCGCGTAGGAATCGGCATTGTTGTACCGCTTGAACACCTTGAAATTGTTGAAGATCAAATATTTCGGCCCGGTCGCACCGGCCGGCAGCCACAATTCGGCATAGTCTGCGCCGCCAGTCTGGAAATCGCCGCCGCGGATCGGGATCAGGCCATGGCTGCGCCAGGTATTCATCCGGCGCTCATTCCCGTCGGCCAGGGAGAAATCGAACCCGCTCGGCACGATGACCTCGATACCCCAGGGCTGGCCCGGCGACCAGCCGGAGGCTTTCAGGTAATTGGCCGCCGAAGCGAGGGCGTCGCCTTCATTCTTCCAGATGTCCTTTTCGCCATCGCCGTCGAAATCCTGGGCGTAAGCATAATAGGTCGACGGCATGAACTGGGTCTGGCCCATGGCCCCGGCCCATCCGGCGATCAGCTCCTCCCGGTGGGCATCGCCGCGCTCGACGATTTTCATCAGGGTCAGCAATTCGCGCTCGGCGAAGGATTTGCGGCGGCCTTCCACGGCCATGTTGGCCAGCGTGTTCGGTCCGTCAAAATTGCCGATCACGGCGCCGAAGGAAGACTCCATGCCCCAGATGGCGGCGACATATTCGGCATCGACGCCGTATTTCGCTTCGATTTCAGAGAAAAGCTGGGCCTCATTGGCGAGGTGCGAGGCGCCATTGGAGACCCGGCTGCTGCCTAATGGCACTTTCAGATAGTCCCAGATCGGTTTTGCGAATTCGGCCTGGTCGCCCACGCCGACGGCCGCGGCCTGGAAGGACGAGCCGAGATAAAGGTCCAGCGGCTTGATGTTTTCGAGGAAGGATTTGACGATGGCGCGGTCATGTCCGGCCGCGATGGCGCGGGCGGAGAAATCCGCGCGCCAAGCGTCCATGTCACTGTTTCCGGTGGATTTATAGCTGATGGGTCCGGTGTCCGGCGCCGGCTGGCTGGGGGCAGGCGGCGGAGAAGACGGCGTGCCGGGTGACGCCTGCGGACTATGGGCGCAGGAAACCAGCAGGCCGGCAAGAATTGCCGCACCGGCGATGTGCGAGCGCGCGATCGCATGGCGTGCCACTTTATATGCTCCTGAAAACAGCCGCGCATGACAGCGCGTGTCCTTGACTCTGATGACCGGATTCATTACTCGCACCGCTTTCCAATTCCTTATGACCCACGGGGCCATCCCATGAAAGTCCGTTCGTCTCTCAAATCGCTCAAGTCGCGTCACCGCGATTGCAAGATCGTGCGCCGCAAGGGCAAGGTCTATGTCATCAACAAGACCGATCCCCGCTTCAAAGCAAAGCAAGGCTGAGCGGAACGTGAATGGGCAATAAGGCGGGAAAATGACCGCCCGGATTGCTCTTTTCGATCTTGGACGGGTCGTGCTCGACTGGGAGCCGGCCCGTTTGTATTCGCGCCTCCTGCCTGACGCGGAAGAGCGCGAGCGATTTCTCTCCGAAATCTGTACGATGGCCTGGCACACCCGCCACGACGCGGGCGTGAGCTTTGCCGACAATGCGCTGCCGCTGATCGCGCAATACCCACAATATGAAGCCGAAATCCGGGCCTGGGGCGGGTGCTGGATGGAGATGTTCGACGGCTATATCGACGGCACGCCGGATCTCATCGACCGGCTGGAGGCCCGCGCTGTGCCGCTTTACGCCCTCTCAAATATGCCATCGGAAACCTGGCCGCTGATGCTGGAACATTTTCCGCTGGTGAAGCGCTTCCGCCACACGGTCGTTTCCGGCGACATCGGCCTGGTGAAGCCCGATCCCGCGATCTTTGCACATACGCTGGAAAAACTTGGGAATCCGGCGCCGGGCGAGGTGTTTTTCATCGACGACAGCGAGAAGAATATCGCCGCCGCCGATGCGCTCGGCTTCCGTACGCACCACTTCCGCTCTGCAGAGGGGCTGGAAGCGGCCCTGACGGCAGAAGGCTTCCTCTGACAGTCTGACAGAAAGAGGACATTGCCCGGCCGTATTGGACAGGTAGTATCGCGCCCATGCTGAGAGCTCTCCTCCTTACCCTTGCCGTTATGATCGCCGGCCTGCCTGCGCTGGCCGTGCCGACGGACGAGATGTTCGAGAAGTTGAGGAACGCGCCGAGCGAAAGCGAAGCCAATGATGTAGCGCAGGACATCTGGGCCTCCTGGATGGAGTCCGGCTCGCCCACGGTCGACATGATCATGCAGCGCGGGGTCGAAGCGCAGATGATCGGCGACACGGAAACCGCGCGGACGTTTTACGACCGCGCCATCCTCATCAAGCCGGACAATCCGCAGGCCTGGTTCCGCCGGGCGGGGATCTTCCTGGCCGAGGAGAATTTCCCCGAAGCGCTGCGGGACCTGAACGAGACGCTGAAACTTGAGCCGCGCCATTTTGGCGCCTGGGCCGGGCTCGGCTCCATGTTCGAGACCATGGGCGCCAATGACCAGGCGTTGGAAGCCTGGCGCGAGGCGCTGGCGATCTACCCCTATATGCGCGACGGGCTGCAGGCGGAGAAACGCCTCGCCAAGATCGCCGAAGGGCAGGGGCTCTGAGGCCTTGTTGACGGCAACGGCCATCACGCTGGCAGGGCTCGGCGGCGCGCTCGGTCTCTCGTCGGGGGCCTATACGTCCCGCATCCAGAAGGCCCACCCGCCATCCGGACGCCGTGTCGAGGTCGGCGGCCATGACGTGCACGTGCTGGAGGCGGGCAAGTCCGGCCCGCCCGTCCTGATGATCCATGGCGCGAGCGCCAATGCGCGCGAATTCAGCTGGACGCTGGCGCCGCGCCTGGAACAGGAGTTCCGTGTGCTGATGGCAGACCGGCCGGGCCACGGCCATTCCGCCCGTCTGCCCGGAGCTGAAACCCTCGCAGTGCAAGCTGCACAGATGGCAGGCGTGCTGGAAGCGCTCGCGCCGGGTGAGCCCGCCGTCGTGGTCGGCCATTCCTTTGGCGGCGCGGTGGCGCTGCGCGTTGCCCTCGACCGTCCGGATCTTGTGAAGGGCCTCGTCCTTCTGGCGCCGGTGACGCATGACTGGGGCGGGGAAGGCCATGCCTGGTACAACCGGTTCGCCGCCTCGCGCCTGATCGGCCCGGCCTTCAGCCAGGTCGTGCCGTTGGTCGGGCCGTCGCAGGTGGAAGCCGGGATCGGCGGCGTGTTCGATCCGTCGCCTGCCCCGGAAGGCTATTACGACAAATCCGGCATCGGCCTCCTGTTCCGCCCACCGGCTTTCCGCGCCAATGCCCGCGATGTGCGCGTGCTGGACCGGGAACTTGGCAAACAGTCGAAACGCTATGGCGAACTGTCGGTGCCGATCACGGTCTTCTCAGGCAGCAAGGACACGGTGATCACGCCGGCGAAACACACGGCCCGCCTGAAGAAACAGGCTGACATTGACCTGGTCATCCTGCCCGAAGAAGGCCACATGCCCCATCATAAACATGGGCCCGACGTCGCCGATGCCATCCGGCGTCTGGCCAGCTTGCCCGGGAGCCGCTAAGACGCGGCTCCTTTTCCTTTCCACGACCGATTCTGCCGCCTGCCGGCCAATAACTGGAGTTCCTCATGGACGACGCCCCGATCGAGAACCTCACCGAAGCCAGCCGCGAGAAACTGCGCCAGACGGTCGCCAAGATCGAGCGCCTGGAAGAAGAGAAGAAAGAGGTCGCCGAGCAGATCAAGGAGATCTATGCCGAGGCCAAGGCGTTCGGCTTCGACACTAAGGCGCTGCGCCAGGTGGTACGTCTGCGCAAGATCGACAAGTCCGACCGCGAAGAGCAGGAAATGATGCTCGAAACCTACCTCATCGCCCTCGGCGAAGCCTGAGGCTTTGTAGAAACACCCGATCAGGATAGGCTTGGCCCATGGGCCGGGATGTCGACGAACGGAAAAAGCGCGCCGCGCTGCGCAAATTGCGCAAGGCGGCCGAGCTTGCCGAACAGGGCAAGGGGCCGCCCCTGTCCGACTGGGAGCGCGAGTTCCTGGAAGAAGTCGAAGAGCGGATCGAGAAATACGGCTCGGCCTTTGCCGACCCGATGAAGGGCAATGAAGGCGAGGCGCTGTCGGCCCTGCAGCAGGTGAAGCTGAAAGAGATCGACAAGAAGGCCCGCGGCAAGGCCCGGAAAGGCTTTGGCAACAAGGCAGGGCCGGGCAAGAAATCCTCGAAAGGCAGCTTCGCAAAGCGCGCTGCCCCGCGTGTGCGCCAGATCGATGATGACATCGAGGAGGAGGCGGACGCCGCCCCGGCGCCGCCGCCAATGCCTAAGCCTGCACCCGGGCCAGCGCCCCGCGGCAAGCCGGTGCTGAAGGCGGTTGCGAAAGAAGAGGCGTCTGATCCCGGGTCCGATGCGTATAAGGACAAAGCCCCGACGCCGCCGCGCCCCAGCGGGCGGCCGGTATTCCGTGTTATCGATGGGGGCAAGGACGGAGCCTGATGCCTGGCTCCGGTTTGAGGAGCAAGCGCATGAAGACCGTCATCATCACTGGGGCTTCCACCGGGATCGGGGCAGGGGCCGCGCGCCACCTGGCGGCAGAGGGCTGGCGGGTCTTTGCCGGTGTGCGCAAAGAGACCGACGGCGCGCAGCTGAAGCAGGGCGCCTCCGGTGACCTGCGCCCGGTCATCCTCGATGTGACCAAACCGGATCAGGTGGCGGCAGCGGCCGAGACGGTGTCTGCAGCGCTGGACGGCGAACGCCTCGCCGGTCTCGTCAACAATGCAGGCATCGCGAAAATGGGTCCGCTGGCGATCCAGCCCATGGAGGACTTTCGGGCGCATTTCGAGGTCAATGTGTTCGGCCTGCTGGCTGTGACGCAGGCCTTCGTACCGCTGCTGGGGTCTGATCCGGCGCGCACAGGGCAACCCGGCCGGATCGTGAATATCACCAGTGTTGGGGGCAGGCTCGCCTCGCCCTTCCTCGGGGCCTATACGGCCACCAAGCATGCGGTGGAGGCGATGACGGATACGCTGCGCCGCGAGCTGGTCATCTATGGCATCGATGCAATCGCCATCGGGCCCGGCTCTGTGAAGACGCCGATCTGGGACAAGGCCGAGCAGGACAATACGGAAGGCCCCTATGCCTCCAGCGACTGGGCCGATTCCCTGAAACGGTTCGAAGAGGTGATGCTGTCAGGCGGCCGGACCGGCCTGACGCCGGAAGAAATCGCGGGCCATATCGAAACCGCACTGGCTGACCGCAAGCCGAAAGCGCGCTACGCGCCGGTGCCCGACAAACTCACCAACTGGACCATTCCGACCCGCCTGCCCAAGCGCATGCTGGATGGCATTTTCTGGAAACGCTTCGGATTGAAATAATCGTGACGCCTCTGTCAGGTTTTGCTTGACGGACCACACGGAACCCCCGTGCATGATGCCTGGACCATAAGGGAGGAATCATCATGGCGGATCTGAGCGGCAAGGTTGCTGTCATCACGGGCGCGGCAAGCGGCATTGGCCTGGCAGGCGTCGAGACCTTTGTGGAGGCCGGTGCGAAAGTCATCGCTGCCGACATCCAGGACGAAAAGGGCCGCGCGCTGGAGACCCGCTTCGGGACGGATACCGTCCGTTACATTCATTGCGATGTGCTGGACCTGGCTGAGCTGGAAGCCCTGATGGAAGGTGCGGTCAGCCATTTCGGCAAGATCGACGTGGTCTGGAACAATGCCGGCAGCGGCGGCACCCCGGCCACGATCGAGGAGCTGGACGAAGAAGGTTATGACAAGACGATGGACCTGCTGTTGAAGCAGGTTTTCTTCGGCACGAAATACGCCGTCGAGCGCATGAAGGAGTCCGGCGGCTCCATCATCAACACCTCCTCGATCAGCGCGCTGGAAGCCGGCTGGGCGCCGATCACCTATTCCGTGGCCAAGATCGGTGTGGCGCATTTTTCGCGCATCGCGGCGGCGCAGGTGGCCAAGCACAAGATCCGCGTGAACGCGATCCTGCCGGGCTTCATCGCGACCTCGATCTTCGGGGCGTCCCTCGGCATGCCGCGGGAAGTGGCCGACCAGATGGCGGAGATGCTGGCCCAGCAGGGCGGCGCGATGCAGCCGGCAGGCCGGACGGGCAAAGGGCGTGACATCGCCGAGATGGCAGCCTTCCTCGCCTCCGATGCGGCCGAGTTCATCACCGGCAGCCAGTTCACCGTCGATGGCGGCATCACGGTTGGCCCGCGCCACTCCTGGGACGAATCTGCCGGCGGGCCGGTGCTCGAAGCGCTGGGCATCACACCGGAACAGGCCGAACAGATGGCCGAAGCCATGAAGGCACAGCAAGGATAGGGGTCAGCTTTTCCGGTCCGGGTCGAGGCCGGGGATGGCCTCGACAGCGGACAGCAATTCCTGCAGGGAGGCGGCTCGGATCACCCGGCGGCCTTTCTCATCCGACAGGGCATAGCCCTCATCGGACTTGAACAGCGGGAAGCGGCGCCAGTGGGCCCGGGTGCGAAAGATCCAGATCTGATCGGGGGACTCGCCAGCGGCAGCCCACCCGGTCCACATATGATCCGGCGGCAGGCTGCGCCACAGGGCGTCGATCTCGTCGACTTCGGAAGGCGAAAAGGCGGTCATGGCAGTCAGTCCAGATCAATCAGGTATCGCCGAGGTTAGTGCGGCTGAAGAACCCCGCAACCTCGAAGGTGCGCTCTGGATGACGGCCTCGGGGCTCGTCTTCACCGTGTTCCTGACCCTGTCCAAGGTTCAGTCGGCGGAATACGACCCCGGTTTCCTCGCCTTTTTCCGGTCGTTCATTGCCCTCATCCTGACCCTGCCGGTGATCATGCAGCAGGGCTGGGGCATCATGCGCATCCACCAGCCGGGCCTGGTGCTACTGCGCAGCCTGTTTGGCACGATGGGCTTCATTTTCGGCTTTTATGCGGTCTCTGCGCAGTTCGGCCTGCCACTGTCGGAATTCAATGCGATCAGTTTCTCGCGCGCCATGTTCATCACGGTTCTGGCGGCGGTGCTGCTGAAAGAGACGGTCGGCTGGCACCGCTGGGGCGCCACGCTCGCCGGGTTCATCGGTGTTCTCATCATGACCCAGCCGCAGGCAGGCGTCAGCCTCGGCACATTGCTGGCGCTGGCAGCGGCCTTCTGCATGGCCGGAGCGATCACGCTGGTGAAGCTGCTGTCGCGCAATCACCGGCCGGTGACCCTGCTGATCTGGGCGAATTTACTCTCCTCGGCGATGCTGTTGCCGCTCGCCCTCTGGAAGATGCCGGAGGTGATGCCCTCCTGGCAGGACTGGGCGCTGATCACGCTGATGGGTGGGTGCGGCGTGGCCGGGCAGTATTTCTACATCCGCGGCATGGCAATCGGAGACGCCTCGTTCCTGTCGCCGATCGATTATCTGCGTCTGCCCATGGCGGCGACGGTGGACTGGTTCCTGTTCAAGGCCTTGCCGGGACCGTGGACCTGGGCCGGCACGGCCATCATCATCGGTGCCACGGCCTATATCACACTGCGGGAACGGCAGGTGCGCCGCCGCGCAAGAGAGGGCTGACGGGCCGTGGTTTAAAGTCTTCCCTTGTGAATGATGGCGATATCGTTCATTGGTCACGACTGAAAAGGGAGACTCGCATGGCCAAAGTTCTCGTCACCGGCGCCACCGGCTTCATCGCCGGTCATGTCATCCAACAGCTGCTGGAGGAAGGCCACGAAGTCAGGGGTACGGCTCGTTCCGTTTCCAGGGAAACGCCGCTGAACACGATTTTGAGCGATTATGCCGGCCAGCCCGTGCATATCGACATTGTCGAGGCGGACCTGACCAGCGATGCCGGCTGGGCGGAGGCGGTCGAGGGCATGGACTATGTCCAGCACCTTGCATCGCCTTTCCTGGCCGTGATGCCGAAAGACCATGACGAGCTGATCCGCCCGGCTCGTGACGGCGCCCTGCGGGTGCTGAAGGCCTCGAAGGCCGCGGGCGTGAAGCGCGTCGTCATGACCTCGTCCATGGCGGCGATTGCCTATGGCTGGGGCGATGCCCGGCCCAATCCCCTGACCGAGGAGCACTGGTCCGATCCCGACAATCTGAAGGACAACACGGCCTATACCCGCTCCAAGACGATCGCCGAGAAAGCCGCCTGGGACTATATGGCCGGGGAGGGCGCCGGGATGGAGCTGTCGGTCATCAACCCGTCTGCCGTGCTCGGCCCGGCCATGAGCGCGGACGTCTCCACTTCGCTCCAGATCATCACCCAGCTGATGACAGGCAAGGCGCCGGCCTCGCCGCGGGTCGGCTTCTGCGTGGTCGATGTGCGCGATGTCGCCGATGCGCATGTGAAGGCGATGACGGTGCCCGAAGCGGCAGGTGAGCGCTTCCTGGCGTCCGGCCGGTTCATGTGGATGAGCGAAGTCGCCGACGTGCTGCGCGAGAAATTCCCGGACTATCAGAAGAAGCTGCCGAACGGTGAGCTGCCGGATTGGCTGCTGAAGGTGCTGACCCTGGTGAACCCGCCGC